>DKJA01000180.1:77718-137782 GCA_002454505.1 Oxalobacteraceae bacterium UBA6704
CGCCGACGTTGATCTGCGTCCGCGGCGACAGGTCGTATTCGAGCGTGCCGTAGAACGTCGGACTGCGGCGGTCGATGTGGTCGATGAAGGAATGCTTGTCCTCGTAGTCGGCCACCACGCGGCCGCGCAGCGTGCCTTCCGCGTTCAGCACGCGGCTGGCGTCGACCTGCGCGCCGTAGTTGTCCCACGAGCCGGCGCGGGCCATCACGGTGGTGGCATCCGCTTCCAGCGGCCGCTTGCGCACCAGGTTGATCGCGCCGCCCGGATTGCCGCTGCCCTGCAGCAGGCCGGCCGCACCGCGCAGCACCTCGACGCGGTCGTACATCGCCGTGCCGCCGCTGAAATTGCTGGCGCGGCCGTACATGCCGCGGTTCAGCGGGACGCCGTCGTACTGCACGGTGGTCAGGTCGAAGCCGCGCGCGTAGATGTACTTGCCGCCCTGCGGGCTTTGCTGCAGCGTCATGCCGGTGGTGCTGGCCAGCGCGTCGTAGACGGTGGTCAGCACCTGCTCGTCGAGCAGCTGGCGGGTGACCACGCTGATCGATTGGGGAATGTCCTTCAGCGCCTGTTCGCCCTTGCCCACCGTGACCGCGCTGGCCGTGTAGGTGCCGCTGCCTTCGGTGGTGGCGCTGCGCAGCTGTTCCGCCGCCACCGTCACCGGCGCCATCGTCTGCGCCGCGGCATCGTCGCGCGCCATCGGGCGGATCGTTACCATCGTGCCGTCGATGTCGGCCGCCAGGCCGCTGCCGGACAGCAGCATCTGCAGCGCATCGCGCGCCGTCATGCGGCCGGACACTGCCGGCGCGGTCTTGCCGGCCACCAGCGCCGGTTGCACCATCAGTTCGAGCCGGGTCTGGCGCGCCAGCGCGTCGAGCGCCCGTGCCAGCGGCTGGGCACCGATGTTGATGTCAACGGCAACCGCGGCCTGGGCGTAAGCAGCGGCCGGAACGAATGCGAGGGCGACGGCCGCGGCAAGCGGGACGAGGTGGGAACTGAAACGGGGCATGCAATCTCCAGGGAAGTGTAAACAAGAATCCTTCTCATGTAGACGCGCGACAATCGAAAACCCCAACCCCTTCCGTTAAAATTTTCTGGATTCAGTGGCGGGCGACGATTTCCGTCGCGCCGCCATTGCGACGCAACTCCACCGGCAGCACCTTCGGCAGCACGCGTGCGAAGTTCTCGGGATGCCGGGGATCGAAGGTGCCCGTCACGCCCAGCGCCGCCACGTCCGGCGCCCGCACGACGAGGCCGGTGCGGCCATAACGTTCGAATTCGGCCAGCACACGGGCCAGCGGCGTGTCGTCGAAATTGATGCGGCCGTCGCGCCATGGGGCGATACCGGCATCGGCCACGCGCTCCACACGGCCCAGGCGGCCGGATGAGTCGACAGCCAGTTGCTGGCCGGCGCCCAGTTCGATGCGTGAGTCGCCGGTCACGCGCACCCGGCCCTCCTCGACTGCCACCTGGACGCCGGCGGCACCGTCGATGCCGGGCGTGTGGCGCACCGAGAAGCGGGTGCCGACGACGGTCACGCGCGTGGTGCCGGCCAGCACGTCGAACGGCCGCGCCGCATCGCCGTGCACGTGGAAGACCGCCTGGCCGTCGAGCAGCCGCACTTCGCGCCGCTCGCGGTACAGCGTGACCGCGATGCGCGTATCGGTATCGAGCCGCAGCAGGCTGCCGTCCGGCAGCGTGACTTCCTGCTGCTCGCCGCGCGCGGTGGCGAAGTTTTCCGCGTACTGCGGCTGGCTCTGAAAGTATTGCCACGCCAGCCAGCCGCCGCCGGAAGTGGACAGCGCCAGGCCGGCCAGCCCCGCCTTCGGTGCCAGGGCGGCCAGCCAGTGGCGGCGCGCTGGCGAGGCTGGCGTCGCGCGGGCTTTGTCGGCTGCCAGCTGGCGCTTGAGTCGTTCGATGCCGGTGGCCGGCAAGGCGTCGAGGCGGTTCCAGTCGGTGCCCCACTGTTCGAGCGCTGCGGCATGCGCGGGGTCCGCATCGAGCCAGGCCTGGAATTGCTGCGCCTCGTCGGCCGAGAGCGGGCGCTGCCGGCGGACGAACCAGTCCAGCGCCTGTTCATGCAGGTCGCCGGCGGCGGAATGGGATGGCTGGCCTGGGGTCATGTGGGATTCACGGGCATAACGAAGTAGACGCGCGAGACGGCAAAAACCCAACCTGGCCGGCTGCGGAGGCTCGGGAAATTTTCATGCGCTTGGATGCTTTTCGGTGGGGGCAGCGTCGTCCAGCTGCTGCTGGCAACGGCGGCAGGCGGCCATGGCCGTCTTGATGTGGCGCTCGACCATCGTGACGGATATCTCCATCTGCTGCGCCACGGCAGCCTGGGACAGGCCATCGAACTTGTGGAGGATGAACGCTTCGCGACAGCGCAGCGGCAAGGCGCCGATGGTTGCCAGCATGGCGTCCACCGATTGCGCCGACATCGCGGCCGTCTCCGGCTCGCAGGCTGCCGGGCCGGCCAGCAGATCGTGTTCGATGTCCGCATCGGGCGCCACGACCTGATCGCGCACGCCGCTGCGGCGGTACTGGTCGATGACGAGATTGCGCGCCGTCCGGTACAGCAGCGCGCGCGGTTCCTGGATGGCCTCGCCGGACTTCTGCAGGGCCAGCACGCGCAGGTAGCTTTCCTGCGCCAGATCGGCTGCCTCGTGGCGGTCATGGACCGCCCGCGCCAGGAAATTCAACAGTTCTCGGTAATAACGTGTCAGCACAAATATCCAGACCAGGAGCGCGGCGGCTACCGTTGACAGGCTGGCTTTGGAACGTTGGCTGACCCAGGGGGCGGGAACTTGCTGTTCCCGCGGATTGTCATTTTACCGGCTTTTGAGGTGGTAGTCGGTATAGGGGGGCCTGCTACATCTTCACCTTGCTGCTGGACGTCTCGAAGGTCAGCGCATTGAACTTCTTCCAGTCGAAGCCGGACAGGTCAAACTCGACCTGCGCATTGCCGCCCGACCAGAGCTCGACGCGCAGCTTCTTCGCCGATGCCAGATTGTCGTACAGGTAGCGATACAGATTGTTTTGCGCAATCGCGTACTGATACTTGTCGCCCAGGTCCAGCGCGAATTTCTCGAGGTTCCGATCGTCCAGCTGGATATTGAACTCGGTGCGATTGACTATCCCCGTGACGATCGGATCGAAAGCGAATTGCGACCCGAAGTACATCTCGCAGCGATTGTCGCTATCTTCGCAGCGGATATTCAGCGTCAGCATGAAAGGTTCGCTCATGTTGCCGGTATATTCGATCAGGTTGCCGATCGTTGCCGTCCGGCTCACCGTGCCACGCATTTCATCCTTGAACACCATGTATTTCCACGCAGTGTAATGGACGTTCCTGGAAGACCTGAAATCATTGGGTTCGACGACGATGTACGAATTTCCTGAGCGACTCATGGCGATCGCCGTCTCGCCGGAATCGAGCACCTGCGGCTTGACGATGACATTGCTCTTCTTGAACTGCCGGGCGAGCAGCGGATTCGTTACTGTCTTGTCGACGGCTTTCTCGTTCCGCGACTGCAGTTTTTCCTGATCCCGGGCTTGCTGCGCCTTGGCGCTTTCAGGATCCTGCGGTTTGACCGCCAAATAGGTGATTCCGGCCGCCACTGCGGCGGACAGCACGCTGGCCGCTAATAACTTCGACATTCCTGGCTGGTTCGACATCTGCATCGCTGAAATAAGGTTGGTGATGAATAAAAGCTGGCGTTTTTTCACTTGCCCGCGTCTTGCACTGGAGACCAATGAAAATAACGCACTGCCCCAGGCAGCGGCTTCACATTTTTCAAAGCGATATTCTACGATTTTGTGAAGTTTCCTCAAAGAAATTAAACAATTATCGAGGCAAATCTGCGACCGCAGCCGTCTGGCCGGTCTGATCTTAAAAGGGGGGAAATCGGGGAACAAAAGAAAAAGCCCAACCAATAGGCTGGGCTTTTATCCTGGTGCCGGCTGCCGGTTTCGAACTGGCCACCTGATGATTACAAATTAGCTGAGAAGACAGTATGCCTTTGATTATTAAGAGAATTATACCGTAACGGAGCGCAAGTGAAAGTAGTTCGTTGTCAGTAAGTTAGCGGAATTTTCCGAAAACCCTGAAAACTTGTGACTGTACCTCTACTGTACCCGTCGAGAGTGAAGGAAATTTCTAGATGTACTGCCAACAGATCGGAGAACTGGCCGTCTTGGAGGCCGTTCAAGGAGTCGAAACACGCGGGCCGTCGAGGCGATCTGTCGTCGTCGTCGGGGCGAAGTGCCTGGCGGCTATTCAAATTGAGTAACCGGCTGCCGGCGTCGGCGCTGCGTGGGTAAAGCACGTGCCGAGGCCGGCCCGCTGAATTAGCCGGCCTCGGCCTGGCCGGCGCGGTGCGCAAAGTCCAGCTCAAGCGCCTTGCGCCGGCATTCGTAGCCGACGTTCTTCACCATCGGCATAGGGCCACCTCAAATAACCCCCATTCGGTGTGAGCAACGCCAACCGCAACTCATTTCGTGTTCTAGCATTGCCTCAGCAGCGTGTTTTCAAAGCGCGCACATCTTGGGCTTGGCAGCTCCAGGCTTCCAAACTGCTGTTTAGAACGGCGCCAGGCCGCGTTCTTTCAAAAAGACAAGGCGCTTGAAGTTGTAACTGACGACCTTCAACTGCAAGACGAACGTGGTGCGTACGATTTCGAGACAGCGCACCAGTTTGCCACCCATCTGGGCCAGGGCGCCAAAACACATGCTCGACACGGGCGCGCAGCGTAGCAATCGCGCGGTTGCGCCGTTTCTGCGTGTCGGAAATGCCTTTGGTCGCTTGGCCGCCCCGCTGATATGCGCGCGCCAGCCGGCTTGCTCAAGCTGGCTTCGCGTTCAATGCTGGGATATCCCCGGTCGGCATAGACATCCCGACTCGTGTTGCTCAGGTCGAGCAATTCCTCGAAGATAGTAGTGTCGGCCACGGCAGCATGCGTGATGGCGATCTTGCGGATCAGCTTGCAGCGCTTGTCCACACTGGCATGCAGTTGTATCCGAAATGATTCTTGCCGTGCTTTCTGGTCCACTTGGCATCGCATCGACATCCTTTCGCGCTCTCTTGTGCGGTTTCCAGCCTAGCGGCATCGTCCCTTCCTTGACCGTCTCGGCTCCTCCTTGTTGCGCTGGACCGACGCCTGTACCAGCGAGGCGTCGACGATCTGTCCGCAGCGCGCCAGGTAGCCCTGCGACAGCTGCTGCTGCTGAACCTGCTCGAACACCTGATTGCCTACGCCAGCCTGCGCCAGACGGTCGCGGAACAGCCAGATCGTCTTGGCATCGGGGATGCCGCTGCTCTCGGTCAGATCCAGGAAACGTAGGAAGCCACGTCGGTCCAGCAACTGGTACTGCAGCGCGTCGTCGGCCAGGTTGTAGAGCCGTTACAGCACCAGGATCTTGATCATCAAGACTGTCGGATACGGCGGACGGCCGCCCTTGGCGCGCAAAGGGCGCGGCGGCATCGATGCGCGCCGCCAGCGCATCGAAATCCACGTGCTCGACCAAGCCGACCAACGGATCACCCAGCTTTGCGCGTCGGTCCTCACCCTCCTGCTCCGCAAACAGACTAATCCGGGGCTTCATCATGACGGCACTCGCTGGCTTGGCCGCTATCAGATTTTACTCAGCCGCAGGCATCTCAGCAGAGGTTTTCAAGGTGGCCTTATGGCACTTTATCAGGCGTTGCCTGGGCCGTGCCGAACGCGCGTAAGTCACCGCCGTTAGCAAGCTCGCCCATCAGACGACATCTTTAAGCTTCTGCCGCGCAGACTCCTAGCTCTTTTCCGCTTTGAGAGATACCATGAAACTTCCCTAAGTGTTACTTACAGAGAAAAATGGCACATGACCTGACAGCATCCCACAACGATCGACAGAACGTTCTCAACAATCGCTACGCTTGTCAAAAAGTACAGGACCACTTAGCGCTTCCAGGGATTCAGTACGCAGGCGAAGTAATTTTTACCAAGCATCAGCTGGCTACGATCTTCTCTGTCAGTGAAAGTACCATCGAAAAGTACTTGTCCGCATATGGGGATGAGTTAAAAGCTAACGGTTACACTGTACTAAAGGGGAAAAAACTTAAAGAATTCAAGGACTTAGTAGGGGATACCATAACAAATTACGGTACCCTCTCTCAACTTGGCGTTTTTTCCTTTAGGGCAACTTTAAATTTTGCAATGTTGTTAACTGAAAGTGATGCCGCTAGAGTCATGCGTAGCCGAATTCTAGACATTGTCATCGACGTGATGGCTGAGCGATCCGGTGGCCACACAAAATATATCAATCAGCGAGACCGCGAATACTTACCTGCGGCTTATCAAGAGTTTAACTATCGAAAAATGTTCACCGAAGCCCTGTCGAATTACTTAGAAATGGGGCCAATGAAATTCGGCGTATATACTAATAAGATTTATCAACTTGTGTTTCGCGAGAACGCTAGTGAGTATAAGAGAATCTTAAAACTTGCCACAAACGATAATTTGCGAGATACATTGTACTCCGAAGTCCTTAAGGCAATCGCCAGCATTGAAAACGGTTTGGCGTACGAGATGAAAGAGAAATTTGGTTCACTAGGTAGGAAACTGTTACCTGCCGAGGTTGACGCGATGTTGGAGGGGGCAGAGAGGAATCCTTACCTTAAACCAATAATCGAAGACGCTCGAACTAAGATGGCTAGTCGAGATAAAGGTTTCCGTGATGCTCTTCACGAAAAATTAGAGGCGTACATTCAAACTGTTCCCGAAGGTGATTTCGAAAGATTCTTAGGCGAGGCAAGCAAATCTTTAGAGCAGCAGTTAGCCGATCCAGAGACGCTGGAGGTATTCAAGCGGCTTAAGGATCGCTAAAAGATGGCCGACATATTTTTTTACTTTGATAAGTCGCATGCAATTGCAGTACACGACTGGATAATCGCTAACTCCGGGGGGCGGTCAGGTATGGAGAATGAAGGATTGCTGGAAAGCCCATTACAGATGATACAAAACGAGCTTTACTATCCAGAGCTAGAGGACAAGATTACGCATTTATTCTATTCAATCAACAAGAACCATGCATTTTCAGATGGGAACAAGCGTTCTTGTATCGCGTTAAGTGCATACTTCCTTCAACTGAATGGATTTGGTCATGTAGTTAAAAGATTTATCATTGAGACGGAGAACGTCGCGGTATGGGTGGCGGACAATGTAATCGATCGTGAATTGTTGAGAGAGATATTGTGCTGTTTAATTTATGAAGAAGACTACGGCGAAGAGTTAAAGCTGAAAATCTTGGCTGCTCTTGATAAAACTGAGATGGAAAAAGAAGGCTATTAATTTAGTTTCTTTGCTAGATCTTCGGCGCGCGTAAATGGGTGTAGCGTTTCAACATATCTAACGTCTTATGGCCTGTAGTTGCCGCCCCCATAACATTTAGACCTTTCTTAAATAGTCGGCTGATCGCCTCGTGACGCATGTCATGGAAGCGTAAGCCGGTGATATTTGCTCTGTGCGGTTCACAGGCACGCTCGAAAGCCTGACTCATTGATTCTGCTTGAAGTGAGAACACACGCCCCTGGTTTTCTGAACCGCCCCGGATTTTGAGGAGGCTCCATTGTTTGAGAGAATGGGGCTATGAAGAAGCAACCCAAATATTCCCCTGAAGTCATCGAGTGCGCTGTGCGCATGGTGGGAGAAGCTGGCAGCGAGTATCCATCGCAGTGGGCAGCAATCACGTCGATAGCCGGCAAGATCGGCTATACGCCTGTGACGCTGCGCCGGTGGGTTCGCCAGCAGGAAACCGATACGGGCCGGCGTGCGGGCCTGAGCAGCGCCGAGCAGGAGCGCATCAAAGCGCTGGAGCGAGAGAACCGTGAGCTGCGCAAGGCCAACGAGATTCTGCGCTTGGCGAGCGCGTTTTTCGCCCAGGCGGAGCTCGACCGCCGCTTCAAGTCGTAAGAGCGTTCATCGACAAGCACCGCCATGTCTACTGTCTACGGCGTCGAGCTGATCTGCCGCGTCATGCAGGTCGCGCCGTCGGGCTACTTGCGTCATGCAGCGCAGCAGCGTAACCCTGCGCTGCAGTGCGAAAGGGTGCAGCGAGATGAGGTGTCGAGTGCTGAAATCGAGCGCGTCTGGCAGGCGAACTTGCAGGTCTACGGCGCCAACAAGGTGTGGCGACAGCTGTGCCGTGAGGATACTGATGTGGCGCGCTGCACGGTGGAGCGGCTGATGCAGAGCGCCGGACTGCGTGGCGTCATGCACGGCAAGGTCGTGCGCACCACGGTCCCGGACGCGAAAGCCCCCGTGCCCGCTCGACCGCGTCAACCGTCAGTTCAAGGCACAGCGGCCGAACCAGCTGTGGGTGAGTGATTTCACCTACGTCTCCACATGGCAGGGCTTCGTGTACGTCGCCTTCGTCATCGACGTCTTCGCTCGGCGGATCGTGGGTTGGCGCGTGAGTAGCCCGATGCGGACCCGACTTCGTGCTCGACGCCTTGGAGCAGCCACTGTACGACTGTCAGCCCGAGCGCAGCGACGCCCTGGTCCACCACAGCGACTGCGGCTCTCGGTGTTGTTCGACTTGCCAGCAGCAATACGATGATCGCGATAGTACGCGAACAGGTCGTTTGAGAGCGCTGCCATCGAGTACTTGCCGAGAAAACCCGCCAAGTGCTCAGCCGTGATCTTCTCGCTGCGCTGCGTGGTCGGCTTCTTGGTCGGCGTGACTTCCTTCAGATACCGCTGCAGCGCCTCCTTACTGTACCTCGACTGACTCTGTAGCATCTGACGCTGCTGATTTGACTAATGTGACATTAGACGGGACCTGGCCCTGCCCGTTCGGGGCGGTCGCGCGTCACCTTGGGCCTACGATAGCAAAGCATTGAACGCAGCAAAGACCTTTTCCGCCTTATCCAATGTCGCGAGGACGGCCGGCGCATCTCCATCAAGCACTTGTTGGTTGTCTAGCAGCCATCGTGCAGGAGCGAAGTGATCGAATTCCGCCACGTCCGGTGGCATCAACTTGAACAGCGCTTCACTCTTCTTAACGATCCGTTCAGTCTCCGCGGCAGCCAACAGAGCGGCCTTGGTCACCACCTTGCCGGCTGGCGGCTTATATGTACCATTAAGAATTTCGGTGAATAACTCTGGATCGAAGAGATCCTCGACATCCGCCTCCTGCTGGTCGACAAAGTCAGCTGCTGTGAAAAAGTGGCCGGCCTTGAGGATTTGCTCTTTTTTCACTGCCTCGATCTTCTTCTTATCTGAGTTTGCCACATCCGATAGAACTGCAATGTTAATGTGATTTCCCCCGAACAGGCGGACGAAGGGTGCGATCTTGTCGATTCCGCCTGATGGGCACAGAGTCCAGCGGCGATCCAGGCCTTCGCGATTCCTCTTGCGTAACGCTTGCGAGAGAGTTTGAAGGTAGAGGATGTCTGACGGCCCCTCCACTAGCAATGTGTGCGCGCCGATGAACATTGACTGCGTTACCTCGTATCCAAGGGCCCCTTGTAATGGAAAAAGCGTGTCATCGCTAACCTCAAGGACATCTGAGTGGACTTTCGTACCTTTCAGATCACGCCTGCCGGTCCTCGGGTTGAAGTGGACGACATCTTCGACGATGCGCACATCGCTCAACCGGTCCATCGGGACCATGAACGGCGAGTGAGTTGTAAAGATTACCTGGTGGTCTGGCAAGAGGCGTTCAACGATGTATCGCAGCAAATCGCCCTGAGCCTTCCCGTGTAGAGTCAGGCCTGGCTCATCCAAGAGAATGATCGCATTGCTTTCTGTTTTTTTGAGTTGCTTGAACTGCGCAAGGAACGAGAAGAACCAGACAAAGCCCGCGCTGCGCTCGGAGAGCGGCAAAGTGGCCTTATGATTCGTGTTGCGGATACGGATGTCTGCGACAACCCCCGAGTTAAATGGCGGACAATCATTTGGCTTGCCGGAATCGATCTCGATAACTACTTCCAAGGCATTGTTCTGGCTCCAGAACTGGAAGATCTCCTCCGTGATTTCGTTGCTCGCCGCTTCGCATTTAGCCTTCAACGCTTCGCGCCGATCGGAACCAATGAGCTCTTCCAGAGTCGTCCCGGCATACTCCAGGAACGACAGGAAAATCTTGTCGCCGACACCAACTTTGTTTTGCTCCCTGTCCTCTTGAAGCTGATTGAGCGATACCATCCCGGCCATGCGCTCAAAATGTGAAGTAAAAAAGAACCGCGGCTGACGCGCCGCCAGGATGTCAATAACGCCCAGGGTGAAGCGCGACTTCCTCACCTTCTTGATGTCTTCCAGCAGCGCAGCCTGTTTGGTCGATGGCGCTGACAGCCCTGTAAGGGCTTTTTCAGCTTCTTGACCGCCATAAACGTTGTGCAAGGCATTCCGATCGGTTGCATCAAGAGCATGCTTGCTTGAAAGAAATTCCAAACACTTCGCTTCATCGACCTCGATTACCCAAGTCCGCCCGCCGTCGTCGTACCGAAATCCATAGTGGACCTGAAAGCAATCGCTCTTCAAAACGCTAGGGCCGAACCGCTCTTCTACGGCTGCTATGTCGGCGGCATCGAGCTTCCACCATGTCCGTATGACCTCAGCCTCGCCACTAGGATGCCGTTCATCAAATCGCGTGGAGAAACGGCGAGGGTAGTCAATGGTTTCATCGATTTCGAAGTCCTGGGACTTCGATGGCCGCAGAGCCCGGAGCGCACTGAGGATGGCTGTCTTGCCAGCCTCATTCTTACCAACTAAACATGTGAGTTCACCAATTTCGAATGTCTCGCTGTCTTCGACCGAGCGGTAGTTTTGAACCCGCACCTTGATCAACTTCATCGACTTCTTCCTTCAATGTTAGGTTGGGATTGGCAATAAATGTCAAGTTATTGGTCGACATATGCCGATGGACATGTCGACGGGGCACTTCAGGTCAGTTAGCGCGGCTCCGGAGCATAGCCCTCCAAGATTTCATGTTGATAATTGATGATTAAGCAAATATGGATTCAAGTCAATCTCGATGTATGAGATTTCCCGGCGCGAGCCTATCCTGCACTAGCCTCAACCGCTATCGATTTCTTGGAAATACCAAGGATTGCCTGCCTTGTGGGCTCGTCACTACTAAGATTTCCTCAGGATTCTTGGTATTGGTATTACCAAGAAATCCTGCAGTTCGACCGTATTGAATTGTGCATTGCAATACATTCAGAGTTCCAGGCAACCCTGGGCAGCGATTGTCGCAGCGACGGGTGGCCACAACGGCATCCAGTTCTTGGTGTACCAAGATTTGTCGCTGCCCTGGCTTGGTATTACCAAGGATTTTTGTTTGGCCAGTTCGCACTGGATTGTGCATCCCAATGGCGCATGAGGAACCGGCCGCGCCTCGCGACCGGCAGTCGTCAGCAGGAAATGATGGTGATGATGGTCTGCAAATGACTTAACGATGGCTACAGCGCTTGGTGGCCACCGACGGCGCGCCCTGCGCGCAAGAGTCCGGCTGCTGCGTGGCGCGCAGGGCGCGAACTTGGCCTTCATTCTGGAAGCAAATTTGAGATTGGCAGGCCGGTAGACAAACCACATCCGCAGGGCGGATGGCTGCCAGCTCTTGCGCGCGCTACTTGGTGACCGGTTTGCGCGCAAAGCCCTGCGCATATTGCAGCATCTCGCTGATGCTGATTTGGCCATCAATGTAACATTGCTGAAGTTCAAGATCATCCGCGTCCGGCAACATGCCTTCGATTGCGGAATTGCCCCTCATCTGCGCCACGTGGTGAGCGCGCTCTTCACGACTTGTCGGTCGAAGCTGCAAGCGGTTCATCCTTTCAAGCGGAACTTCATCACCGGTCGTTGCTGCAAGCTACCTATCTTCCAAGAATAGGTACCGACCAGGCCGAAGAAAGTCGGCGTGCTAGTCGCATTGTGGGAGATGACCTCAGCGTTCTTCGGGATCGTCACGTCTAGCGTGCCGTCCACCTTGATCCCAAGCTGTGCGAGCTGTTTCTTTCCACTCTCATTTATCTCGGCCGAGCTGATGGTGATAGCTCCATCCTTCCCGGTTCTGACGGTCACGATGTTGAACAGCTCTAGTGGCTGCCCTGTCTTGCGCTTCGCTTCCAACGATAGATCGAATTTGCCATTGCCCTTGTAGCTCACGGATTGCACGTCCGGGTTTCGCTTCATGTTTGCGACCTCGCGTCCGAGCGCGGCATCGTCCTTCGCATTGAGCTTACCGGTCTTGGCGATCTGCATCGCAGCCATTCCATGCACAGCCGTGCCAACATAGGAGAAGGAGTAACTTCCGTCGGGCTGGAAATTGGCTTTGGCGGCGAACTTCTCAGGCACAAGGCAGCCCGTCAGCAGCGCTGCTGCAGTGGCAAGGACAACGACCGATTTGCGGATCATCGAATCTCCAAGGTCAAGTGGAAGGGGCAGTGTAGCGTAAGTTGGGGAAATATTGCGAACACGGGCTAGTCACGCCGCGCTAGTCGATCCAAGGTCGCTCGTCTATATGCCGGTGTGCGCCCTTTGGCAGGCGACTCAGGCGAAGCATCGGGTAATGGAGCGCCGCTGCCCGTGACTTCGCCACCACCCCGCTGTGGAGTCGAATGGCCCGACGAGCTTCCCCGGCCGCGCATGGTCGCCATCGCGGCGGCCGCCCATCCGCCCGCTCCTGACACCGCTGCGCCACCAGCAATGCCAGATGCGATGCTGGGCATTTGCCAAGTGAGCACGATGAGGGTAATGGAGAGCAGAGCGAGGCCGAAAGCGTCGGACAGCAAATTGCTGGTGTCGGTGTTTGCAGCAACTTGCGAAACGAAGCTGCCGGCGATACGCATCGCGAAGGTTGTGATTGCCGCCATGAAGGTCGTCAGAAGCATGTAATTGACCACCTTGCCGAGCCAAGCGTCGAAGAACTTTTGAGTCGGCTGAAACGCCAGAAGCGAGATGAAGAGCGGGCCAAAGGCCAATACGAAAGTCAGGGCCACTTTCGCGAGAATTCCCCATGCACCGATAAGCGCCATCAGAACAAGGTTGCTAACGAGGATGACCATGCCGGCCAGTATGTCCAGGTATCCACCGACAGGCATCAGTGTCATTCCGTGGCCGAGCACGACCATCGCGTAGTCGCCGCCTTGCGCATCCATTTGATCAAGAGCGCCAGCAAGAGTAGTCGCGCCGTTAGACGATGCCGCTTGTACCAGTAGCGAGGTCATTGCAGAGACGGATTGGACAACCCATGTCTGATATCCGGCAGCGCTCAGGGCAATGGCGAATATCATGGTGTGCTTCGCGCAGCTCCAAGCCAGCTTAGGCATGGAGCCATCGGTGTCGCTACGCACACCGCCATGCCCATAAGCGTGTAATGGATAGAGAGCGCCAAGGCCGCCAGTGGCGCGAGGAATATTGTAAGTTTTGTAGAGACGGTCGTTAAGTAGGTCGATAGCGCGCTGTCTATAGACGCAGTAAGAAACGTGAAAATGCCGTTCACGTCGTTCTCCGTGCCGAGGGTAGGCCTGCGCGTTTCTCAGCGACCATGTTCCTCGCGTCGTAACGTACCTCAAATCGCAACCAAGCCAGCGCATAGCAGGCAAACGCAAGCTCGGCCCAAAGCGCATTTCCTCGGACGGCCGCGTAGATGCCAGACAGCGTAGATGCGCAGAGCGCGACAACGACTCATCTAAAGCCACAACTCCGACGCGCAGCTGGCGCCGACGGACACTTCGGCTTAGCGCGGTCTTTGGCAATCGCAAGCGCGACGAAAAGCCAGCCAAGAATTTCGACAGCTGCCTGCATAGATAATAGATTCATTTAATCAGTTCCACTGCACCCACAAGAATCTTATGACAAGTCACGCAAATGGCCCGCCATCACGCTATCAGCATGCGATTGCTCGACAAATGCCATGCGCCGGTATATTCGACTTTGCCATGGGCCGTGCTTGATCTAATTAGTTGTACTAGTTCAACTTGACCTGACACGCACTGTCAGATGAGTTAGAGCTCTGAGAGACCGCTACCGGCCAGAAGCGGACTGTCAAACGCGATTTGACGGAAATGGAAAAAATTTCTTCCACCCTGCCTGATGGCTCAGAAATCTCGTTGCCCCAGGATGCGAATGGCACCTGGTGTTGTCCCGTGTATGGAAGTTGCGAACTTCACGACCGACTATACTATGCGGAGGGCGGTGCCTCCTTCGAAATGTGTAGCGTATGTAGATTTGAGTTTGGCTACGATGACAAACCGTTCGAAAGTGGTATCCTTATCTCTGGCATTCAAAATAACTGGATCAGCTGGCGTCAGAAGCTCTTGAAGGGCGCTAGGCTCAACGAAGCCAAATACGCCACCCTCGTTGAGCAATTGAAGAACCTTGAGGCTTCAGCCGAATAAAGGCGGCCGGTGCCGACCAGAAACGAACCTTGATTGATCAAGAAACGGACGTGACTGATTCTCTTTACATCGAGCATCGCAAGCGCCTCAGGAAGATTCAAACTAACGCATTAGGGGCTTTTGTCGGAATTGGTACCAGCTTACTTAGTATTTACTGGACGGTCACCCATGGGCTGCCCTTCAAGACTTTTTTTGCGATGGTGTTGCGCGGGCGATTTTAGTTCTCACAGCTGTCATATATACTTTTGCGCAGTATTTAGCATTATCGGCATGCGCGCTGCGGTGGAAGCACAGTGCTTTACGATTGGAGAAGAATTTGAACAAACACTTGTTGTCGCTTCCAGATTATAAGTCAGCACAGGAGTGACGTAGCAATCGGTCACGAGAGGACGACTTTTCAATGATTTATGCACGGAGACGAAATGATCAAATCACGCATCGATGGTGAGTTTAGCGGCTGGGATGGAGATACCGTTGTAAAACTGGAAAATGGTCAAGTTTGGCAGCAGTGTGAATACTGGTATCACTATCATTATTCCTATATGCCCGAAGTAACCATCACTAACAATGGCGGCTATAAAATGTTAGTGGCTGGCATTCCCCACGCTGTAAGAGTCGAGCGGTTAAAGTAAATGTTTCTTGATTGCTCAGGCTAAATAAGGGCAAATTTCCGCGATGGGGCGAGTGCTGCCAGTCGTCTGTCAGGCACCTGTGTCGGGTCAAGTGTGAACTAGTACAAGTTAGTTGACCATCGTTGATTTGCCGGTCACCTCGGTCCGCCTGCCTAGCTTGTCGAGTTTGGAAACCAAATCCTCGCCGCGCAGGTGGGTGTAACGGCGAAGCATCTGCATCGACTTGTGACCGCTAATGGATGCGACCTCTTGATCGCTCAGGCCGCCTTGGACCAAGCGGCTTACGGCTTCGTGGCGAAGATCATGGAAATGCAGATCGTCAATCCCGACCGCTTCCTTGATACTTGCCCAAGTCTTCGCAAATTGATATGGGCGACGCTGGCCGTCCTTGTCTGGTTTACCGAAAAAGATCAAATCGCGGTCCTTTGGGCGTAGCGGATTTTCAACGGCTGACTTCAGCGCGGCAGTGGCAGCCGCCGTTAGCGGGACGGTGCGAGAGGAGTTGTTCTTGGTGCCAGTTAGGCGCGCGACGCGGGATGCTAAGTGTACCTGCGCCTTCCGCAAATTCAGAATCTCCGATTGGCGCATGCCGGTCTCGATGGCGATACGGACGATCCAGCCCAACATTGGATTGCTGTACTGCTCGACGGCTTCCAGCAATCGCTTCTCTTCGTCTGCATTCAGGCGGCGGTCGCGGCCTTTGCCTGGGCTGGGTTTGCGGATCGCGGCAACGCAGTTGTGCGCGAGGCCAAGTCCCCATTAATGCATCACGGTCGTGAAGAGGTTGCTCAGCATTGCCAGCTCGCCCCGCACGGTGTTGTTTGACTTTCCGATTGTGATGCGGTGATCGCGAGAGGGTGCCACGAGGTCGTGAGAGTGCTGCTATCGAGCACTTGCCGAGGAAGCCCGTCAAGTGCTCGGCCGTAATCTTCTCGCTGCGCTGCGTGGTCGGCTTCTTGGTCGGCGTGACTTCCTTCAGATACCGCTGCAGCGCATCCTTGACGGTAAGGCGCTCGGCACCGACCCGCGAGATGTACACCCCGCGAACCATCTCATCTTCGGTGCTGCGCGCCCAATCCGTGACATCACGTTTGGTGCGGAAAGTCTTGGAAGTGATGGGCCATCCCTGCTTGCGGATAATGGCACGTGCCTACGTCGGTCTTAACGAGTGTTGCCATTGAGCCTCTGTGATCGGTAGATGTACCTAAAGTGTACCTCTTGAAGATTCACAAAGACAAATGCCCCAGACGATTTAAGTCTAAGGCATTGTTTTCAAAGCTAATTTCTGGTGCCGGCTGCCGGTTTCGAACTGGCCACCTGATGATTACAAATCAACTGCTCTACCAAATGAGCTAAGCCGGCGATGTGATCTTGACGAGCAGGATTATACGCTATTTGATACGCGTCAGGGTGGGCCGGCCGCCCTTCTTCGGGGCATCGCCGCCGTCGTCCGGGCCGTCGTCTTCGTCGCTGCGCGCGGCGGGCGCCGGGGCGGCGGACAGGGGAACGGACGCCAGCGCAGGGGCTGGTGCCTCGACCGCGGCGGGTGCAGGCGAAGGCGCTGGCGCAGGTGCCGGCGCGGAAGCGCCCAGCATCGGCTCGAACGCCATGCCCTGGCCGTTTTCGTTGGCGTAGATCGCCATCACGTTATTCACGGGCACGAAGATCTCCCGCGACACGCCGCCGAAGCGCGCGTTGAAGCGGATACTGTCGTTGTCCATCTTCAGGCCGGAGGTGGCGCCGAAGCTGATGTTGAGGACGATCTCGCCCTTCTTCACGTATTCCATCGGAACGGTGGTCGAGCCGTCGACCTTGACCGCCAGATAGGGCGTGTAGCCGCTGTCGGTGCACCATTCGTAAATGGCGCGCAGCATGTAGGGCTTGGTGGAAATTTCGGACATAGTCAAACCGTGTCAAACGAAGCGCGCCGCCGCGCATGGAGCGGGCGGCGCGCCCCGGAACTTCAGGAGCTTACGCGCAAATAATCAGCGACGCATCACTTTTTCGGACGGCGTCAGCGCTTCGATATAGGCCGGGCGCGAGAAGATGCGTTCGGCGTATTTCATCAGCGGTGCGGCCGTTTTCGACAGTTCGATGCCGTAGTGGTCGAGGCGCCACAGCAGCGGCGCGACGGCCACGTCCAGCATCGAGAACTCGTCACCCAGCATGTACTTGTTCTTCAGGAACAGCGGTGCCAGCGTCGTCAGGCGGTCGCGGATTTCGGCGCGGGCCTTGTCGTGGCTCTTGTCGTTCGTCTTGTTGCGCTCGCTTTCCAGCGTGTGCACGTGGACGAACAGCTCTTTCTCGAAGTTGAACAGCATCAGGCGGGCACGGGCGCGCATCAGCGGGTCGGCCGGCATCAGCTGCGGGTGCGGGAAGCGTTCGTCGATGTATTCGTTGATGATGTTCGATTCGTACAGGATCAACTCGCGTTCGACGAGGATCGGCACCTGGCCGTACGGATTCATCGTCGAGATGTCTTCCGGCTTGTTGAACAGGTCGACGTCGCGCACCTCGAAATCCATGCCCTTTTCGAACAGGACCAGGCGGCAGCGCTGGGAAAATGGGCAAGTGGTGCCCGAATAGAGAACCATCATTTTGGTAGTTCCTTAGAAACAAAGGGGGCGAGACCGCAAGCGGTTCACCCCAGTTGGGCTGCCCATGACTGCCGGGCAGCGCAAAAATCCGTGCCGGCCGGCCCCCATCGGAGCCGGCCGGCACACGCTGTTATTTGACTTCTTTCCAGTACGACGCGTTCAGGCGCCATGCCAGGAGGGCGAAGCCGGTCAGGAACAGCAGCACCCAGACGCCGAGACGCTTGCGCGTCTGCTGGGCGGGTTCCGCCATCCATTCCATGTAGCCGACCAGATCCGCCACCGCGGTGTCGAAGTCCAGCTTGCTCATGGTGCCAGGAGTCACCTGCTCGAAGCCGGCAAACTTGTGCACCGTCTTGCTGGCATCGTGCGGATCCTTCTCTTCTACCATTTTCGCACGCTGTACCCCTTGCAGCTCCCACAGTACGTGTGGCATCGCCACGTTCGGCACCACCATGTTGTTGAAACCGGTCGGCCGCGTCTCGTCCTTGTAGAAGGTGCGCAGGTAAGTATACAGGTAGTCGGCACCGCTGCCTGCCGGTCCCGCCTTGGCACGGGCGATCACCGACAGATCGGGCGGCACCACGCCGAACCAGGCCTTGGCATCCTTGGCCGGCATGGCCGTCGTCATCATTTCGCCCACTTTCTCGCCCGTGAACAGCAGATTGTTCTTGATCTGCTCTTCCGTCAGGCCGAGATCGCGCAGGCGGTTATAACGCATCGAAGACGCATTATGACAGTTCAGGCAGTAATTGACGAACAACTTGGCGCCATTTTGCAAAGCCGCCATGTTGTGGAGCCGGTCCGGCGCCCGGTCCAGCGGGTGGCCGCCCTCGTTGGCCAGGGCCAGTGCGGGCACCAGCGCCAGCAGGGCGAGAAGTTTTTTCGAGAAATTCATCTTGTATCCTTTGCTATTCGATCGGCTCAATGCGCGTGGAAGACAACACGGTCGGGGACCTTCTTGAAGGCGCCCGCCGCACTCCACCACGGCATCAGCAGGAAGAACGCGAAGTAGTACAAGGTCAGCACCTGCGACACGATCGTGCCCACCACCGACGGCGGCTGCGTGCCCAGGTAGCCCAGCACGACGAACGCCACGCCCAGCATGGCGTACAGGTACTTGTGCCAGCTCGGACGGTAGCGGATCGATTTCACCGGCGAATAATCCAGCCATGGCAGGAACGCCAGGATGACGACCGAGCCGCCGAAGAACACGACGCCCCAGAATTTCGCATCCAGCACCTGCGGCAGCATGCCGACGATCGCCACGATGGCGATGACGGCGATGATCGCCTTGGTGCGGAACTGCAGCTTCGACTTCAGCCACAGGAAGCTCACGTAGGCGGCCACGGCCACCATCAGCACCCACATGAAGTCGGCCGTCGTGGCGCGCAGCACCGAGTAGAACGGCGTGAAGTACCAGGTCGGCGCGATGTGCAGCGGCGTTTTCAGCGAATCGCCCGGCAGGAAGTTGTTATATTCGAGGAAATAACCGCCCATTTCCGGCGCAAAGAACACCACGGCCGAGAAAATCAGCAGGAAGATCGACACGCCGAAAATATCGTGCACCGTGTAATACGGGTGCGATGGAATCGAATCGACGGGATGGCCGTCCGGACCCAGGTTTTCTTTCACCTCGATGCCGTCCGGATTCGACGAGCCCACTTCGTGCAGCGCGATCAGGTGGGCGGCAACCAGGCCCAGCAGCACCAGCGGAATGGCGATCACGTGGAACGCGAAGAAGCGGTTCAGCGTGGCGTCGGACACCACGTAGTCGCCGCGGATCCACAGCGACAGGTCCGGGCCGATCAGCGGAATGGCGCCGAACAGGTTGACGATCACCTGCGCGCCCCAGTACGACATCTGACCCCACGGCAGCAGGTAGCCGAAGAACGCCTCGGCCATCAGGCACAGGAAGATCGCAAAACCGAACAGCCACACCAGCTCGCGCGGCTTGCGGTACGAGCCGTAAAGCAGGCCCCGCGTCATGTGCAGGTAGACGATGATGAAGAACGACGAAGCGCCGGTCGAGTGCATGTAGCGCACCAGCCAGCCCCACGGCACTTCGCGCATGATGTATTCGACGGACGCGAACGCCAGGTTCGCGTCAGGCTTGTAGTGCATCGTCAGGAAGATGCCGGTGACGATCTGCAGCACCAGCACGAACGCGGCCAGCGAGCCGAAGATGTACCAGAAGTTGAAGTTTTTCGGGGCGTAGTATTTGCCCCACTGGTCTTCCCACAGCTTGGTCAGCGGGAAGCGGTCGTCGATCCAGCCGACGGCCTTCTGTGCGACCGGCGCATCGGCCGGAAATTTGGTTTCCTTGAATGCAGCCATGTTATGCCTCGCCTTTTTCGTCTTTACCGATCACGATCTTGTTATCGCCCAGGTACATGTGACGGGGTACGACCAGGTTGTCCGGCGCCGGCTTGTTCTTGAAGACGCGGCCGGCCATGTCGAAGGTCGACCCGTGGCAGGGGCACAGGAAGCCGCCTTCCCAGTTGTCCGGCAGCGAAGGCTGCGGGCCGGGCGTGAACTTGGTGGAAGGGGAACAGCCGAGGTGGGTGCAGATGCCGACCGCCACGAGGATCTCGGGCTTGATCGAGCGGTGTTCGTTGATGCAGTACTCGGGCGTGAATTCGTCGGGATTGCGGGCCGAATCCGGATCGGCCACTTCGGCATCGGTCTTCTTCAGCGACGCCACCATTTCCGGCGTGCGCTTGAGGATCCAGACCGGCTTGCCGCGCCATTCGACGGTGCGCATTTCGCCCGGTTGCAAGGTGGTGATGTCGACTTCGACGGGTGCGCCGGCTGCCTTGGCGCGTTCGGAAGGTTGAAACGTACTGACCAATGTGCCTGCGGTGCCTAGTCCTACCACGCCGCCGGCGGCGGCGGTTGCGACTAACAGACCTCGCCGGCTGGGATCGACCTGCTTCTCAATGCTCATACAAACCCCAATCTTTATAAAATTCGAATCTTTGATAAGCGCAACAGACCATCTTGCAACATTAAATTATAGGGGAATGCCATAACTTATTAAAGCGTAATGTTGCATAAGTAAAATTGCGCCCATGTTGCATCGCACCGTAATCCTTTCAGTGACTATCAGCAATAGACCAACCGGCTTATTGACGGTGATCCACTTTGGCGCATGATTGAAAAAACAGTATCATCCTTCGACATTCACTTACGCAGGAGCTTGGCTATGGCAATGTTGCAGGAATTCAAACAATTCGCGATGAAGGGCAATGTGATCGACCTGGCGGTCGGCGTGATCATCGGCGCCGCGTTCAGCAAGATCGTCGACTCGGTCGTGAAGGACATCATCATGCCGCCGGTGGGCATGCTGGTCGGCGGGCTGGACTTCGCCAACTACTACATTCCGCTGAATCACCAGGACCCGTCCCTGCCGCTGGCCGAAGCGCAGAAGCTGGGCGCCGTCCTCGCCTACGGGAACTTCCTCACCATCCTGTTAAACTTCCTGATCCTGGCGTTCGTGATCTTCCAGATGGTGCAGCTGGTCCACCGGGCCCGCCGCAAGATGGAAGAACCGGCAGCGCCGGCCGCACCGGCGGAACCGGCGCCGCCGGCGGAAGACATCGTGCTGCTGCGCGAGATCCGCGACGCGCTGAAAAAATAACGGGGGAAATCCCCCACTCATGCAGGAAACCATGCGAAGACTCTGGTTATTGTTTGCACAGGCGGTGACCGTTGTCCTCGCGTTGTACTTTGTCTATTCCGCGATGCGGCCCGAGTGGCCGCCCGCGCGTCCCGCCACCGTGCAGCAGCTGGGCACGGCGGCGCAGCCGGCCACCGCGATGATCGCGGCGCCGGCCCCCACCGCCAACTCGTTCCGCACCGCGGCGGACCGGGCGATGCCGGCCGTCGTCAACATCCTCACGTCGAAAGCGCTGCCCCGCCAGCACCCGCTGCTGCGCGATCCGTACTTCAAGCGCTTCTTCGGCGAACGGGGCGAACGGAACGGCGAAAGCGACGACGAGGAGGACGACGACCAGAACAGCCTGGGCTCGGGCGTCATCGTCAGCCCGGACGGCTACATCCTGACCAATTTCCACGTGGTGGAAGCAGCCGACGAGATCGACGTGGTGCTGGCCGACGGCCGCAAGGCGTCCGCCAAACTGGTGGGCACCGACCCGGACACCGACCTGGCCGTCATCAAGATCAGCCTGGACAACCTGCCGGCCATCGTGCTGGGCCGCATCGACCAGGTCAAGGTGGGCGACGTGGTGCTGGCGATCGGTAACCCGTTCGGCGTGGGCCAGACGGTCACGATGGGCATCATCTCCGCGCTGGGCCGCAACAACCTGCACATCAACCATTTCGAGAACTTCATCCAGACGGATGCGGCGATCAACTTCGGCAACTCCGGCGGCGCGCTGATCGACACGAACGGCAACCTGATCGGCATCAACTCGGCGATTTACTCGCAGACGGGCGGCTCCGTCGGCATCGGCTTCGCGATCCCCGTCAGCACGGCAAAGACGGTGATGGAATCGATCATCCGCAACGGCCACGTGGTGCGCGGCTGGATCGGCGTGGAGTCGCAGGAAATCACGCCGGAACTGGCGCAGAGCTTCGGCCTGCAGCGCGACAGCGGCGCCATCATCGCCGGCGTGGTGCGCAACGGCCCGGCCGACAAGGCCGGCATGAAGCCGGGCGACATCCTGCTGCAGGTCGACGGCAAGCCGGTCAAGGACACGAACGAGATGTTGAACCTGATCGCCCAGCTGGAACCGGGCGGCAAGGCAACCATGCGCGTGCTGCGCAAGAACCGCGAGTCGGATCTGGCGGTCACGGTGGGCAAGCGGCCAGTGACGAAAAAATAAGCGAAAAAATAATCAAGAAAATGAGCACGAAAAAGATTGCTGAAAAAATGGGGACAGACCCCATTTTCCAGGCAATATTTCTGAACAGCGAGAACCATCGATGCATTTGAAAGATTTGAACGGCTACCTGCAGGAGCTGGCCGAGAATAACAACCGTCCCTGGTTCGTCATGAACAAGCCCCGCTACGACATCCTGCGCGAGGAATTCGTCACGCTGGTCACCAACGTGATCCAGGAGCTGGGCAAGATCGATCCGGCCGTCAAGTTCTGCAATCCGAAGAAGGCGATCTTCCGCATCAACCGCGACGTGCGCTTTGCCCACGACAAGCGGCCGTACAAGACGACGTTTTCGGCGGCGATCGCGCCGAACGACATGCGCCGCCCCAGCCAGTCCGGCGGCCCGACGTTCTACTTCCAGCTGAACGGCGACGGCCAGCTGCAGTTCGGCGCCGGCGAGTACATGCCGCCCGCGCCGCGGCTGCGCGCGCTGCGCAAGCACATGGTCGAGGATGCGGCCGGCTTCCGCAAGGCGCTGAACAACAAGGCGCTGAAGGCCCGCTACGGCACCATCCAGGACGAAGGCAAGCTGCAGCGCCCGCCGAAAGGTTTCGACGCGGATCACGAGCACATCGAGTTCATCAAGCTGAAAAGCTTCTTCGTGTGGACCGACGTGGACCTGGACCTGAAGGATCCGGATGCCGTGCTGCCGCTGATCGTGGCGGGGTTCAAGGATGCGTTGCCGCTGGTGCAGTGGATGCGGGCGGCCAAGGTGGAAGAAGAGGAGTAAGGGGACTGTCCCCGGCTTCATGGGGCCTGTCCCCGGGGTTGCTCTTCGAAGAGACTGTCCGCGGGGTCGCTCTTTGCCAGCATAAAGCTCAAGTCAAAATCAACCCCGGGGACAGGCCCCTGCGGGGACAGTCCCCAGCGCCAGCCACGCTTCGATGAACTCCACGCACACCCGCACCTTGGCCGACTGCGACAGCCGCGACGGATAAATCGCCCACACATCCGCCGGTTGCTCGTAGCCGGGCAGCACCCGCACCAGCTCGCCCCGCGCCAGCGCCGGCCCCACGTCCCAGGCCGAGCGCAGGATGATGCCGTGGCCGTCCAGCGCCCACTGGTGCACGACTTCCCCATTGGTCGCTGACAGCGGCCCGCCCACCTTTACCGTTCCCTCGCCGTGCGGCCCCTGCAAGGTCCAGCGCCCGAAGTCGCCATGCCGCTCGCGGATGACGATGCAGCGGTGCGCCGCCAGTTCGGCCAGCGTGGCGGGCGTGCCGGCCGCCGCCAGGTAGCCGGGCGACGCGCACAGCACCCGCGCATTGCGGGCGATGCGCCGCGAGATCAGGTGCTGCTCGTGGGCCTGGCCCACACGGATATCCAGATGGAAGTCTTCGCCAATCAGGTCCACGGCCCGATCGAGCAGCTCCAGCTGGATTTCCAGCGCCGGATAGCGCAGCGCCAGCGCAGATAAAGCGGGCGACACGCGGTTGCGGCCGAAGCCGGAACTGGTGCAGATGCGCAGCAGGCCGGACGGCGCCAGCTTCTCCGTCGACAGCGCTTCGCCCAGTTGTTCGACGTCTTCCAGGATCCGCAGCGCCCACCGGTGGACCACCTCGCCCTGCGCCGTAACGGCCACGGTACGCGTGGTGCGATGCAGCAGACGGGCCTGTAGTATTTCTTCCAAAATGCCGATCCGCTTGCTGACAAACGCGTTCGACACGCCCAATGCACGTGCCGTGACGGCAAAACCGCGGTGCCGGACGACGGCGCAGAACAGGTTCAGGTCTTCCAGCAGCGGTTTATTGTTCACGATTCGTGCATGGTGGAGTGACGATTGCGCCGATTATAGCTGTGCCGGAACGCGCTATGCTGACGGCATCAACCAAGGAGACCCGCATGAAAGTACCCCGCATTGCTGTCATCGCCGGCGACGGCATCGGCAAGGAAGTGATGCCCGAGGGCCTGCGCGCGCTGCGCGCCGCCAGCGAGCGCTTCGGCCTGGCGCTGGAATTTACCACCTTCGAATGGGCCAACTGCGACTACTACGCCCAGCACGGCAAGATGATGCCGGACGACTGGTTCGCCCAGCTGAAGGATTTCGACGCCATCTACTTCGGCGCGGTGGGCTGGCCGGACACGGTGCCCGACCACGTGTCGCTGTGGGGCTCGCTGATCCAGTTCCGCCGCCAGTTCGACCAGTACGTCAACCTGCGCCCGGTGCGGCTGATGCCGGGCGTGCCGTGCCCGCTGGCCAACAAGCAGCCGGGCGACATCGATTTCTACGTGGTGCGCGAAAACACGGAAGGCGAGTATTCGTCGGTCGGCGGCCGCATCTTCGAGGGGACGGAGCGCGAAGTGGTGCTGCAGGAAGCGGTATTCACCCGCAAGGGCACCGACCGCATCCTGAAATATGCGTTCGAGCTGGCGCAGTCGCGGCCGAAGAAGCACCTCACGTCCGCCACCAAGTCGAACGGCATCTCGATCAGCATGCCGTACTGGGACGAACGGGTGGAAACGATGGCGCCGTCGTATGCGGACGTCAAATGGGACAAGTACCACATCGACATCCTGTGCGCCCGCTTCGTGCTGAGCCCGGAGCGCTTCGACGTGGTCGTGGCGTCGAACCTGTTCGGCGACATCCTGTCCGACCTGGGCCCCGCCTGCACGGGCACGATCGGCATCGCGCCGTCCGCCAACCTGAACCCGGAGCGCACGCTGCCGTCGCTGTTCGAACCGGTGCACGGCTCGGCGCCGGACATCTACGGCAGGAACATCGCCAATCCCGTCGCGATGATCTGGAGCGGCGCGATGATGCTCGACTTCCTGGGCCAGGGCGACGCGCAATTCAAGGCGGCGCACGATGCGATGATGGCCGCCATCGAGCAGGTGCTGCGCGACGGCCCGCACACGCCGGACATGCAAGGCACCGCCAGCACCACGCAGATGGGCGAGGCGGTGGCCGCGCTGATCAAGGGCTAAGGCAGCATCTCGGGACGGAACAAGCCGCGCCGGCTGACCTGCCGGCCGGCGACCATGAACTGGCCGTCGCCGCGGTAGTGGATGGTCTCCGGGGTCTGCGGCGACACGGCCACGTGCGCCTTGACCACCTCCCACACGAACATGCCGTATTTATCGGCCAGCGCATCGTCGTGCAGCCGGCACTCGAAATTCGCGTAGCACTCGCCGATCAGCGGCGCCTTCACTTTCGCCGCCGCTTCCGCCGTCAGGCCGAAGTGCGCGAACTTGTCCACTTCGCTGCCGCTGGTATTGCCGATGCCGACGACGGTGTCGATCAGCTCGAACGTCGGCACATTGATCACGCACTCGCGGCTGCGCCTTATCAACTCGTGGCTGTGGTTGCCCGGCGCGATGATGCAGGCCACCAGCGCCGGCGTGAACTCCACCACCATGTGCCAGCCCATCGTCATGATGTCGGTCTGGTCCTGCCAGCGCGAACTGACCAGCACCACCGGGCCCGGCTCCAGCAACTGGCGGACATTGGCCGTGTCGAAGTCTTCCTTCCTGTAGCTGCGCATGCCTTTCCTCCTGTCGAGCAGCGAACTTAGCACGGTGAGCGGTGCGGCGACGCACGCGCGCGGCTTCAGGTTCTTTTAACTGCATTTCAACTCGCCAAATCAACAGTTCGTCGCACGCTGGTAGTGCCGGATCAAGCGCATCCCTATAGTTCACACATCGACAACGCCTACACCCAACCAGGAGCGCATCATGAACATCGCCAAACACATGGAAACCATCTTCCTCGCCACCCTCGTGCTGATCGGCGCCACCAGCATGGCCACCGCCGCCGTCGGCAAGCTGCATCGCGCAGCGCCGGCAGTCGTGACGGTCGCCGTGGCCAGCCCGGATGCGCCGATGGCCGTCGTCAAGGTCACCGCGAAACGCCTGACGGCTGCCGAAAAAGCCGCGCTGTAAGCACACCGTCCCTTCACGACCGGAGACCCTGATGCACAGATTTGTCAACGCAACGATGATGGCAGTGGCGATGTACGCGAACGCCGCCGGCGCTGCCCCGGCGGGCGACATCATCAGCGAGTCCCGCGCCATCGACGGGCGCATCGTGAAGGTCGTGCTGGAAGGCGTCATCGACCTGAAGATCCGGCAAGGCGCCCAGGCGGCGCTGGTGATCTCGGGCGATCCGCGCTACCTGCCCAGGGTCACCATCACCCAGCGCGGTGACACGCTGCGCATCGGCACCGACCTGCAGGGCGTCCACATCGGCCGCCCGAACCTGTCGGCCGAACTGACGCTGCCGAACCTGGCCGAACTCGTCTCGGCCGGCGTGGGTGCCGCCGACGTGCAGAACTTCTCCGGCGACCGGGTGCGCGTGGCGCTGGACGGCGCCGGCACCGTGCACCTGCGCTCGCACTACCGCAACGTCAACGCCAACCTGAACGGCGCCGGCAGCATGACCGTCGATACGGGCAGCGCCGACAGCGTGGACGTCAACCTGCGCGGCGCCGGCCAGATGGTGGTGCGCGGCGAGAGCCGCAGCCTGCGCGCCCGGCTGGGCGGCGTGGGCAGCCTCGATGCGCAGCAGCTGCAATCGGACAGCGTGGACGTCGACATGACGGGCCTCGGCGGCGCCACCGTGTATGCGAAAACCTCCGCCAGCCTGCGCCTGACGGGCCTCGGTTCGGCCACCGTGTATGGCCAGCCGGCGAACCGCAGCGCCAGCGCGCGCGGCCTGGGCCACGTGAACTGGCAATAGGCAATTCAGATCAACCCGCGTCAGGGCGCCAGCCGGCTGCCTTGCGCGGACTTTTACGGGCCAGGCCCACATCGGCGCGCTGGTCCCAGCCCAGCACGATGCGCAGGTCGGCCGTGCCGCCGGCCGGCATGGCGCGCATGCCCAGCCGGGCCGCCAGTGCCTGCGCCAGCTTCCCGATATCGGGCGTGTCGCGATACTCGATCCGCGATACCGGCACGGCGAACGGCTTCACGTTCGTCAGCCGCACGTTCGTCAACCGCAGCGACGGCCATGCCGCGAAGGCAGGCTCGCGCAGCCGCCGCGCCCACGCCGCCGCCATGCCGCGCACGCCGTTGCCGTTGCTGATCTCCAGCTTCACCGCTGTCGCCACCGTTGCCGCCGGTGCCGCGGCAGCCGGTGCCGGAACAACCGCGGCAACCCGCCGCACCTCCACCACCGCACCGGCCTGCACGACCTCGGTGCGCGCGAGACCGGCGGGCCACGGCGTTTCGCGTGGTTCCGCAGAAGCGGCAGGGGCCGTTGCCGCCGGCACTGCCGCGCCGGTCAATGCGTAATCCTGGCGGATGTCGTGGCTGCGCAGCATGCGCGCCTGCTTCGTCATCTGCAGGGCGCGCTGCGTGTCGCCCGTCGCCGCCAGCACGCCGGCCAGCTGCTCCCATGCGACGGGCCGGTAAGGATCGAGCACGCAGGCCTGTTCCAGCATCGCCAGGGCTTCGGCCCGTTCGCCCTGCAGGTACAGCGCATAGCCGAGATTACCCAGCCGGAAGGCCCGCTCGGCCGCCGGCAACGCCGCCGCCTCGCCGACCAGTGCGCGCCAGATCTGCACCGCGGCCCCGTAATCGCCCTGCTCCGCCAGCAGCACCGCCATGCCGTTGCGGGCATCCGCGTGCGCCGGATCCACCTGCAGGGCCAGCGCATAGCCGCGGCGGGCCAGCGCCGGACGTCGGGCGGCATGCTCGGCGCGGCCCAGCGCGTAATAGGCATCCGCGCCGAGAAATGCCGGCGGCTCCGCGGCCGGCTGCTGCCGCGGCCCGCCGCACGCCAGCAGCAGCGCACCTGCGCATGCCGCCGCCATCGTTTTGCCTGTCGTGTGCATGGTTCCTCCCGCTCCGTTCAACGCTGGCCCGCCATCGCCGGCAGCACCACCTGCACGATCTGGATGCCGGCCGGCCCCACCAGCACCAGCATCAGCGTGGGGAAGATGCAGAAGATCAGCGGGAACATCAGCTTCAGCGCGATCTTCGCGGCCGCCTCTTCCGCCAGCAGCGTGCGTTTCTGGCGCAGGTTGTCGGCATGGACGCGCAGCGAGTCGCCCATGCTGGTGCCGAAGCGCTCGGCCTGGATCAGCATCGCCACCAGCGTATCGACGTCTTCGACGCCGCTGCGCAGCGCGAAATTGCGCAGCGCCTTTTCCTTCGAGAAGCCGGCACGCATTTCCATCAGCACCAGCTGCAGTTCCTGCGCCAGCACCACGCTCTTCACGTCGATCTCGGTGGCCACCTTGGCCAGCGCCCGCTCCATCGACAGGCCCGCCTCCACGCACACCGTCATCAGGTCGAGCGCATCGGGCACGTTCTCGAAGATCTCGCGCTGGCGCCGCGCCGCCGTGCGCGTCAGCACGAAGTTCGGCAGGTAGTAGCCGGCCGCCGCGCCGCCGAACAGGATCATCAGGAAGCTGTTCCTGATCGCGCCCGGCGCACCGGCCAGCAGGATCGCCAGCAGCGCCGGCACGCCCAGCGACAGGAAGGTCTTGGTGGCGAAGTACAGCGTCGGCGCGGACGGGTGGCGCCAGCCGGCGTTGATGAACTTCGTGCGCAGCGGCGAGCGTTCCCAGCCCTCCTCCGGCAGCGACAGCTTCGTCAGGGGCTTGGCGGCGCGCGCGACCTTCTCGATCCACTGCCCGCCGGCCGGTGCCGGCGCGGCCTCCGTCCCGGCCCCGGCGCGAAACTTGCGCAGCCGTTCGCGCAGCGGCACCGGCGAGAACAGCACCATGCCGGCCAGCGCAATGCCGGCCACGATGACGAACACGATCAGCAGGAAGGCGAACTGGCGGCCGTTCATACGCGGATCCTCACCACGACGCGCATCCAGGCCACGCCCAGCAGCATCGCGCACGCGCCGATCCACAGCAGCCGGATGCCGGCCGGATTGGTCCACAACACGCTGATGTAGGGCCGGTTGGTCACGCTCATGATGGCCAGCATGACCAGCGGCAGCACGCCGAGCACCCAGGCCGACATGCGCCCCTCGGCCGACAGCACGCGCACCTGGCCCAGCAGTTTCAGGCGGGCCCGCGTCAGCCGGCTGACGTTGCCCAGCAACTCGGCCAGGTTGCCGCCCGACTCGCGCTGGATCAGCACGGCCAGCACGAAGTAGCGCAGGTCCGTCAGCGGAATCCGCGTGGCCAGGTTGTGCAGCGCCTCGTTCATCGGCACGCCGTAGTTGATCTCCTCGTAGGTGGCCTTGAATTCGCCGCCGATCGGGTCGGGCAGCTCGTCGCCCACCATCTTCAGCACATTGGCGAACGAGTGGCCGGCGCGCAGCGCGCGGCCGAGGAAATCGGCGGCCTCCGGCAGCTGCTCCTCGATCTTCTTCAGCCGGATGCCGCGCGCGCGCAGCAGCACGCCATAAGGGGCGCCGACGGCTGCCGACAGCAGCAGCACCGCCGGCAGCAAGGGCACCGGCATCGCGGCAAGCACCAGCACCGCCGCGCACAGCAGGGCAGCCGAGCCGCCGAGGAACTGCGCCACCTGCCAGCGCATGCCCGACTGCAGCAGCAGCCGGTCCAGCGCGGCCAGCTGCGGCACGGCGCGCAGCCACTGCTCCAGCAGCGGCGAGACGGCATAGCGGCGCTGCTTCAGGATGCTGATCCGCTCGACGCCATCGGCGCGGCCGGCCATCAGGTCCAGCCGCCGCGCGATGCGCCGCGCACCCTTGCCGTGGCTGGTGCTCCACCACATCCACGCCCCTTCCACCATGAAGATCACGGCGGCGAACAGCAGCACGGCAAAGGCGGTAAAGGCGAAGTCCATGGCGCCTCCTATTCGAACACGCGGTCCGGGTCGAACACGCTTTCGGGCACGGGCGCGCCGAACATCTTCAACCGGTCGGCGAAGCGGGGCCGCACGCCGGTGGCGAAGAAATGGCCCTGCACCTTGCCGTTGGCATCCACGCCCGTCTGCTCGTAGCGGAAGATCTCCTGCATCGCGATCACGTCGCCTTCCATGCCGGTGACTTCCTGCAGGCTGACCAGCTTGCGCGCGCCATCGGTCAGCCGCGACACCTGCATCACCACGGTGACGGCGGAGCTGATCTGCTGGCGCGTGGCGCGCGGCGTCAGGTTCACGCCGGACATGCCCACCATGTTCTCCAGCCGCGACAGCGCATCGCGCGGCGAATTCGAGTGGATCGTCGCCAGCGACCCTTCGTGGCCCGTGTTCATCGCCTGCAGCATGTCCACCGCCTCGGCACCGCGCACCTCGCCCAGGATGATGCGGTCGGGGCGCATCCGCAACGCATTGCGTACCAGCGCGCGCTGGTTCACCTCGCCCTTGCCCTCGATGTTCGGCGGGCGCGTCTCCAGCCGCACGACGTGGGGCTGGCGCAGCTGCAGCTCGGCGGCATCCTCGATCGTCACGATGCGTTCGGCCGGCGGGATATAGGCCGACAGCACGTTGAGCAGCGTGGTCTTGCCGCTGCCCGTGCCGCCGGAGATCAGGATGTTGACCTTGGCGTGGCCCAACGCCTCGAGCACCTGCTGCATCGGCGGCGTCAGGCTCTTGTAGTCGATCAGGTTGTCCATCGTCAGCGGATGCACGGAAAAGCGCCGGATCGACAGGATCGGCCCGTCCACCGCCAGCGGCGGAATGATCGCGTTGACGCGCGAGCCATCGGGCAGCCGCGCATCGACCATGGGGCTCGACTCGTCCACGCGGCGGCCCACCCGCGAGACGATCTTCTCGATGATCTTCATCAGGTGGGCGTTGTCGTTGAACGCCACGTCGGTCATCTCCAGCCGGCCGGCCCGCTCGACGTAGACCCTGGCGTAGGTGTTGACGAGGATGTCGGAGATGCCCGGGTCGGCCAGCAGCGGTTCCAGCGGGCCGAAGCCCAGCATCTCGTGCTGGATGTCCAGCACCAGGTGGTGGCGCTCGCTCTGGTTCAGCACGATGCGCTCGTCCTCGATGATGCGCTGGACCAGCAGCGCCAGCTCGTGCTTGAACTGCTCGGGCGTCAGCCGCTTCAGGCGTTCCAGGTCGATGCGGTCGAGGATCAGCTGGTGCATCGTCCGCTTCAGTTCCTGGTACGCCGCCTGCGACTGGGCCGGCATCGAGATCGCGCCGGTGGCGCTGCTGCTGCGGCCCTCTTCCGCCAGGGCCAGGCGTTCGCGCAGGCTCACGATTCCGCTCCCGCTGCAGTTCCCGCCGAATCGCTGCGGCCGAACAGCCGGTCGAACAGGCCCTTGGTTTCCGACACGCGCCGCTCCGTCACCAGCTCCACCAGGTCGGCCAGGCTGCGTGCCACCGGGCTGCTGCGCGACAGCTGCAGCACGGGAATGCCCTGGTTGACGGAGTCGGTGGCCGACAGGTAATCGTTCGGCACCGTGTGCACCACGTCGGCGCCCAGCGCATGTTCCAGGTCCGCCAGGCGCAGCTTGCCGCCCTTCTCGTAGCGGTTGACGATCAGCCGCGTGCGGTCGATCGGATAGCCCAGCGAGCGGAAGATGTCGAGCAGGCGCCTGCCGTCGCGAATGTCCGGCAGCGCCAGCTGCAGCACCGGGTAGATCGTGTCGGCGCTGTCCAGCGCACGCAGCGACAGCGCATCGATCTGGCGGCCCACGTCGAGCACGACGAAATCGTAATGCTGGCGCGCCACGCGCAGGATCGTGTCCATGTGCTCGGGCTTCATGTCCACCGCGTGCGACGGGTCGTCGGCGGCGGCCAGCACGCCGAAGTTGGGCGCCACGTGCACCAGGCACGATTCCAGGAAGGCGCCGTCCATCCGGTTGATCTGGCCGCAGATGTCGGACAGCGTCATCGTCGGCTTCTGGTCCGACACGTACAGCGTGGCGTCGCCGAACTGGCCGTGCAGGTCGATCAGCAGCACCTTCTTCTCGCCCAGCGCGGCCAGCGCGTAGCCGAAGTTCGTCGCCAGGAAGGTGGCACCGCTGCCGCCCTTGCAGGCGATGAAGGCCAGCACCTTGCCGTCGCGCATGCGGGTGATGCCGGCCTCGATCTCGATGCGGTCCATCGCCTCGTGGAAGGCGCGGTGCACCAGCGGCAGCTGCAGCACTTCGCGCATGCCGGCCCGCATTGCGCGGATCAGCAGCTCCTGGTGGGCCTCGCGCGCCAGCAGCATGAACTTCGCGTCCGGGTACTGGCGCGCCAGCCGTTCGACCAGTTCCCATTCGCCCGGCTCGATGTCGCTGGCGTCGAAGATCACCAGTTCCGGGGCCTCCGGCAGGAGGCGGTCGGCGGCGTCGCGCAGGCCCTGCCGCGACGCCACCAGTTGCACGGCCGGCAGCCGCGCCGAGCCCTGCGCGGCCACTTCCGCATGCAGCAGGGCGTCCTTGCTGATCATCAGCGCTTTCATGGTGGTTTCCTTTACGGTGTGAGACAGGCATTCAGGCCGGGCCGGTAGCCGAGCGATTCGGCCTTCTGCACGGTGCTCGACAGCGGCAGCGCGAAGCCGGCCAGGCCCGGCACGATGCCCGTCAGCGGCTGGTAGGGCAAGGCATCGCAGCCGCCGGCCGGCCCCGCGCAGATGCTGGCGCGGACGAACCGGATGCAGCCGGCGCCTTCCGGATCGAGCGTGCAGTTGCGCACGTTCTGCTGCGGGCAGCCGGGCACCGGACTGACCGGCACCATCGCGCTCGTCAGGTATTCGATGCGCACCTGGTCCGGGCCCAGGTTCGGCACCAGCGGCAGCGGGCCGTCGCCGAAGCCGTCGCGGAACAGCGCGGTGCGCCGCAGCGCGGCCAGCGCTTCCGGCCGCGAAAAATCCGTGACGGCGGCGCCGCGCGCCACGTGCCGCGTCACCTCCTGCATCGTGTTGAGCAGGTACAGCGCGCGTGCCACCTCCACCGTGCCGAGCATGAACAGCAGGAAGATCCCCAGCAGCAGCGCCAGTTCGACGGTGACGCTGCCGCGCGCGCGGCGGGTGGTGTCAGGGCACATAGTTGAGCGTCGCCCTGGCAGTGACCGCGAGGGGTTCGGCCCGCAGCAGTGCGATCATGAAATCGGCGCCGAACACCGGGTCGGTGAACCGGATGGTGGCCTCCACCGAGATCATCGTCGGCTGCTCGGAACCGCAGGCATAGGTATCGCACTCGACTTCGATCGCGCTGGCGCGGGGCTGGATATCCAGCCCCGCCGCGCCGGTGGTGTCGAGCACGCGCTGGCGCGCCAGCGCATTGAGCACCACGTCGGCATCCGGGCCGTTGATCACTTCCGCCGGCAGCGCGGCGATGGCGCGCGCCGCGTTCTGCACGGCCTTTTCTACCACGATCGCGTGCCAGGTGAAGCGCCCGAACAGCAGCGTCGCGGCGACGAGGAAGGTCCCCATGCCCAGCACCCCCGCCATCTCGATGGCGGCGATGCCCCGCTGGCGGCGGCGCGGCCCGTTCACCGGTACAGCTCCACGCCGCCGGCCAGCGCGGCTTCGTCGACGATGCCGGCAAACTCGCCGGGCACCTCGGTGGCGGTGGCCGCCGCCGTCAGCAGGAAGCGGCCGATGGCGCGCACCGTCGCCTGCGTGCCGACGGGCGCCGTGCAGTCCAGCAGCGGCACGTGCAGCAGGCGCCGGTCGCGCCGGCCCGGCCCGTCCTCAGGCACCTGGACGTAGCTGCTGCTGTTCGACGCGTTGTACGGCCCGGCGGGATAGGCACCGGCCGTGCCGGTGATCGCCGTGGCGGACGGGTACAGCACCGACCAGCGCGTGGTCGGGATATTGCCGCTGCCGGCCGGATGCAGCTTGGCCGGACCGTAGGCCCACCGGATGCCGTACTCGCCGGCGGCAACGGTCGCCAGCGGCGGCGGCAGGTCGGCGATCGTGCGCAGCGGTTCCGTGGGGCTCGGCGTCGTCGGCGCCGCCGTCAGCCGCGTGGGCACGGGCGCCGGCTGCATCCAGCTGGCATTGCTGCCGTTGTACTGCTTGATGTTGCGGTCCGGCGGCGCCCCGGCCAGCGTGCAGGCGGGCGTGCCGCCGTAGCTGCCGAAGCGGGAGTTCATCTGCGCGGCCAGGTTGAAGGCGGCCGGCCGGCGCACGTTCAGCGGCGCGCTGCCGATCCGGCTGTAGGCCAGCGTGCCGCTGCACAGGAACGGCGCCACGGCGTCATCGGCGCTGGCGGCCTCGCTGGCGGCGGTGCCGGGCGGCGTGACGGGATCGACGAGGAACCAGGCGCCGGTGCTGGCCCCCGGCTGGGGATTGAGGTGCAGCAGGTTGTAGCCGACGCCGTAGCGGAAGCCGTATTCGACCAGCTCGTCGACGCCGGCCGCCACGTGCGCGCGCTTGGCGGAGGCGGCCCCCATCGCGCACACGGCCAGCGGCGCGACCTTCAGCATGGTCGGCCCGGCAATCGCCACCCCGCCCACGCTGACCGGCGCGGACTCGCCGAGGGCGGCCATCAGCACCGGCTGCACGCGCCGCATCGCATTGCCCAGCCGGGCGATGTCGACACGCGCGTAGCGCACGGTCAGCGGTGCGCTGGCGGCCGGCCGCCAGTTCTCCTCGGTGGCATCCGGATCGTCGGCAAAGCGCAGTGCGTCGGCCACCCAGGTGACCCGCCCGCGCAGGCCGATCTTGGCCGCCGCCGCCGTGTCGGCAGCCCGCGTGGCGGCCGCTTCGATGCCGGCCTGCGTGCCGTTCAGCCGCAGCGCGGCGGCCAGCGCGGCGTTGTCCGCCAGCGCCTGCAGCTGGACCTTGCGGTAATACAGGATGCCGGCATCGAGCGCCAGGCCGGCAAAGCCGATCAGCACCGTCATCAGCAGCGCGCACAGGATGACGATGGTGCCGCGCGCGCGGGCGCGCGGTGGCCGCCGGGACAATGTGGCGCGCGCGCTCATTTCGCCCCCGTGACGCCGATCGTGAACGCGTTGGCCGGCGCCGGCGGATCCGCGAACGATTTCTGGTAGCGCAGCTGCGCGGCCGCCGCGGCCTGGCCGTCGATGCCGTCGACCGGCCGGCCGTTGCCGGCGGCGGCGGGATGCAGCACCTGCTGGGCAAACAGCGCGCGGGTGGCGTCGCCGAAGCGGGCATCCCACCGCGGCGTGGTCTGCAGCGTGGACGACGCGCAGCCGGCGAGGGAGGCAATGAGCAGGAGACTGGGCAGGATTTTCATGGTCGCCTCACTTCAGCTGGAAGCCGGATGCCTGCGGCGCCGTCGTCGTCGCCGCAGGCGCGGCGCTCTCCATCCGGCCGCCGATGAACAGCCCGGCGCGGCTGGCCGGCTGCAGCGCATCGGTGGGCAGCGCGTAGGCCGGCGGCAGCGGCTTGACGAGGTGGGCCGTCACGATGAACACCAGCTCCGAGCGGTCGTGCTGGAAGTCGGTGCTGCGGAACAGCGTGCCCAGCACGGGTACCTCGCCCAGCAGCGGCAACGCATCGATGTTGCTGACCTGGTTGTTGCGGATCAGGCCGCCGATGGCGAAACTCTGGCCGTCGTTCAGCTGCACCGTCGTGGCCGCCCGCCGCGTGGTAATCAGCGGCATCACCGCGCGGCCCGTCACGCCGCTGGCGCTGATGCCGACCCCGTCGCGCGACAGCTCGGACACCTCCGGCGCCACCTTCAGGTGGATGCGTCCGCCGGCCAGCACGGTGGGCGTGAAGCGCAGGCCGACGCCGAATTCCTTTTCCTCCAGCGTCACCTTGTTGTTGTCCTGCGCAACGGGGATGTAGATCTTGCCGCCGGCCAGGAAGCTCCCTTCCTGGCCGCTGATCGCCATCACGGTGGGTTCGGCCAGCACGCGCACCAGGTTGTCCTGCCGCTCGGCATCCAGGCGCAGCTGGTTGTCGGCGGATTTCACGAGGCTGAGGCCGCCCTTCAGCGTGTCGGTCAGGAAGTTCGACAGCAGGTTGGCCGTCCACTCGCTGCCCTTGAGCCGCATGCTGAAGCCCGCCTCGAGCTTGTCGAGCAGCGTCTTCGACACTTCGGCCACCTTCACCTCCAGCATCACCTGCTGCGGTGCGCTGACCGACAGCAGGTTGACGATGCGCGGCCCGCTGTTCGTCGCGGCGGCGGCATCGGCTGCCGCCTGGTTCGCGGCGGCGCTGCCCTCCCCGCCTTCGCGGTGCACGGTCATGGCGCGGGCGGGGCGCCGCACGTAGGCCTGCGCCAGTTCCAGCACGCGGGCCAGCGCGGGGCTGTCCGTCACGCTGCCGCTCAGCACCAGCGTGTCGGCGGCGGCCGTCACCCTGATGTCTTTTTCTTCCGGCAGCACGTCGGCCAGCGTGGCCTGCAGCGCCGCGACATCCATGCCGACAGCCACTTCGATGACGCTGCACGCACCGCTGCGGCCCTGCACGATCATGTTGGTGCTGCCCACGTCGGTGCCCACCAGGTACAGCGTTTCCGGCGCCACCAGCATGGCCTGCAGCACGGCCGGATTGCCCACGCTGCGGTGGACCACCGGCTCGGGCAGCCGCATCAGCGTCGATTTACCCAGTTGCAGCGCGAGGCGGCCGGGCGCGGCGGCCGCGCCGTTGCAGCGGGGCCCGTCGCTGCGTTCGGCACGCGCGGTCTTGACGGGCTCGGCTGCACGGCCGGCGCCGGTGGCGAACACGCACAGGAGCACGGCGGCAAAGGGTGGCAGGAGGGTCGGCTTCATGGCGGCGCCTCACAGGCATTCCCTGCGGCTGCGCAGGCCGTCGATGGTGCCGATGCAGTGGCGCGGCGGCGCGCTGCGGGCCGCCACCGCGGCCGGCCTGGGGGCGGCCGGAGCCGGCGGCGGGACGACGGCCGCGGCCAGGCCCAGCAGGCTGTCCTTGGTGGCGCCCGACGTCGTGCCGGGCTGCGGATCGACCTGGTTGCGCAGCACCAGCGACAGCGTGCCGACGCTGCGCGCCAGGTCGACCTTTTCCGCCTGCGCCGGCGCCACTTCCAGCGTGACGGCATTGACGACGCGGGGCTTGGTGTCGTCGCGGCTCACTTCCTGGGCGACGGCCAGCACGAGGATGCGCTCCAGCACGATCTTCGAGATCGCATGTTCCTTGCCAGCTTCCTCGTCGCCGCCGGTGGCGCGGGTGCTGACGAGGATGTCGACGAAGTTGCCGGGCAGCGCAAAGCCGGCCACGCCGATCACGTCGTTGACGCGCACCGTGATGGCCCGCTTGCCTTCGCTGATCAGCGCCGACAGGCCGCCCAGCGTGCCGGCCGGCGCCAGCTTGGCCTCGGTCAGCGGCTCGCCGCGCAGCACGCTCGTCTTCAGCACCCGGCCGGACAGCTGCAGCGGATCGCGCAGCGCGCCGGCGGGCAGGCTGCCGGTCGGCCAGTCGGCCAGCCTGACCATCTCCGGCGCCAGGCGCTGGCCCAGGCTGACGTCGGCCGTGGCGACGACGATGCGGGCGGCGTTGGCCGGCGTCTGGCGCAACAGCCAGCGCGACGCCATGGCGACGGCCGCCAGGCCGAGCACGATGGCCAGTGCCATCATCAGGTAGGCGCGGCGGTTTTTCATCCTATCCTCTCGCCCAGGCCCAGGTCCTGGCCGGCGGACAGCTGCGGCGCGGCGCATGCGAACATGCTCGACCACGCCTGGTCGATGGTGGCCACGGACACGGCCGGCGGCTGGCCGGCGAATCCGGCGAAGTCGGCGATGCGCGACAGGATCTCGCGGGGGAAGCTGGCCAGCAGCGGCTGCCCGCTGCCCCGGTGCAGTTCGGCGATCAGGTAGCCCAGCGCGCCGTCGTCGGGCGCCATGCCGAAGCCGCGGCACTGCTGGCGGAACAGCGCCCGGTAGGCGGCGTCGCCGATCGGTCCCACGTGCACCTTGTAGCCCAGCCGGCGCAGCGCCGACGGGTCCAGCACGGCCTGCGGTTCCAGGTTCGTCGCAAAGATCAGCCGCGCGTCGAACGGCACGGCGAACTTGTGGCCGCCCTGCAGCGCCAGCTGTTCGGTGCCCGTGTCCAGCGGCAGGCTGAAGCGGTTCAGCAGCGTGGCGGCCGGCACGCACTGGCGGCCCAGGTCGTCGACGATGCACAGGCCGCCGGCCGCCTTGACATGGGGCGGCGCGTGGTAGCAGCCGGCAAACGGGTCGTGGCGCAAGTCCAGCATGTCCAGCGCCAGTTCGGCCCCCAGCAGCAGCACGGGCCGGCGCGCCAGCACCCAGCGGGTGTCGCTGCTGCGCCGTTCGCCCACGGTGCGCAGCGCCGGCTGGGCCTGCGGCGGCTGGTGAATCGCCGCATCGAACACCTGCACGATCTGCTGGCCCACCACCACCGCGTACGGCACCGCCACCGTGCCCTGCAGCAGGCGGCCCAGCCGGCGCGCGAACGTCGTCTTGCCGCCGCCGGACGGGCCGTGCAGCAGCAGCGGCCGGTGCGCATGCAGCGCCGCGCCGGCCAGCTCGCGCACCTGCACGGGCAGGCAGTCGTCGGCGAATTCGGCCGCCACGTCGTCGGCCGTCACGGGCGGCAGCAGCGCGGCCTGGCGCTGCACCATTGCCCGGTAGGCTTCCAGCGTCACCGGCGCCGGCCCCGCGTAGGCGGAATGCTCCAGCATCGCCACGGCGCGCTGGCGCCCGGCACCGGTGAGCTGGTATTGCACGTCGATGTCAGAGTCGCCCCGCCAGGCCACTTCGGCCAGCTGTTCGGCCACCATGAAGTCAAGCACTTCACGGAGCACATTGATCGACAGCCGCAGCCGCGTCGTCAGCACGGGCAGGTGGGCCCTGCCGGCGCTGAACAGGTTCTTGGCCGCCAGTTCCACCAGCAGCGCCAGTTCCAGTCCCGTCTCGCGCACGGTCTTCGGCTGCGGCGGCAGCAGGGGCCGGCTGTCGTCGTGGCTGGCCGCCGCTGCGGTATTGGTGTGCAGGTCCATCATTGCCGCTGCTCCCGAGTGTTCGCTGGTTTCGCCGATGCTTCCCTGAGGAAACGATGGTAGCGAGAGGTTGCCCGCCGGATATTGATGGCAAGCAAAATGATTGCGGGCAATTCAGCGGTGTGCCTGCAGCACCACGGTGGCCGTGCCGAGCGCGATCGCGACGCCGTAGGGAATGCCGCCGGTGCTGGCCTCGCGGGGCAGCGGCACGGGCAGCAGGGGCATGCCCGCCATGCGCAGCAGCATGGGTTTCAGGATGGTGCGCAGGTTGCGCCACAGGATGCGCCAGCGGCCGTTGACGAGCGTGATCGCCAGCGCCATCGCGCCGCCGATCAGGCAGGCCAGCATGGCGATCTGCAGCGCCGCCGCGGGCCCGGCAAACGCGCCCGCCATCGCCATCAGCTTGACGTCGCCGGCGGCCATGCCGCGCAGCGCATACAGCGGCAGGAACAGGCAGAAGCCCGTGGCCAGGCCAGCCAGCCAGGTGGTCAGCAGCGCCCCCGCCGGCCCGGTCATCGCGTGCAGCAGCAGGGCGATCAGCAGGCCGCTGAGCACGAGCACATTGGGAATGCGGCGCAGCGCGAGATCGGTGACGGCCGCCTGCAGCACGAGCCACAGCAGCATGGATTCGAGGGCTTGGTTCATGGGATCGGAAAATGCGGAAACCTGCCGGCCAGGACCGGCAGGCCGGCCATGCCTCAGGTCGTGCCCGGATTGAGCGTCGTGGCGATGCGCGCGAACGCCGCCTCGATCGCGTCGCCGACCCCGCCGAAGGCGACACCGATCACGCCTGCGATGACAGCCGCGATCAGGCCGTACTCGATCGCGGTGATCCCTTCCTCATCCCGGGCGAAGTCCCGGGCTGCGACAATTAATGCTTTCATATTGCCCTCCTTGTCATGGTTGGATGTGCTCTGGCGCCATACCGTGCGCCATTGAAACCACTATAGGTTTTATGCTCTCAGGCAATGTTGATGATGCGCAATTTTTCCCGTAAGAACTATTATCGAATCGGGACAGACAAGGCGGCATGCGTGTGTCACACTGCATTCACTTGCCGGTTGCGAGGCGGGCGCGAGGTTGCCGTTGCTGCGGTGTGGGAGAAAGCAGCAAATCGTGGCGTTTTTGGCGAAATATCGCGAAGGATAATTGCCAGTAATGCAAAAAGCATTTATGCTGATCAGCTGTCCTTTGGAAAGGCCCCGTGCTCTGCGTCACTGTGTGCCTTGTTTTACGGAAACACTGATAGCGCCGCACTAAGCCGCACGGGTCTTGACAATTCAGAGAACGAGCATGGATTCCCTACTGAAACACATGGTGGACATGACCGGCCACCGCGATCACACGATGCTGGATATTTCGGTGATCTCGGCGGTGCAGGAACTTGCCGGCGCCAGCTGCGCGCGGGTGCTGACGCTGGCCAGCGTGCGCGGCCAGCTGTTCGTGCGCTCCCGTGCCGTCATCCGCGCGGGCCAGCCGGCGCGCATGGAAGAGAATCCCGATCCGGCCAGCCCGGGCGAACCGATCGCGAAATATCCGGCGCTGGCCGGCTGCATCGCGCGGCACGAAGCGAACGCCGACCAGATGGACGCGCAGGGCAAGCACACGCTGTGGTTGCCGATCTGGCTGGGCGACAAGGCCGACACTTGCCTGGAAATCGTCAACCCCACCCCCTACACGGCCGACACGATCCACGTGATCGGCGGCATCGTCAGCGTCTACCGCAATTTCCAGAACCTGCTCGACTACAGCGAGCGCGACTCGCTGACGGGCCTGCTCAACCGCAAGACCTTCGACGACCAGCTGGCCAAGATGCTGCAGGCGTCCGGCGCCGAGCACGATTCGCTGACGCTGCCGCCGGGCGAGCCGGAGCGCCGTCAGCACTCGGACGAAGAAAAGCAGTGGCTGGCTGTCGTCGACGTCGACCACTTCAAGCACGTCAACGACAAGTTCGGCCACCTGTACGGCGACGAAGTGCTGATCCTGATCGCCAACCTGCTGACATCGTCGTTCCGTGCGCAGGACCGCGTGTTCCGCTTCGGCGGCGAGGAATTCGTCGTGCTGCTGCGCTCCACCACGCTGGCCAATGCGCAGCGCATCATCGACCGCTTCCGCCTCAACGTGGAGCAGCACGATTTCCCGCAGGTGGGCAAGGTGACGGTCAGCGTGGGCTTCGTGTCGATCAGCGCCTACGAGGCGCCCGTCATCATCCTGGGCCGCGCCGACCAGGCGCTGTACTACGCGAAAAGCCATGGCCGCAACATGGCCTGCCATTACGACGAGCTTGTCAGCAAGGGCCAGCTGCAGACCGTCGAATCGAACGATACCGCCGAGTTCTTCTGATCTTCCGGTGGTGCCGGCTCAGACCAGCGCCATGAAGCGCATCGGATCCACGTTCCAGCGGGCCGGATTCTCGTGGCTGACGATCCTGTCGCCGCCGCCGAAGCCGACCGGCCGCGCCAGGTCCACCATCTCCGGCCTGATATAGACATTCTTCTTCGCGTGGAAGAACACGTTGACCTTCGGCGCCAGCAGATTGCTGTCGTGCGGCTCGACGACGACGCCCAGCCGCCCCGATTCCAGCAGCACCAGCGTGCCCACCGGGTAGATGCCCACGCAGCGCATGAATTCCTGCACCAACTGCGGATTGAAGTGGAACTTGCTCCACTCGTACATCTTGCGCAGCGCCACCGCCGCCGGCATGCCCTTGTGGTACACGCGGTCGGCCGTGATCGCGTCGTACACGTCGACGATGGCGGCCATCTGCGCCAGCTCGCTGATGTCGTCGGCGGCCAGCCGGTCCGGATAGCCGGTGCCGTCGCGCCGCTCGTGGTGGTGGCGCGTGATGTCCAGCGCGATGTCGCTGACGTCGGGCGAGCGGCGCAGGATGTTGTAGCCGTCCATCGGGTGCTTGCGGATGATGGCGAATTCCTCCTCCGTCAGCGGACCGGGCTTGTTGAGGATCGCATCCGGCACCAGCGCCTTGCCCGTGTCGTGCAGCAGCGCGCCGAGGCCCGCCTCGCGGACGATGGCATCGTCCATGCCGCGCGAATGGCAGAACGCCACCAGCAGCGCGCACACGCTGACCGAATGCAGGAAGGTGTAGTCGTCCTTGGTCTTGATGCGCAGCAGGCCCAGCAGCGCGCCCGGGTTGCGCAGGATCGATTCGGTGACGTTCTGCACCACCGGCTGCACATGGCCCAGCTCGATCGCCTTGCCCAGCCGGGCATCGGCCATCACGCTCTTCACCAGGTCGGACGCCTGCCGCCGCACCAGCGCCGCGCGTTGCAACTCCTCGCCCAGCGGCACCTTCAGCGGCCGCACGGGCTGCGCGGCGATCTGGCGGACTTCTTCCTCGATCTGCGCATCGGCCTCGGCCAGCGTGGGCGCTTCGGCCACGTCCAGGCCGCGCGCCGTGTCGATGATGACGTCGTGGATGCCCGCGTCGAGGATCTTGCGGATCTCCGCCTCCGTCGCGATCGCGAAGCGGTTGCGCATGAACGGGTGAGCCATCCAGTCGCAGGACAGGTCGTTCACATACATCCCCACCTTGAGCTGGGAAGAATCGACTTTCTTGAGCATCGGCAAACGGGGAGTGAGGCTACAATGGCCCAGTATAACAACAAGTTTCTTGATGGTATGGACTGCTACCACACGGACACGTCCGCAATACAACACAAATAAAACGAAGACAATCATGGAACTGCGCCAGCTCCGCTATTTCGTTGCCATCGTCGATCACGGCTCGCTGTCGCGGGCGGCCGTGGTGCTGCACGTGGCGCAGCCGGCGCTGACGCAGCAGCTGCGCCAGCTGGAGGAAGACCTCGGCGCGCAGCTGCTGCACCGTACTGCGCAGGGCGTGCACAGCACGGATGCCGGCAAGGTGTTTTACGAACATGCGCAGGCGATCCTGAAGCAGGTGGCCGATGCCCGCACCGCCGTCACCCACTCCGCGCGACCGTCCGGCGCGGTGACGCTGGGCCTGCCGCACAGCATTTCCGGTGCGCTCGCTTTGCCACTGCTGACGGCGGCGCGCGCGCAGTATCCCGACATCACGCTGCAACTGACCGAGGAACTGACGGGCAACCTGGCCGAGCAGCTGAAATCGGGCCGCGTCAACCTGGCCGTGCTGTTCGACGACGGCCAGCTGACGCCGTTCGCGACGACGCCGCTGGCCGAGGAAGCGCTGCGCTTCGTCTGCCGCGCCGATTCGGCGTGGTTTGCCGGCCGCAGCGCCATCACGCTGGCCGAGGCCGTGGGCGCCACGCTGATCCTGCCCGGCCTGCAGCATGGCGTGCGGCCCCGCATCGAAGCGGTGGCCCGCGCCGCCGGACTGGTGCCGGACAACGTCATTGAAATCAATTCGATCGCCATCCTGAAATCCGCGCTGATGGCCGACATGGGCGCGACGATCCTGCCGGTCGCCCCCGTGCTGGCGGAAATCGAACGGGGCCAGATGCGCTGGCTGGACATCCGCGACCCCGCCATCTCCCGCACCGTGGTGCTGTGCGCCTCGCGCACGCTGCCGCTGACGAACGCCGCCACAGCCATCAGCAAGCTGGTGGCCGACGTCGCCCGCCAGCTGTGCGACACGGACGCCTGGCCCGGCGCGACGCTGCTGGCCGACTGACGAGCCCGTGTCCACTTCTGACACCTTGGTGTCAGACACCGACGTGGACACGAGCTCGACCGGGATCACGGCTCAGTTCGTGTCGTTGTCGGTGTCTGACACCATGGTGGACACGCGCTGGGCCGTAGCAGGGCCATCGTTTTTTCTTATACCCCCATCCCCAAACGCTATTTCCGTATACGTCAACCCGGGCGTACACTGGCGCGACCAACAGACCGCAAAAGCGGCACGTGGCCGGCGCCGGACAGCGTTTATCCAACGCTCCAAGGCGCAGGCGCAACCGAAATAAAAGCATTTTGGAGACAAGCCATGCCTGATACCACGGCAATGGGCCCGGTTCATCGCGAACCGGAACCCGCGCAGCCAGTCCGTCTGAACGACGTCAGCCTCGACGACAAATACACCGCCACTTCCGGCAAGATCTTCCTCTCCGGCATCCAGGCCCTCGTGCGCCTGCCGATGATGCAGCAGCTGCGCGACAGCGCGGCGGGCCTGAACACGGCCGGCTTCATTTCCGGCTACCGCGGTTCGCCGCTGGGCGGCCTCGATGAAACGCTGTGGAAGACGCAGAAGTACCTGGAAGCGAAAAACATCCAGTTCGTACCCGGCGTGAACGAGGACCTGGCCGCGACCGCCGTGTGGGGCTCGCAGCAGGTGGACCTGATCGGCCCGTCGAAATACGATGGCGTGTTTGCCATGTGGTACGGCAAGGGCCCCGGCGTGGACCGCTGCGGCGACGTCTTCAAGCACATGAACCACGCCGGCACGGCGAAGCATGGCGGCGTGCTGCTGGTGGCGGGCGACGACCACGGCGCGTATTCGTCCACGCTGCCGCACCAGTCCGACCACATCTTCTCGGCCTGCATGATCCCCGTGCTGTACCCGTGCAATGTGCAGGAATACCTGGACCTGGGCGTGCACGGCTGGGCGATGTCGCGCTTCTCCGGTTGCGCCGTCGCATTCAAGGCGCTGGCCGACACGGTGGAATCGTCGGCCTCCGTCGATGCCGATCCGTTCCGCGTGACGGTCAAGCTGCCGCAGGATTTCCACATGCCGGAAGGCGGCCTGAATGCGCGCCTGTCCAGCATCCCGCTGGGCCAGCAGGCGCGCAACCAGGAAGCGCTGATGCAGGACTATAAAATCTATGCGGCGCTGGCGTACGCGCGCGAGAACAAGCTCAATCACACCACCATCGACAATCCGGATGCGAAGCTGGGCATCATCGCGTCCGGCAAATCCTACCTGGACGTGCTGGAAGCGCTGGAAGAACTGGGCATCGACGAAGCGATGGCGGCGAAAGTCGGCCTGCGCCTGTTCAAGGTGGCGATGCCATGGCCGCTGGAGCCGGATTCGGTGCGCGAATTCGCCCAGGGCCTGGACGAGATCCTGGTGGTCGAAGAGAAGCGCCAGTTCGTCGAATATCAATTGAAGGAGCAGCTGTACAACTGGCGCGACGACGTGCGTCCCCGCGTCGTCGGCAAGTTCGACGACAAGGGCGAGTGGGTGGCGCCGCGCGGCGAATGGCTGCTGCCGCCGAAAGCCGATTTCTCCGTATCGCAAGTGGCGCGCGTGATCGCGTCGCGTGTAAAACGCTTCATCGGCGACACGAATATCCAGGACCAGATCAGGGCCCGCCTGGCCTTCCTCGATGCCAAGGATGCCGTGCTGCAGAAGGCCATCGGCACGCCGTTCCGGCCCGCGTTCTACTGCTCCGGCTGCCCGCACAACACGTCGACGAAAGTCCCGGAAGGCAGCTTCGCGCTGGCCGGCATCGGCTGCCACGTGATGGCCACGTCGATCTACCCGGAGATGAACAAGCTGACCACGCACATGGGCGGCGAAGGCACGCCGTGGATCGGCCAGGCGGCGTTCTCGAAGGTGCCGCACGTGTTCCAGAACCTGGGCGACGGCACCTACTTCCACTCGGGCTACCTGGCCATCCGCGCGGCGGTGGCGGCGAAGGTCAACATCACCTACAAGATCCTGTACAACGATGCCGTGGCGATGACGGGCGGCCAGCCGGTGGACGGCACCGTGTCCGTGCCGATGATCGCGCAGCAGATGGCGGCCGAAGGCGTCAAGCGTATCGCGCTGGTGACGGAAGACCTGTCCCGCTACACCGACCGCTCCGCGCTGCCGGCACTGGTGACGCTGCACGACCGCAAGGACATGGATGCGGTACAGCGCGAACTGCGCGAGCTGCCCGGCTGCAGCGTGATCATCTACGACCAGACGTGCGCCGCCGAGAAGCGCCGCCGCCGCAAGAAGAACGAGTTCGCCGATCCGGACAAGCGGATGGTGATCAACGAAGCGGTCTGCGAAGGCTGCGGCGATTGCGGCATCCAGTCCAACTGCGTGTCGATCCTGCCGAAGGAAACGGCGTTCGGCCGCAAGCGCACCATCGACCAGTCCAGCTGCAACAAGGACTACTCGTGCGTCAAAGGCTTCTGCCCCAGCTTCGTCACCGTCGAAGGCGGCGCGCTGAAGAAATCGAAAACGGGCACCGCCAAGACGGATGACTGGGACGCCCTTCCGCAGCCGATGTTGCCGGACTGCGAGCAGCCGTACAACATCCTCATCAACGGCATCGGCGGCACGGGCGTGATCACCGTCGGCGCGCTGATGGGCATGGCTGCCCACCTGGAAGGGAAAGGTGCATCCGTGCTGGACATGACGGGCATGTCGCAGAAGAACGGCTCCGTCACGTCGCACGTGAAGATCGCGAAGTCGCCGGCCCACCTGCGCGCGCAGCGCATCGCCACCGGCGAAGCGGACCTGGTGCTGGGCTGCGACATGCTGACGGCCGGCGCTTCCGACGCCGTATCGAAGATGCGCCCGGGCCGCACGCTGGCCGTCGTCAACCTGCACGAGCAGCCGCCCGGCACGTTCGCGCAGAACGCGGACTGGGAATACCCCACCGGCGACGTCCGCGCGCTGATCGAGGAATCGGTGGGCGGCGCGGATGCGGCCGACTTCATCGATGCGACGAAGCTGGCCACCGCACTGATGGGCGACTCGATCGCCGCCAACCTGTTCATGCTGGGCTACGCGTGGCAACGGGGCCGCATTCCGTTGTCGGAAGCGGCGCTGCTGCGCGCGATCGAGATGAATGGCGTGGCCGTCGAATCGAACAAGAAGAGCTTCCTGTGGGGCCGGCGCGCCGCCGTCGATGTCAAGCGCGTACAGAAGACCGCCACGCCGGCGCAGGCCATCGTCGTGCAGATGCCGCAAAGCTTCGACGCGCTGATGAAGCAGCGCACCGAATTCCTGACCGGTTACCAGGATGCCGCGTATGCCGCGCAGTTCCGCCAGTTCGTCGAGCAGGTGCAGGCGCGCGAGACGGCGCTGGGGCTGTCGAACAAGCTGTCGTTCGCGGTGGCGAAATCGCTGTCGAAACTGATGGCCTACAAGGACGAATACGAAGTGGCGCGCCTGTACACGGACGGCCGCTTCATGGAACAGCTGAAGACGCAGTTCGAAGGCGACTTCACGCTGAAGTTCAACCTGGCGCCGCCGATCTTCTCGAAGAAGGATGCCAAGGGCCACCTGGTCAAAGCCGAATACGGTTCGTGGACGTGGAAAGCGTTCGCCGTGCTGGCAAAACTGAAAGGACTGCGCGGCGGCGCGTTCGATATCTTCGGCCGCACCGCTGAACGGAAGATGGAACGCGCGCTGATCGTCGACTACCGCCAGACGATGGCCGATGTGCTGGCTCGCCTGACCACCGACAACATCGACCAGGCCATCGCACTGGCCGCGCTGCCGGAAAAGATCCGCGGCTACGGCCACGTGAAGGAAGCAGCCGTCGCCACCTACCAGCTTGATAAAGCCCGCCTGCTGGCAGCCTTCGGCGGCTCGCAGCAGCACGCGGCATAAAAAAAAACCGGTGACAGGCACCAATTAAAAAGAAATATTTCCAAAAAAATGGTGCCTGTCACCGGTTTTCAGACAAGAAAACGAGAGACATATGAACGACCTGACATCTGCAAAAGCCCTCGCCGAAGCGCAGCCCGCGCGGCCGGCCAACAAGGTGCGCTTCGTTACCGCCGCGTCGCTGTTCGACGGCCACGATGCGTCGATCAACATCATGCGCCGCATCCTGCAGTCGCACGGCACCGAGGTGGTGCACCTGGGGCATAACCGCTCCGTCGACGAAGTCGTGACCGCCGCGCTGGCCGAGGATGTGCAGGGCATCGCCATCTCCAGCTACCAGGGCGGCCATGTCGAATACTTCAAGTACATGATCGACCTGCTGCGCCAGCGCGGCGGGGAACACATCAAGGTGTTCGGCGGCGGCGGCGGCGTGATCGTGCCGGCGGAGATCGCCGAGCTGCATGCGTATGGCGTCACGCGCATCTTCAGTCCGGAAGACGGCCAGCGCATGGGCCTGGCCGGCATGATCGCGTGGATGGTGCAGCAGTGCGACATCGACCTCACCCAATATTCGCCCACGTCGCTCGCAGCTTTGCAGACTGGCGACGTGGCCGACCGCCACCGCCCGCTGGGCCAGCTGATCACGGCGCTGGAAAACGACAAGGCATCCCCGGAACTGCGCTCACAGCTTCTGAAAGCGGCCGAAGAACTGCACACGCCCACGCTGGGCATCACCGGCACGGGCGGTGCCGGCAAGTCGTCCTTGACAGATGAACTGATCCGCCGCATCCGCCTCGACCAGGGCGATGCGCTGAACATCGCCATCATCTCGATCGACCCGTCGCGCCGCAAGTCCGGCGGCGCGCTGCTGGGCGACCGCATCCGCATGAACGCGATCAATCCGTGGAACGGCCAGGCGCGCGTGTTCATGCGTTCGCTGGCCACGCGCGAGGCGGGCTCGGAGATCTCGCAGGCGCTGCCGGACGTGATCGCCGCCTGCAAGGTGGCCGGCTTCGACCTGGTGATCGTCGAGACGTCCGGCATCGGCCAGGGCGATGCGGCGATCGTGCCGCACGTCGATGTGTCGATGTACGTGATGACGCCGGAATTCGGCGCCGCGTCGCAGCTGGAAAAGATCGACATGCTGGACTTCGCCGACTTCATCGCCATCAACAAGTTCGACCGCAAGGGCGCCCAGGACGCGCTGCGCGACGTGGCGAAACAGTACCAGCGCAACCGCGAGCTGTGGAGCAGCCGTCCGGAAGAGATGCCGGTGTTCGGCACGCAGGCTTCGCGCTTCAACGATGACGGCGTCACCGCGCTGTACCACGGCCTGCTGCCGAAGCTGGCGTCGCTGGGCCTGCGCGCGCAGCCGGGCACCCTGCCGCGCACCGACGTGCGGTTCAGCTCCGGCAAGCACGTCATCGTGCCGCCGGCGCGCGCCCGCTACCTGGCCGAAATCGCCGACACGATGCGCGGCTATCACAAGCACGTGCGCCGGCAGGCCGTGCTGGCCCGCGAGCACCAGCAACTGAATGCGGCGAAGCGCATGCTGTCCGCCGCCGGCAAGGGCGTCGTCGATTTCGACGACGTGATCACCGAACGCGATCATGCGCTCGACGCGAGCACGAAAAAACTGCTGGCGATGTGGCCGGACATGCAGGCCGCCTATGCGGGCGACGAATACGTGGTGAAGATCCGCGACAAGGAAATCCGCACGAGCCTCGTGCAGCACACGCTGTCCGGCACGAAGATCCGCAAGGTGGCGCTGCCGAAGTACGAAGACCATGGCGAGTTGCTGCGCTGGCTGATGCTGGACAATGTGCCCGGCTCGTTCCCGTTCACGGCCGGCGTGTTTGCCTTCAAACGCGAGGGCGAGGATCCCACGCGGATGTTTGCCGGCGAAGGCGATGCGTTCCGCACCAACCGCCGCTTCAAGCTGGTGTCGGCCGGCCTCGATGCGAAGCGCCTGTCCACCGCCTTCGATTCCGTCACGCTGTATGGCGCCGACCCGGCGCTGCGGCCCGACATCTACGGCAAGGTGGGCAATTCGGGCGTGTCGATCGCCACACTGGACGACATGAAAGTGCTGTACGACGGCTTCGACCTGTGCAGCCCGAGTACCTCCGTGTCGATGACGATCAACGGCCCGGCGCCAACGATCCTGGCGATGTTCATGAACACGGCCATCGACCAGCAGGTGGACAAATTCGTCGCCGACAACCACCGCCAGCCGACCGACGACGAAGCAGCGAAGATCCGCGGGTGGGTGCTGCAGAACGTGCGCGGCACCGTGCAGGCCGACATCCTGAAGGAAGACCAGGGCCAGAACACGTGCATCTTCAGCACCGAATTCTCGCTGAAGGTGATGGGCGATATCCAGGAATACTTCGTCCACCACCAGGTGCGCAATTTCTATTCGGTGTCGATCTCCGGCTACCACATCGCCGAGGCGGGCGCGAACCCGATCTCGCAGCTGGCCTTCACGCTGTCCAACGGCTTTACGTTCGTCGAAGCCTACCTGGCGCGCGGCATGCACATCGACGACTTCGCGCCGAACCTGTCGTTCTTCTTCTCCAACGGCATGGACCCGGAATACACGGTGCTGGGCCGCGTCGCCCGCCGCCTGTGGGCCGTGACGATGCGCGACAAGTACGGCGCCAACGACCGCAGCCAGAAGCTGAAGTACCACATCCAGACGTCGGGCCGCTCGCTGCACGCGCAGGAGATCGACTTCAACGACATCCGCACCACGCTGCAGGCCCTGATCGCCATCTACGACAACTGCAACTCGCTGCACACCAATGCGTACGACGAAGCGATCACCACGCCGACCGACGAATCCGTGCGCCGGGCATTGGCCATTCAATTGATCATCAACCGCGAGTGGGGCCTGGCGAAGAACGAGAACCCGAACCAGGGCGCGTTCATCATCGAGGAGCTGACCGATCTGGTCGAGGAAGCGGTGCTGCAGGAATTCGAACGCATCGCCGAACGGGGCGGTGTGCTGGGCGCGATGGAAACAGGCTACCAGCGCGGCAAGATCCAGGAAGAGTCGCTGCTGTACGAGCATAAAAAGCACGACGGCTCGCTGCCCATCATCGGCGTCAATACCTTCCGCAATCCGAAGGGCGGCGAGGCGCCGCAGACGATCGAGCTGGCCCGCTCCACGGACGACGAGAAACAGTCGCAGCTGACGCGGCTGGACGACTTCCACACCCGCCATGCGGCCGCAGCGCCGGCCGCACTGGCCGCGCTGCGCCAGGCCGCGATCGACAACGAAAACGTGTTTGCGCGGCTGATGGATGCCGTGCGCGTCTGCTCGCTGGGGCAGATCACCACGGCATTGTTCGAGGTGGGCGGGCAGTACCGGCGCAATATGTAGGCCTTGCATCAGCCATCCGGGCGGCCTGCGGGCCGCCTTTTTTGTGTCCCCGCTGCACGCTGCTGTAACGAAGGTATTGCGCGGCCTCAAAAGTGCCGGTCGCATGCCGGCAGTCTCTGCTATGCATCAACACCCCGGACATTCCCTCCGCTAACTTGATAGTTCGTTGCCCCAGGGGACCGACATGAGGGGAAGGACATGCGCTACGCTCGCCTGACGCCAGGTCACGGCTTCAAACCCGCCAACAGCTTCTTCTACTACCTGCAGCGCATCATCGTTTCGCCGCCGCTGCGCGGCCTGTGCGTACGCATCTTCCGCAACTGGGTACGTTTCCGCCACGGCATCTCGGCAGCCGCGCCGCACACCGCCCGCGAACACCTGCTGGACCGGCTGCACCGCGAAGGCTATGCCCCGCTGGATAACGTGCTGAGCCACGAACAGTGCGCCGACATCCACGCGTATTTCGCCGACAAGGTGCTGACCGACCGCCAGGATGCCACGTCGTCGTTCACGATCGACCATGTGCCGCCGGCCGCGCGGCTGGCCGAATTCACGCTGCGCGACATCATCGGCTGCCCGCACATCCTCGCGCTGGCCAACGACCGCCGCCTGCTGGACCTGGCGGAAAGCTATATCGGCTGCAAGCCCACCATCTCGCAGCTGGGCGTGCGCTGGTCCTTCCCCACGGGCGGCAAGCGCAGCGACCTGCAGACCTTCCACCGCGATTCGGAAGACTGGCGCTACTTCAAGGTGCTGGTCTACCTGACGGACGTGGGCCCTGGCGACGGTCCCCACGTGTACGTGCGCGGCACCCACAAGACGCGCGCGCCGGTGCGCCTGAAGATCCAGAGCGACGGCGAAATCAGCGAGGAATATGGCGAAGAGCGGCTGATCACGGCCACCGGCGAACGGGGTTTCGCGTTTGCCGTCGACACGGCCGGCGTGCACAAGGGCGCGCCGCCGGTGGAAAAACCCCGGCTGATGCTGCAGATCCAGTACTCGCTGTTCCGCAGCTACGCCTACGTCTACGAGCCGGAGCCGTATGCCGGCACGCTGCCGTTCGACCGCTACATCAACCGCCTGATCCTGGCATAACAAGGAGACTCCGCCACCATGACGACGATCGAAATCTCGCTGCCCCGCGACCTGGCCGAGGAAGCCGAGGAAATGGGACTGCTGCAATCGCAGGTCGTCGCCGACCTGCTGCGCGATGAAATCCGCCGCCGCACGTTCAGCGACCTGCTGGCCCACGGCGGCCTGGCGCATGAAAACCTGGCGCATGACGCGCCGGCCAACGATCCCGGGCCGAATGCGCCGCCGAATCCGCCGCGCCGCCGCCCGCAGGTTTGACGCACTCAATACTTAGCGCGGACGCCGTCAGACGGCCGCGCGCTGCAGGTCATCCTTGCCGCCGTTGCCGATCCCTTCCACGGCGCGGCGGAAGAAGTACAGCATCACCAGCACCACGCCGATCGGCACCAGCGTCAGGTAGAACGCGAAGTGACCGCTGAATGCGCCGAACACATAGCCGGTGATCAGCGAGCCGGTGGTACCGCCCAGCGCCGAGAAAATCACCAGCAGTCCCGTCATCGCCGAATGCTGGTGCTGCGGCAGGGAGCTGAGCATCACCGAATTGATGCCCGGGTAGATCGGCGCCATGAACAGGCCGATGACAGGAAACAGGAAAGCGGCCACCGGCGCCGAAGCCCACGTGACGTTCGCATCGGGCACCACGCCCTGCGTCAGCGGCAGCGCCAGCAGCACGACGGCGCCCATGCCCAGCAGGCACGCATTCATCACCGGGTACCAGTGCAGCCGCCGCAGCACGAAGCCGGCGGACAGCCGCCCCACCGCCAGGCAGGCGGCAAAGATGCTGGTCACCTGCACGCTCATCGCCGCCGGCAGGTGCAGGATCTCGTTATTGAAGGTCGGCAGCCACGTGCCGATGCTCTGCTCGATCAGCACATACAGGAAGGCGGTCAGCACGAAGATGCACACCAGCGGCTTGAAGAACAGTTTCAGCATCGCGGTGAAATCCTGGGCCGGCGACCGCTCGGCCGGCAGCGCAGCGAGGCGCTCGTCGAACTCGGTGACGGCCAGCAGCACGAAGGTCACGGCGCACAGCGCGGCCAGCAGCCAGTAGACGTTCAGCCAGCTGTGCGACCGCGGGTCGCCAGAATCGATGAACCAGCCGAAGACCCAGTAGGCGCACAGCACGCCCACCATGAAGAAGCCTTCCAGCGTGTTCATGATGCCCGCATGGTCGCGGCGACTCGTGGCGATCAGCCCCAGCGTGGAATACACGGACACCTTGATCAGCGCGAACGCCACGCCGACGCACAGGAACAGCAGCTTGGCCGTCGCGAAGCCGGGCACCAGCGGCATCGCCAAGCAGGCGCACGTGACGATGGCCAGGCCGGCCAGCATCGCCCGCTTGTAGCCCAGCCGCGGCAGGAACGACGCGATGGCAAACGACACGAACGCGATCGGCAGGTCTTTGAAACCTTCCAGCACGCTGGCGGCGGACTTGCCGACGCCGTAGTTGTGGATCACCTGCAGGATCACCGTTCCCACGCTGTTCAGCAGGATCGCGAACACGAAGTAGATCAGGAACAGGATGGCGAGGATGCGTTTTCTTTGCACGGTGTCTCCGTTTTGTATTTTTTATTCCGCTATGGCTGGGGACTGTCCCCGGCTTTTTGGGGCCTGTCCCCGGGGTTGTTGTTCTGCTTGCGCGCTGCAAGGTCAAAAGCAACCCCGGGGACAGCCGGAGCGCCGGACCGCCCTTGCAGGGACAGTCCCCGGCAACTTCAGTACTTGGCCGGATCGAAACCGCGCAAATCCGGTATCACCACATCGGCCTGCGTCAGAATCCCCGCATCGCCCACCCCCACGGCATACATGCCGGCCGCCTTGATCGACGCCACGCCGGCCACCGCATCCTCCACGCCGAAGCAGTCGGCGGCAGCGACACCCAGCTCGCGCGCCGCTTTCAGGAAGATCTCCGGATCGGGCTTGCCCCTGGCGATCGTGGCCGCATCGACGACGTAGTCGAACTTGTCCGTGATGCCCAGCCGCTCCAGCACCGTGAAGGCGTTCTTGCTGACGGAGGCGAGGCCGATGCGCAGGCCCTGCGCGCGGCACGCATCGAGCGCGGCGACGGCGCCGGGCAGCAGGTCGTCCGGCGACATCGTCGCGATCAGCTCCTTGTAATGCTCGTTCTTTTCCGTGGCCAGCGCCAGCTTTTCGTCGTCCGAAAACGCGCGCGGTGACTGCGCCAGGATCAGGTCCAGCGATCCCATGCGGTCGATGCCCTTCAGGTGTTCGTTGAACGCTTCGTCGAACGGCACGCCCTGCGATTCGGCCAGGCGCTTCCACGCCAGGTAGTGGTAGCGGGCGGTGTCGGTGATGACGCCATCCAGGTCGAAAATCACTGCTTTGTATTGTTTCATGCGGCTTCCCTGTGTTCCGGTTGTGCGGCGGCCAGGCTGACCTGCCTGCCGTGATGCGTGAAGCTCAATTGCGCCCCGCGCTCCAGCAGATACGTGGTGCCCGCGCCATCGACGGCCACGCGCAGCAGGCAGCCGCGGATGTGGATGCGGAAGCGGTAGCCCTGCCACTGCGCCGGCAGCGTCGGCGCGAAGCGCACCGCGCCGCCATCCGTGCGCAGGCCGCCGAAGCCGTAGGCGACGCCCAGCCACGTGCCGGCCATCGCCGCCGTGTGCACGCCGTGGCAGGTATTACCGTGGGTGTCGTCCAGGTCGAGGCGTGCCGTCTCCATGAAGTAGTCGTACGCCTTGTCGGCATACCCCACTTCGGCGGCGACGATCGAGAAGATGCACGACGACAGCGACGAATCGTGCGTCGTCACCGCCTCGTAGTAATCGAAGTCGCGGCGCTTGTCGTCCAGCGTGAAGCGCGACGACAGCAGCAGCAGCGCCAGCACCACGTCGGCCTGCTTGCACACCTGGTGGCGGTAGATCACCATCGGGTGGTAGTTCAGCAGCAGCGGATAGTTTTCCTTCGGCGTGTTGGCGAAATCCCAGCGCTTCTTCGACAGGAAGCTGTCGTCCTGTTCGTGGATGCCCAGCTCTTCGTCGTACGGCAGGTGCATGCGCTGCGCGGCGCGGCGCCATGCGGCCGGCTCCTTCGCCTCCAGCGCCATCGCCTGTTCGATGCGCGTGTAATCGGCGGGGAACTGCGCCGCCAGCCGTTCCGCCACGTCCGCCGCGAACGCCAGGTGGGCCTGCGCCATCGCGTTCGTGTAGTAGTTGTTGTTGACGAGGGCCGTGTATTCGTCCGGCCCGGTCACCACGTTGATGACGAAGCGGTCCTGCCGGTCGTAGCTGCCGATGCCGGTCCAGATGCGCGCAGTCTCCATGACGATTTCGGCGCCGTGCGCGCGCAGCCAGTCGTCGTCGCCCGTCGCATCCATGTACTGGCGGATCGAATACGCCACGTCGGCATTGATGTGGTATTGCGCGGTACCGGCGGGGAAGTAAGCGGAACACTCTTCGCCGGCGATGGTGCGCCACGGGTACAGCGCGCCCTTCGCATGCGACATCTGCCGCGCGCGGCGGCGCGCCGACTCGAGGCCCGCCCACCGGTAGTCGAGCAGCTTGCGGGCGATCTCCGGCTTGTTGTACAGGAAGAACGGGAAGATGTAGATCTCCGTGTCCCAGAAATAATGGCCTTCGTAGCCTTCGCCCGTGACGCCCTTCGCCGAGATATTGGTCTTGCCGTCGCGGCCCACCGATTGCAGCAGATGGTATTCGTTGAAGCGGATGCCCTGCTGCAGCCGGTCGTCGCCATCGATTTCCACGTCGGCCTGCTGCCAGAAGTCTTCCAGATACGCCGCCTGGCGCTCGGTCAACGCTGCGAATCCATCCTTGCGCGCCTGTTCCAGCACGGCGCGGCTGCGCGCCGCCAGTTCGCCTTCCGGGTAATCGCGCGACGTGTGATACGCGGCGTATTTGCGGATATCGATCGCCTTGCCCTGCACGGCCGGCACGGTGTAACTCTGCTCGAGGCGCAGGCCATCCTGGCTGTATTCGGCTGTGCCGGCGATGTCGGTCAGCGTCGCGCTGACCAGCAGGAAGCCGCTGTTGCGAGTGCGCTGCACCAGCGCCGCGTAGCCGCCATCCTGTTCGGCCGCTTGCAGCTGCAGCGACTCGCCGGACACGCTCGAACCCACGCGCGGATCGTCGCCCGCTTCGATATTTTTCACCGCGCCGTCGAGCGCGGTGACGATGCGCACCGTGCCGGAGAAGTTCAGCGGCGTCACCGTCACGTGCTGGGCGAACAGGTGCTTGTTGTCGAAGCAGACCACGCGCCGGCTCGCCACGGCGATGGCGCGGCCGGACGGCGCCGTCCACCGCAGCGACCGTTCCAGCACGCCGCGGCGCAGGTCCAGCGAACGGTCGTAGCCCTCGACCGTGCCGGTCAAGGGATCAAAGCGTTCGCCGTCGATCCAGATGGCGATGCCTTTCGCGTTCGGCACGTTCAGCATGAACTGGTTGGTCTTCGCCAGCGCGTATGCCGTTTCCGGATAGTGGATCGTCTCGGACTCGTAGAAGCCGTTCAGGTAGGTGCCGTCCAGCGACGTGCCGGCCGGCCCGCTCCACCCTTCCTCGGCCGTGCCGCGCACGCCGATGTAGCCGTTGCCGAGGGCGAACAGCGTCTCGTTCAGGAAGTGCGTGGCCGCGTCCGGCGCGCTCTCGCGCAGGCACCAGGGATCGGGAGCAAAGCGTGATCGGGTCACATTGGCCTCATTATCTAGACAGCTATCCGGCGCGTTGCCGGGATCAGGTCTGCCGCACCATCAGCGTGGTGGGCAGCATTTCGGAGGTGGCGGGTTCGCCATTCATCAGGTCCAGCATCTTCTTCGCCAGCAGCACGCCGCCGTCGCGCAGGTACTGGTGCACGCTGGTCAGCGGCGGCACGAAGCTGGCGGCGCCCGGCGTATCGTCGTAGCCGATGACGGAGACGATTTCCGGCACCCGCAGGTTCTTCTCGGCCAGTGCGCGGATCGCGCCCATCGCCAGCAGGTCGCTGGCGGCAAACACGCCATCGAATACCTGCCCCTTCTTCTTCAGCAGCGCCGAGATGCAGTCGAAGCCCGCCTCGAACGTGAACGCCTTGGGCCGCATGATGTGCACGGTGCCCTGGCCGCCGATCGCGTCGATGAAGCCGGCGCAGCGCTCCTGCACTTCGGCGTGGTCGACGTCGCCCAGGAACACCAGCTTCTTGCGGCCCAGTTCCAGGAAACGGTGCGCCGCGCTGATGCCGCCCTTGCGGTTGTCGCTGCCGACGACGATGGTCGACGAGCCTGCTTTCGATCCGGCATCGGGAGCGCCCCATACGACCAGCGGCCGGCCGGTGCGCTGCAGCGCCGTCACCGCCTCGCCGTGCGAGCCCTGGCCCAGCAGGATCAGGCCGTCGGCGCCCTGCACCGGCGCCGTGTCGAGCAGCTGTTTCGAGGTCAGCACGACGCTGTAGCCGGCCGTCGTCAGTTCCTGCGTGATGCCGCCCAGCAGTTCCAGCGGATACGGGTCGGACATCGGCCGGCCCCGCGCGGGTGTCATTTCCACAACAACCGCCACGGAATACGAGCGACCCATGCGCAGGTTGCGGGCGCTCACATTGAAGCGGTAGCCCTGTTCCTCGGCGATGCGGCGCACTTTTTCGCGCGTCCCTTCGGTGACCAGCGGACTGTTGCGCAGCGCCCGCGATACGGTGATCTTGGACACGCCGGCCAGCAGCGCCAGGTCTTCCATCGTCAGTCCCGTCTCGGTTTTTACTGTGGCCATCGCTCGCTCGCAAAGAAATCTCGTCGCATTATGACCACGTTCCGATTGGCTGTCACGAAAAAATGACATCGATAACATTTCAATTGACATCGATATCATTTGTTGTTTCAATGACCCCAGAATACGAGGCTGCGCCGCCTGGCGCCTTGTCCCGGAGACGACAATAAAACCACGAGAAAGTGACCCGCCATGAACAAGCGATTCCTGCTGTCCGCCATTTCCCTCGCCGTGCTGACGCTGGCCAGCCAGGCCCGCGCTGCGGAAGAACCACAGACCACCGAAGCACCTGCCGGCACGCAGCCCGCTGCCGGCGACGCCGTCCAGGCCGAACTGCAGCAGGTGGTCGTGACGGGCGTGGCCACGTCCGGCGGCGTGCGCAAGCTGGACTCGTCGTTCTCGATCACCACCGCCAACGAGGAACAGCTGAAGATGGCGTCGCCCAGCAGCACGGCCGACATCATGAAGCTCGTGCCCGGCGTGTATGCCGAGCCGACCGGCGGCCAGTCCGGCGCCAACATCGCCGTGCGCGGTTTCCCGTCCGGCTCCGATTCGCCGTTCGTGTCCGTTCAGCTGATGGGCAACCCGATCTATCCCGTCTCGACGCTGTCGTTCTTCGAAGGCTCGTCGGCCTTCCGGCTGGACGACACGATCGAGCGCGTGGAAGTGCTGCGCGGCGGCCCGAGCACGATCTTCTCCAGCGGCCAGCCGGGCGCGACGATGAACTTCATTCTGAAAAAGGGTACCGACACGCCGGAAGGCTCGATCCGCTTCTCCACCGGCACGGGCGAACTGCGCCGCGCCGACATCTTCTACGGCGGCAAGATCGCGGACGGCTGGTACGGCACCATCGGCGGCTTCTACCGCACCACGGACGGCGTGCGCGATGCCGGCTTCCCGGCCGACAAGGGCGGCCAGATCACGGCCACGCTGACGCGCAAGCTGGACCAGGGCGAGGTAACGTTCTACGCCCGCCGCACCGATGACAAGAATGCGTTCTACACCGGCGTGCCGCTGATCTCGTCGAACAACGGCCACACGATCAGCGAATTCCCCGGCTTCGATCCGCTGACGGGCACCCTGATGAGCGGCGAGATGCGCCGCTTCACCGTCGAGGCCGCGCCGGGCCGCACGCTGAACTACGACCTGGGCGATGGCCGCGGCCTCAAATCCACCGTGTTCGGTGTCGATTTCGCGCAGACGATCGCGGGCTGGAACGTATCGAACAAATTCAATTACTTCGATGGCGACCTGAACACCTATGCGATGTTCACCGGGAACAATCCGCTGACGATGGGCGCCTACAACGCCGCGGCGCTCGCTTCCTACGGCGGCACGGTGGCAACAGCGACCTATCTGGACGGCACGCCTGTCGCCGCCGACCAGCAGGTGGTGCAGGCCGGCCTGTGGGCGGTGGAGAAGCAGCTGCAGTCGGTCACCAACGAACTGCGCGTCAGCCGCGAATGGATCAAGGACAATACGGTGACGATCGGCGGCTACTTCGCCAATTACTCGTCGGACGACGTGTGGTACCTGGGTAACAGCCGGCTGATGACGGCCGTGCCGAATGCGCGGCTGATCGACGTGCGGCTGAACAACGGCACGATCGTGTCGAACCAGGGCACCGATGGCCCGGTGAACTATGCGCCGGTGGCGTCTTACGACGGCAGCAATACCGCCCTGTTCATTGCCAACGAATGGAAGGTCAACGACCGCATCCGCGTCGATGGCGGCATCCGCCGCGAGCGGCAGAAGCTCGATGCGACGGTATCGAACCTGACCACCGGCGACACGGACAACAATCCGCTGACAGTGTACAACAACGGCACGTCGATGCCGACCAACTCGAACACCTACCTGACGCGCACGGATTCGGCCAATTCGTTCACCGTGGGCGGCAACTACAAGCTGGCGCGCGATGCCAGCGTGTTCGTTCGGGCTAACACCGGCCACACCTTCGTCGCCTTCGACGATCTGCGCAATGCCGGCACGCAGGCCAACGTCAACGACCGCGACTTCCTGCCGACGCCGAAGATCAAGCAGGTGGAAGTGGGCTTCAAGACGGCGACCCAGCTGTACAGCGCCTACATCAACTACTTCCACACGGAGTTCGACGGCATCTCGTTCCAGCAGCTGCTGGCCGACGGCACCGTGCTG
>DKJA01000180.1:138027-138289 GCA_002454505.1 Oxalobacteraceae bacterium UBA6704
TGGCCGACGGCACCGTGCTGTACTCGACCAGCGGTTCGAAGGGCAATGGCGTGGAGGTCGAGCTGGCGGTGCGGCCGATCACCAACCTGAGCCTGGCGCTGACGGGCAACTGGCAGGATTCCGAGTACAAGGACAATCCGGTCACCGCCGGCAAGCAGGTGCAGCGCCAGCCGAAGCTGCAGTACCGCTTCACGCCGTCGTACCGCATCCCGCTGGGCGACAACGAGCTGAAACTGTACGGCACGTTCACCCACATCGGCGA
>DKJA01000021.1 GCA_002454505.1 Oxalobacteraceae bacterium UBA6704
CGCTCTTCCGATCTGTCCGTCAGCGTGGGCAGCGGCTCGTCGATCATGGCCTACGCCGGCATCTGCTCGACCGACAACCTGCAGCCGCACAGCGATCCTTACTGGTCGCAGCGCAGCTTCGATGAAATCGTCGCCTACACGTCCGGCGCCGAAACGATCCTCAACGAAGTGCAGGCCGCCGTGTTCCGCAACTTCACGGCCAACGGCGCATCGTTCCAGGTCAGCTACAACGGCGGCACGTCGGCACCGATCGTGCGCGGCACCAACTACACGGCGGCCGGCGTGAAAGCCGCCATCGAAGCCATCTCCGGCTGGCCGACCGGCGCCACCGTCGCCGTCAGCGCGCTGACCGACGGCGGCTTCACGGTGACGTTCGGCGGCACGCTGGCCAGCACCAATGTGTCGGCCCTGTCGCTGACGGGCCTGAGCGCAGGCGTCACCGGCTTCGTCGGCGAAATCGCCGCCGGCGGTGCCACCACGCGCCGCGGTGCCGTGTCCGGCACGGGCAATGCCGCGCCAGTGGTGACCGTCCCGGCCACCTACACGATCCCGCTGCGCACGCCGTTCGCGCTGACCGGCAGCGCCACCGACAGCGATGGCGACACGCTCACGTACATGTGGGAACAGAACGACCGCGGCGCCAGCGCCGGCACGGCCCTGATCAGCAACGCGAAGACGAACGGCCCGCTGTTCCGCCAGTTCGGCGAGCGCGCCGTCGTCAGCAACGCCGGCGCACTCGAGTACCAGTCGCCCGGCCAGAACAACGTGACGACCAACCCGACGCGCGTGTTCCCGGACCTGGACCAGATCCTGATCAACAACACCAACGCCGAATCGGGCGCCTGCCCGACGCCGTCCGGTACGCCGACCGCAGCCAATATCGACTGCTATTCGGAATACCTGCCGACCGCCAGCTACGTGGGCGTGGCCGGCGTCAATGCCAGCCCGGCCTCGCTGAACTTCAAGCTGACGGCACGCGACGGCCGCGGCGGCGTCAACAGCGCCACCACGACGCTGGTGCTGGCGCAGGGCGCCGGTCCGTTCCTCGTCACGTCGCCTAACACGGCCGTGACGGCGGATGCCGGTGCAACGCTGGCTGTGACGTGGAACGTGGCCAACACGAACGCGGCACCGGTCAACACGGCCAACGTGAAGATCTCGCTGTCCACCGACGGCGGCAAGACGTATCCGCTGGTGCTGGCCGACAGCGTACCGAACACGGGCAGCGCCAGCGTGACGCTGCCGGCCGTGGCATCCACCACCGCACGCGTCAAGGTGGAAGCCATCGACAACGTGTTCTTCGACGTGTCGAACGCCAACTTCTCGATCCGCCTGACGGGCGACGTCGACGGCGACGGCTCGATCACCTGCAGCGACGTGGGCATCGTCAAGGCCGCACTGGGCAAGCGCACCGGCCAGGCCGGCTTCGACCCGCGCGCCGACGTGGTGCCGAACGGCGTGATCGACGTGCGCGACCTGGCAACGGTGAACAAGCTGCTGCCGGCCGGCACCAGCTGCAACTGATCCCGGCGGCCAACGTCCCGTGAAACCACGGCCGGCCGGAACTTCCGGCCGGCCTTACCGAATCTGAAGCAAGGAGAAAAACAATGATTGGATGGAAAAAAGCCTTCGGCGCCACGCTGCTCGCCGCCGCCTGCGCGCAGGCATACGCCGATCCGACGCTGACCGTGTCCGCGTCGCCCGATCCGGCCATCGCCGGCCAGGCCGTCGACCTGACGGTGCTGCTGTCGGACGTCAGCGACCTGTACGCCTACCAGTTCACGCTGTCGTTCGACCCGACGCTGCTGCAGGCAACGGCCGTCACCGAAGGCGCCTTCCTGGGCACCGGCGGCAGCACCATCGGCGACACCGGCTACATCGACAACAACGCCGGCACGATCTCGTTCATCTACAACTCGCTGGTCGGCGACATCGCCGGCGTGTCCGGCGCGGGCGCGCTGGCGAAGATCACGTTCCAGACGCTGGGCGCCGGCACGACGCCGCTGACGTTCTCCGACGCGCTGTTCCTCAGCAGCTCGCTGGCGGACATCGACGTGGCCGTCGACGTCAGCCCGCTGCAGATCTCGGCAGTACCGGAGCCGGAGACCTACCTGATGCTGGGCGTGGGTCTCCTCGGCGTGGCGGCACTGCGCCGCCGTCAGCTCGCGCAGGCCACGCGGAGCTGATCGCCCCTGCCGGCACATGCCGGCTGCAGTAGGCCCGCCGTTACCCCCCAGGCACAGCCTGTGCGGCGGGCCTTCCCTGCTCCGGCCGGCACTTTGCCGGCCGGCCTCATGTTGATGGAGCGCCATCGACTCTCCCGCCGGATGCGTATATGCTGAAACCCTGCCGATTCCGGGGGAACCCAGCATGGACAGCGCCGCCATCCTCGCCTTCCTGTCGCACGGGCTGCTCGACTGGAGCACCTGGCAGGTCGTCGCGTGCACGCTCGCGCTGACCCACGTCACCATCGCCGCCGTCACCATCTACCTGCACCGCTGCCAGGCCCACCGCGCCCTCGCGCTGCACCCGCTGGCCAGCCATTTCTTCCGTTTCTGGCTGTGGCTGACCACCGGCATGGTCACCCGCGAATGGGTGGCCGTGCACCGCAAGCACCACGCCCGCTGCGAAGTGCCGGGCGACCCGCACAGCCCGGCCGTATTCGGCATCCGCCGCGTGCTGTGGCAGGGCACGGAGCTGTACCAGGCGGAGGCTGCGGTGCCGGCCACGCTGGCGCAGTACGGCACCGGCACGCCGGACGACTGGCTCGAACGCCGCCTGTATTCGCGCTTCGCGTGGCAGGGCGTGGCGCTGATGCTGGTGCTCGACGTGCTGCTGTTCGGCGTGCTCGGCGCCACCGTGTGGGCCGTGCAGATGCTGTGGATCCCCGTCACGGCGGCGGGCGTCATCAACGGACTCGGTCACTGGTGGGGCTACCGCAATTTCGACGGCCCGCACGCGGCCACGAATCTCGGCCCCCTCGGCCTGCTGATCGGCGGCGAGGAGCTGCACAACAACCACCACACCTATCCCACGTCGGCGAAATTGTCGGCACGCTGGTTCGAGTTCGACGTGGGCTGGCTGTACATCCGCCTGTTGCAGGCCTGCGGCCTGGCGCAGGTGACGCGCGTGGCGCCGCGGCCGCGCCGCACGCTGTCCAAACCGGAGGCGGACCTGCACACGCTGCACGCCATCATCGCCAACCGTCATGAAATCATGGCGCGCTACGCCCGCATGCTGCGCCGCGCCTTCCGCGCCGACGGCAGGCGCACGCACGATGTCACGTTCGACAAGCCTTTCCTCGCCCTCGTCTACCGGCTGCTGCGCCGCGATCCGGCGCTGGTGACGGGCGAACAGGCGGCATCGCTGGCGCTGTTCCTGCGCCACCGCAGCATGCTGGGGCGACTGCAGCAGGCCCGGGCCGAGCTGGCGGAACTGTGGCAGCGCCAGCATGCCGCGCCGGACGAACTGCTGGCCTACCTGCGGGGCTGGTGCGAGCGGGCCGAGGTGTCCGGCATCGCCACCTTGCGCGACTTCGCGACCCGGCTGCGCAGCTACGCCTGACGCCGGCGGCGCGGCCGAGGCGGTACAATCGGGCATCGCCGTTTTCCCGCCCGCCCCTTCACCGCCGATGCCGCACACGCTTGCCTCCCCCTGCTCCGCCGAACTCCTGATCAAGAAAAGCCGTTTCATCGCCTGCGTGCAGCCGATGACGGACCGCGCCGCCGCGCAGGCCGTCGTGGCGCGGCTGAAGGCCGAACACCCGGGCGCCGCCCACGTCTGCTGGGCGCTGCTGGCCGGCGGCCAGTCGGCGGCCGTCGACGACGGGGAACCCAGCGGCACCGCCGGCCGCCCGATGCTCGACGTGCTGCGCCACCAGGACCTGGAAGGCGTGCTGGCCACCGTGGTGCGTTACTTTGGCGGCGTCAAGCTGGGCGCCGGCGGTCTCGTGCGGGCCTACACGGACGGCGTGGCGCAAGCGCTGCTGAAGGCGGAGCGAGTGGCCATCGTCAAGCTGCGGCACCTGCGCTGCACGGTGCCATATGCGACGGAAGGCCTGCTGCGCCGCGAGCTCGATGCCGCCGGCGCCACCCTCGACGAGGTGGCGCATGGCGATGCCGTCACGTTCGATTTCAGCCTGGCAGATGGTGCCGCCGCGGCGCTGGTGGCGCGGCTGAACGAGGCGGGCAATGGGCGGGTGGTGTGGACGGAGGAGTAGGCTGGGGACTGTCCCCGCAGGGGCCTGTCCCCGGGGTTGCCTCTATCGCCGTGTGTCGAGGAAGTCAAAAACAACCCCGGGGACAGGCCCCATGCGGGGACAGTCCCCTAC
>DKJA01000025.1 GCA_002454505.1 Oxalobacteraceae bacterium UBA6704
GCTTGGCTTCGTGCTGTTCATCGTGACCTTCGTGGTGCTGGCAATCGCCCGCCTGATGCTGATGCGCCTGTCCCGCAAGGAGGGCAACTGATGAGCACCGCCGTCGCCAACAACCCGCAGCCGCTGTACCTGCGCCGCCGCATCGTCAACATCGTCGCGCTGCTGCTGGTGCCGCTGCTGCCTGCCACGGGCTGGCTGGCCGTCGACACCGCGCCGTTGCACGCCAGCGCGCCGGCCGCGCAGCACGCCACGGTGGCCGTCAAGCCCGCCGCGCCGCGTTGATGAAAAGTTGAAAAGTTGCCCGAAAAATGGGGACGGACCCCATTTTTCGGGCAACTGTTTGCCTCTACGCACTTTTTCGTGCTGCGCCTGCTGTGCGGCGCGGGCGGAGGGGCGGGCGTATCATCGGGCGACCCCTTCGCCAGGAACCGCGCCATGTCCTTGCTTCGTTTCTCCTTCATCACGCTGGTGTTTGCCATGCCGTTCGCCGCCGCGCAGGAGCCGGACACGATCAACGGCAGCGATTACGCCAAGCTGCCCGTGTGCAGGCTGGGGCCGGACGGGCGCAGCCTCGCCGTCGAGCCGTGCCGCACGGCGCCTGCCCAGCGGCCCATGCCGCGCCGGCCGGTGCCGCAGCAGCGCGACGATACGCCCCGCATCGGCATTCCCGATACCACGCCGCGTGCGGCACCGGCGCCGCTGGTGCTGCCGTCGGCCCGCCTCGAACCCCGTTCGCCTTATCTGGCCGCGCCGGCGGCGCCCGTGCCGCCCGTCGTGAATCCGCAATCGCAGCCGTTCGCCAATCCAGCCCCCGGCGCCTTTGCCGCGCCGCCGCCGGGGCCGAGCCGGCCGCAGGCCGCCACGTGCAGCGCCGGCACGTGCCGCGATGCGAACGGCACCATCTATAACGGCTCCGGCACGGTGATCAGCCCGACGGGGCGGATGTGTTCCAGCGCGGGCGGTTTCGTCACCTGCCAGTGATGACCCGGCGGCCATCCGGCGCTACAATACTCGTCGAATGACGTTTACGTAAACGTCACATGTAACAAGAGACGGAGACGATATGCAAATCAGGGACAACGTATTCATCATCACGGGCGGCGCTTCGGGCCTGGGCGCGGCCACGGCGCGGGCACTGGCGGCGCAGGGCGGCAAGGTCGTACTGGCCGATGTGCAGGCCGAGGCAGGCGAACAACTGGCGGCGGAACTGGGTGGACGCTTCGTGCGCTGCGACGTCACGTCCGAAGGAGATGGCCAGGCGGTCGTCGTGGCAGCCGTGGAGCTGGGCACGCTGCGTGGCCTCGTCAACTGCGCCGGCGTGGCGCCCGCCGCGAAGACCGTCGGCAAGGACGGCCCGCATCCGCTGGACGCCTTCCAGCGCACGGTGATGATCAACCTGGTCGGCACGTTCAATATGTGCCGGCTGGCGGCCGATGCGATGGGCCGCACCGAGCCGGCGGAGCAGGGCGAGCGGGGCGTCATCGTCAACACGGCCTCGGTGGCCGCGTTCGACGGCCAGATCGGCCAGGCGGCCTACGCGGCGTCGAAAGCGGGCGTGGCCGGCATGACGCTGCCGATGGCGCGCGACCTGTCCAGGAACGGCATCCGCGTGATGACGATCGCCCCCGGCATCTTTGAAACGCCGATGCTGCTGGGGATGCCGGCCGAGGTGCAGGATGCGCTGGGCAAGATGGTGCCGTTCCCGCCGCGGCTGGGCAAGCCGGACGAATATGCGCAGCTGGCGCTGGCCATCATCGGCAACGTGATGCTGAACGGCGAAACCATCCGCCTTGACGGCGCGATTCGCATGCAGCCGAAATGAGGTAGCATGTGCCTGGTGGAACGCGCGGCCGCGGCTGCGCGTTTTTTTTTGGAGAACCGATGACACGACCGACCCCCCTTGCGCTGCTGTGCGCCTCCCTGTCCCTGATGGGCTTCACCGCGGGCTTCGCCCACGCCCAGGAAGCGCCGCTGCAACGCGCGCCCGAAATCGCCACCGGTTATACGGAAAAAGCCGGCGCCACCGCCAGCAAATATATGGTGGCCGCGGCCAATCCCCTCGCCACCGACGCCGGCTACCAGATGCTCAGGCAGGGCGGCAGCGCCGTCGACGCGGCCATCGCCGTGCAGATGGTGCTGACGCTGGTCGAGCCGCAATCGTCCGGCATCGGCGGCGGCGCCTTCATGGTGCACTTCGACGGCAGCAAGGTGCAGTCGTACGACGGCCGCGAGACGGCGCCGATGGCGGCCAGCGAGCGGCTGTTCCTCGGCAAGGACGGCCAGCCGATGTCGCGCGAGCAGGGCATCGTCGGCGGCCGTTCGACGGGTGCTCCGGGTGTGCTGCGCATGCTGGAGCTGGCGCACAAACAGCACGGCAAGCTGCCGTGGGCGACGCTGTTCGGGCCGGCCATCAGGCTGGCCGACGACGGCTTCAAGGTCAGCCCGCGCCTGAACGCGCTGCTGAACTACGATAAAGCCCGGCTGCCGCGCGATGCAGCCGCCGCCGCGTACTTCTACGACAAGGACGGTGCGCCGCGCCCCGTCGGCTACGTGCTGAAGAATCCCGAGCTGGCCAAGGTGCTGCGCGAGATCGCCAACGGCGGCGCCGATGCGTTCTATAAAGGCCGCATCGCCCGCGACATCGCCGCGAAAGTGGCCAGCCATCCCACCAATCCGGGCCTGCTGACGGCCAAGGACATCGCCGACTACCGCGCCAGGGAGCGCGATCCCGTCTGCAGCGATTACCGCCAGTGGAAGGTGTGCGGCATGCCGCCGCCATCGTCCGGCGGCATCGCCATCGCGCAGATGCTGGGCATCCTGGAGACGACGAAGATCGGCGCCTACCCGGCCGTCGATGGCCAGCTGAATGCCGAGGCGATCCACCTGTTCTCCGAAGCGGGCCGGCTGGCCTATGCGGACCGCAACCGCTACGTCGCCGATACCGACTTCATTCCGCTGCCGGGCAAGGGCATCGTGTCGATGCTGGACAAGACCTACCTGCACCAGCGCGCCGCGCTGATCGGCGACAGGTCGATGGGCAGCGCGCAGGCCGGCACGCCGCAGGGCATGCAGGTGGCATGGGGCACCGATACGGCGCTCGACCGCCCGTCCACGTCGCACTTCGTGGCAGTGGACCAGTACGGCAACGGCCTGTCGATGACGACGTCCGTGGAAGACGCCTTCGGCTCGCGCCAGTTCGTCGACGGCTTCATCCTGAACAACCAACTGACCGACTTCTCGTTCGATGCGCGCGACGACAACGGCCCGATCGCCAACCGCGTCCAGCCGGGCAAGCGGCCGCGCAGCGCGATGTCGCCGACGCTGGTGTTCGACAAGGCCACCGGCAAGCTGGTGCTGGCCACCGGCTCGCCGGGCGGCTCGTCCATCATCAACTACGTGATGAAGGTGCTGGTCGGTACGCTGGACTGGCATCTCGACGTGCAGCAGGCCATCAGCCTGCCCAACTACGGCAGCCGCAACGGCCCGACGGAGCTGGAAGCGGGGCGCGTGTCGGCCGACGTGATCGCTCAGCTGAAGGCGAAAGGCCACGAGGTGCGCGAGTTCGAGCAGAACTCCGGACTGCAGGGCATCTCACGGATCCAGCGCGGCGGCAAGGATGTGTGGTTCGGCGGTGCCGATCCGCGGCGCGAGGGGATCGTGCTGGGCGATTGAGGTTGGGGACTGTCCCCGGGGCTGCCT
>DKJA01000206.1 GCA_002454505.1 Oxalobacteraceae bacterium UBA6704
ACGTGCGCGCCGCGCTGGACTGGGCCTTTGCGCCCGGTGGCGACGCGCTGCTGGGCGCCCGGCTGGCCGCGGTGTCGGCGCCGCTCTGGTATGAACTGTCGCTGATGGACGAGTACCGCTGCCGCCTCGCGCCGGCACTGGCCGCCGCCGAAGCTGCGGGGCGCGCGGGCGCGGACCTGTCGATGGCGCTGCAGCTGGCGCTGGGCCACACGCTGCTGCACGTGGGCGGCGCAGCGCCGGCCGTGCGCGCCCATGCGTTCGGGCAGGCGCTGGCGCTGGCTGCGCAGCTGGGCGACCATGGCGCCGCGGTGCGGGCGCTGTGGGGCTGCTTCACGGATGCGCTGTTCCAGGGCGACTACGCGGCAACGCTGCAGCATGCGCGCCGTTTCAGTACGCTGGCGGCGGCAGCGGGGATCGACGGCGCGGGCATCGTCCATCACCGCCTGCACGCCCGCGCGCTGCACTACCTGGGCGACCAGCATGCGGCGCGTGCCCACATCGATGCCATCGTCGGTCATCCGGCCCAGCGCAGCCACGGCGCCAGCGGCTTCCAGTTCGACCAGCGCGTGTCGTCGCTGGCCATTCATGGTCATATCCTGTGGTTGCAGGGGGCGCCGGACCAGGCGCTGCTGGTGGCAAGGGAGGGCGTCGAGGAAGCGCAGCGCCTGGATCATGCGATCTCGCTGTGCCTGGCGCTGCTGGTGGCCGGTTCGGTGGCGCTGTGGTGCGGCGACTTCGTCACGGCGCGCCGCTGTACGGACCTGATGACGGCGCGCGCCGGGCGCGACAACCTGGCGCAGTGGCGGTTCTGGGCCCAACTGTTCGATGCGGCGCTGCGCCGGCATTCGGGTGCCGGCCACGGCACCGCCGATGCGCTGGTGGCCCATCCGCTGTGCGCCGGCTTCCATCTGGACATGCTGCCGACGCTGCACGAGCGGTTGCTGGCACCACGGTCGCTGACCCGCGCGCTGGCAGGCCGTGCCGGCTGGGCGGGCGCGGAGCTGCTGCGCTGCTGGGGCCAGGACCTGGTACGGGTCGGCGCGTATGCGCAAGCGGCGCGCGTGTTCCGCCAGGCGCTGGCGCAGGCCGCCGGGCAGGGGGCGCTGGCGTGGGAGCTGCGCGCCGCCACCAGCCTGGCGCGCGTGCTGGTGCTGCGCGGCCGCGGCGACGAGGCGGCCGGCATATTGGGCCCCGTGCTGGCCCGTGTGCACGGCGGGCGTGCGACGCGCGATGTCATTGCGGCGGAAGCTGTGCTGGCCGGCTTGCGCTGACGGTCAGCCCTGACGGCTAGCGCGCGGCGAAAAACGCCGACGGCGTGCACCCGAACGTCTTCCTGAACATCTGCGAAAACGCCGACTGGCTGGCGTAGCCCAGTTCTTCCGCCACGCGCGACAGCGGCAGGCCCCGCGCGATCAGCGCCGCCGCGTGCGCCAGCCGCACCTGCTGGCGCCACTGGCCGAACGTCATGGCCAGCTCCCGTTCGAACAGCCGGGCCAGCGTGCGTTCCGAAGCGCCCACCTGCCGCGCCCAGGCGGCCAGCGTGTGCGCCGCGCCCGGCTCGTCGATCAGGCTGGCGCACAGCGCCTGCAGCCGCTTGTCGCGCGGCAGCGGCACGCGGATCGGGCGGGTTTCGCAACGGGCCAGCTCGTCCAGCATCAGTTCCGCCACCATCGCCGCGCGGGGCGACGGTTCCGCCGGCGGCAGTTGTTCCAATGCGACGATCAGCTCGCGCAGCAGCGGCGACACTGCCAATACGCGGCAGCCGCCGCCGGCAAACGGCGAGCGTTCGGCCAGGATGCGCACGGGGCGCAGCCGCGTCGGCTGCAGCATCGTCACCGAGTGCGTGACGCCCGGCGCGATCCAGATGGCCCGCGACGGCGGCACGATCCAGCTGCTGTCGGCCGCGATCACGCGCAGCACGCCATCGAGCGCATGCGTCAGCTGGCCCCAGGGATGCGAGTGCGGCGACAGGCTGTCGGACGTGTCGAGGTCGCGGGCGATCATCGTCACGGGCCGCTGGGCGGTGGGATCGCTGCCGGCGACGGGCAGCAGCGTGTGGCGGAGGATGGGGATGGGCATCGGCAGCAGCGGTTGGCAGATTTGCGACAAAAGATGTCACGCCATCTTAAAACGGACGGCGCCGTTTTGCCTACACTGGCGTTTTACGGAGACAATATGCAGAACACCACGATTGGCGCCGGCACGCTGCGCCAGGATGCCCGCGTGATCGGCCTGGTCGGCCTCGCGCACGGCACTTCCCACTTCTATCACTTGATCCTGGCCGCGCTGTTCCCGTGGCTGAAGCCCGCGTTCGGCCTCAGCTACGCGCAACTGGGGCTGCTGATGACGGTGTTCTTCGTCGTCTCCGGCGTGGGGCAGGCGCTGGCAGGCTTCGTCGTCGACCGCGTCGGCGCGCGCCGCGTGCTGTTCTTCGGCATGGCGATGCTGGGCGTGTCGGCGCTGGTGCTGTCCGCCGCCGACTCTTACATGGCGCTGATGGCGGGCGCGCTGCTGGCCGGCGTCGGCAACAGCATTTTCCATCCCGCCGACTACACGCTGCTGAACCAGCGTGTGTCGCCGGCGCGGCTGGCGCACGGCTTTTCCGTGCACGGCATCAGCGGCAACCTGGGCTGGGCCGCGTCGCCGCTGTTCATGACCACCGTGGCGGCGCTGGCCAGCTGGCGTACCGCGCTGGCCTGCGCGGCTGTGCTGCCGTTTGCCGTGCTGGCCATCCTGTACTTCAACCGCCATGCGCTGCGCCCGAATCCGCCGGACCACGCGGCCGCGCAGCAGCAGGGCGGTGCCGGCACGCTGGCCTTCCTGCGGCTGCCGTCCGTGTGGATGTGCTTTGCGTTCTTCTTCCTGACCGCCGTGGCGCTGGGCGGCATCCAGGCCTTCTCGACGATCGGCCTGGAGCAGCTGTACGGTATCTCGCGCGAGCTGGCCACCAGTTCCTATACAGCCTACATGCTGGCGTCGGCCGGCGGCATGGTGGTCGGCGGCTTCCTCGGCGCCGGTTCGATGCAGCACGACCGCACGATCGCCATCGCATTTGCGCTGGCGGCGGCAATGGCGCTGCTGCTGGGCGCGGCCGTGGTGCCGGGCTGGCTGGCGCTGCCGCTGATGGCGGCGATCGGCTTCTTCTCCGGCGTGGCGGGACCGTCGCGCGACCTGATGATCCGCGCCGCCGCACCGAAGGGCGCCACCGGCCGCGTGTACGGCGTGGTGTATTCGGGGCTGGACACGGGTCTTTCCGTCGGTCCCGTGCTGTTCGGCGCGGCGATGGATGCGGGCCATCCGGGCTGGGTGTTTGCCGGCGTGGCGCTGTTCCAGGCGCTGGCGATCGGCACGGCGGTCGGCGTGGGCGGCAGCACGCGGGCCGTGCGGCTGAAAAACGCCTGACCTTGCGCGTGCAGGTTGCCGGCGTGCCCGTCAATCCTGGTGATTGGGTTTATGCGGATGGGGATGGGGTGGTGGGGGCGCAGGTGCGGCTGGTGGTCTGATTCAGTGTAAATGCAACCCCGGGGACAGTCCCCGATGGGGACAGTCCCCAATGCTCCAGCGCAACACGGTGCCCCGTTCGTCGGGGCATTATTTTTGCGGGCGTTTTCACGCTGCGGGAATGCTGTTTCACATCTTGAAACGCGCACCAATTCGATTCGCGCCGCCGCTCTCAAGGAGAGAAATGCCGTGCCGTATCATGAAAAATAATTCATAAGGTACTGAATATAAACGATTAAATATTGCTCATGTGTCTTATATAAGACCTATGCTGCGACGCGGGACAAGGCCTATGATGTGATTAACGGATTCGCTTTTCATCTCACCGCAAACTCAAAGGAGAACACCATGGCAACGCGCGCACAGCAGGCAGCAGAACTGAACCAGGACTGGACCACCAATCCCCGTTGGGAAGGCATCACCCGCACGTACACGGCGGACGACGTCGTCCGGCTGCGCGGCTCGGTGGCGATCGAGCACACGCTGGCGAAACGGGGCGCGGAAAAACTGTGGGGACTGCTGCGCGACGAGCCCTTCGTCAACGCCCTCGGTGCGCTGACGGGCAACCAGGCGATGCAGCAGGTGAAGGCGGGGCTGAAGGCGATCTACCTGTCCGGCTGGCAGGTGGCGGGCGATGCCAACGTGGCCGGCGAAATGTATCCGGACCAGTCGCTGTATCCGGCCAACTCGGTGCCGCTGGTGGTGAAACGCATCAACAACACCTTCCAGCGTGCCGACCAGATCCAGTGGTCCGAAGGCAAGGACGATATCGACTACTTCGCGCCGATTGTCGCCGATGCGGAAGCGGGCTTTGGCGGCGTGCTCAATGCCTTCGAGCTGATGAAGGCGATGATCGAGGCGGGCGCGTCCGGCGTGCACTTCGAGGACCAGCTGGCCTCGGTGAAAAAATGCGGCCACATGGGCGGCAAGGTGCTGGTGCCGACGCGCGAAGCGGTGGAAAAACTGTCCGCCGCGCGGCTGGCGGCCGACGTGATGGGCACGCAGACGCTGGTGATCGCCCGCACCGATGCCGAGGCGGCCGACCTGCTGACGTCCGACGTCGATCCCACCGACCAGCCGTTCTGCACCGGCGAGCGCACCGTCGAAGGCTTCTATAAAGTGCGCGCCGGCGTCGAGCAGGCCATTTCCCGCGGCCTGGCATATGCGCCGTACGCCGATCTGGTGTGGTGCGAGACGGGCAAGCCGGATCTCGCGTTCGCCAAACAGTTTGCCGAGGCGATCCACGCCAAATTCCCCGGCAAGATGCTGGCCTATAACTGCTCGCCGTCGTTCAACTGGAAGAAAAACCTGGACGATGCGACGATCGCCAGATTCCAGCAGGAGCTGGGCGCGATGGGCTACAAGTTCCAGTTCATCACGCTGGCCGGCTTCCATGCGCTGAACTACGGCATGTTCCACCTGGCGCACGGCTATGCGCGCCGGCAGATGTCCGCCTTCGTGGAACTGCAGGAAGCGGAATTCGCCGCCGCCGAACAGGGCTTCACGGCGGTAAAACACCAGCGCGAAGTGGGCACCGGCTACTTCGATGCCGTCACGCAGACGATCCAGCAGGGCAAGAGCTCGACGACGGCGCTGCACGGCTCCACCGAGGACGAGCAGTTCTTCGACAAGAAGGTCGCCTGATCCGCACGGGGCCGCCATTATTTCGCGGCGGCCCCGTTCTCTGGGATAATGGCGGCTCGAATCATCCCGAAGAAAACCATGTTCAGTTACCGCCACGCCTTCCATGCCGGCAATCACGCCGATGTCCTGAAGCATTTCGTCCAGCTGCAGCTGATGCAATACCTGAACCAGAAGGACGTTGCCTACAGCTATATCGACACGCATGCCGGCGCGGGCCTGTACTCGCTGGACAGCATGCAGGCCACCAAGACGGCGGAATTCGAGACCGGCATTGCCCCGCTGTGGGAGCGCGCCGACCTGCCGCCGGCGCTGGCAGAGTACGTGAACCTGGTGCGCGCGATGAACCCCAGCGGCAAGATGCGCTACTACCCGGGCTCGCCGTATGTCGCCGAGCAGGTGGCGCGCGAGATGGATCGCCTGCGGCTGTTCGAGCTGCACCCGGCAGACGTGCGCATCCTGGACGAGAATTTCCGCAAGCTGGAGCAGCACCAGGCCGAGCAGGGCAAGCGCAGCACGGTGCGCGGCAAGCGGGTGATCGTCAACAAGGCCGACGGCTTCCTGGGGGTCAAGGCGCTGCTGCCGCCGCCGTCGCGCCGTGCGCTGGTGCTGTGCGACCCGCCGTACGAAGACAAGCAGGACTATAAAAAAGTCACCGACATGCTGGGCGATGCGCTGAAGCGCTTCCCGTCCGGCATCTACGCCGTGTGGTATCCGGTGCTGCAGCGCATCGAGGCGCGCAATTTCGCCGAGAAGATGAAGAACCTGCCGTCGGCCAGCTGGCTGAACGTCACGCTGTCGGTGTCGTCGCCGGGTCCTGATGGCATTGCGCTGCACACCAGCGGCATGTTCATCCTGAATCCGCCGTACACGCTGGAACCGATCCTGAAAACGGTGATGCCTTACCTGGTGCAGGTGCTGGGCCGCGACAAGGGCGCCACGTTCACGCTGGAAACGGGCGACGCCAGCACGCCGCGCGCCAAGGTCAGCACGGCGCCGACCCGCGCGCCGGTGCGCGCGGCTGTCGGCGGTTCGCTGAAGGGTCCCGCCAGGGCGCCGGCGAAAGGGCCGGCACCGGTGCGGTCGTCCCGCCCGACGGCGCGCAAGCCATAAGAAGTTGGCCAGGCAACCTTTAACAGGGTTGCCTTGGATCGCAACCTTTAACAGGGTTGCCTTCGACACGCAACCCACAAAAGGGTTGCCTTGGAATTAACGGCGCGCTATTGTACGGAATCGTTTTCATGCAGGTCTTCCGATGACGCTGGCCACTAGCCCGGACATCCCCATGCCCTACGCCAATCGCTTCTTCCTGGCGCGGCAACCGATCCTCAACCGTCACCAGCGGCTCGTCGCCTACGAGCTGCTGTACCGTAACGCCGATTGCGACGATGCGCATGTCACCAACGGCAAGGCCGCCACGGCCTCCGTGATCGCCCATGCGTCGGCGCTGGGCATGGAGCACGTCGTCGGCGACCAGCTGGCCTACGTGAACGTCGATGCGGAAGGGCTGATGAGCGACTTCATCCACTTCCTGCCGAACGACAAGGTGATCCTGGAAGTGCTGGAAACGGTCGATGCCACGCCGGAAGTGGTGGCCCGCGTGCGCGAGCTGAAGCAGGCTGGCTTCCGCTTTGCGCTGGACGACGTGGTCGGCGAATCCGACAATCTCGACAAATTGCAGCCACTGATGGACGTCATCAAGATCGACATCAAGCAGATGGCGCCGGCCTCGCTGGCGGCGCTGACCCGTTCGCTGCGCAATCCCCGCCAGAAGCTGCTGGCGGAAAAGGTCGAGACGCACGAGGAATTCCGCCAGTGCATGGACCTGGGCTTCGAATATTTCCAGGTCTATTATTTCGCCCGGCCCGTGATCCTGTCCGGCAAGAAGATCGCACCATCGCAGATGGCCATCATGCATCTGCTGGAGCTGCTGGCGACGGACGCGGACCAGCGCGACATCGAACGCAGCATCAAGCTCGATCCGGTGATCACGCTGAACCTGCTGCGGCTGGTGAACACGCCGGCCGTCGGCGCGCGCTTCCGCATCAACTCCGTCGGCCACGCGCTGATGGTGCTGGGCCGGCAGCAGCTGCAGCGCTGGCTGCAGATCCTGCTGTACGTGAAAGGCCAGCAGTACGATTCGCCGCTGCTGCAGCTGGCCACCACGCGCGGCAAGACGATGGAAAACCTGCTCGAACACCTGCGTCCCGGCGAGCGCATCAGCGCCGACATCGGTTTCACGGTGGGCATCATGTCGCTGATGGACACGCTGTTCTCGGTGGCGATGGGCGAGATCGTCGACAGCGTCAACGTGCTGGACGACGTGCGCGCCGCGCTGCTGCACCGCACCGGCGATTACGGCGCCGCGCTGAAGCTGATCGAGCTGGTGGAGAATGCGCAGGAGGGCCCGGAGCTGACGGGCCTGCTGCACGAACTGGCGCTGCCGCCATCGGCATTGTATGAGAGCCAGCTGGCGGCGTACGACTGGGTGCACCACTACGCGCACGGCGTCAGCGGGCCGCCGCGGCGCTAGGTCGCCGGCGTCAACCTGCGGGTCGGCGGCGGCATGTATCCGGGTGTGCGAGAGTCAGCACGCGGTCGGCTTCAGCCGTTCCACTTCGAGGCCGAACAGCGGCCGCAGTCGCGTGCCGGCGACATTGCCGGCGAACGCGGCAACCAGCCACAGCCAGCCGTGCAGGCTGCCCGACACGATGCCGCTGAAGTAGGCGCCGATATTGCAGCCATAAGCGAGCCGTGCGCCATACCCCAGCAGCAGGCCGCCGACGCAGGCCGCGATGAGCGAACGGAGCGGCACGCGCCACACGGGCGCGTAGCGGCCGGCGAGTGCGGCCGCCAGCATGGCGCCGAGCACGATGCCGATATCCATCACCGACGTGACATCCTGCGTGATCGGCGCGGCCAGCGCAGCGGCATTGGCCTTGGTCGACCAGTACGTCCAGCTCGCCGTATCGATGCCGATCAGCGATGCCGCCTTGGCGCCCCACAGCGCGAACGCGGACGTCACGCCCCACGGCCGTCCGGACAGGGCGAGCGTGGCGAAATTGAGGACGACCAGCGCGAGCGCGCCGGCGGCCAGCGGCCAGGGACCGTGCAGCCACGGCGAGGTGTGCGCCGGCTGCACGTGTGCAGCGACCAAGCCGCCGTGACGGCGTTTTTCCACGATCACCGTGATGGTGGCAATCAGCGCGAACAGGGCCCAGTTCACCACCAGGGCCGATGACAGGCCCAGCGTCTTGACGAGCGAGACCGGCTGCAGTTGCGGCAGTGCCGTCCAGAACGGCATGTGCGCGGTGCCGATCAGCGAGCCGACGATGAACATGATCAGCGTGACGATCATGCGCGTGCTGCCGCCGCCGACCGTGTACAGCGTACCCGAGGCGCAGCCGCCGCCCAGCTGCATGCCGATGCCGAAGATGAACGCGCCGACGATCACCGACGTGCCGGCCGGCTGCACCAGGCCGGCGACGGGCGTGCCGAACAGCGTGCCGGCGGACAGCGCCGGGAAGAACAGCGCGACGCCGACCGCCAGCATCAGCATCTGCGCGCGCAAGCCTGCGCCGCGCCCGTCGGCAATGAACACCCGCCAGGCGGAAGTGAAGCCGAACGCCGCGTGATACAGCGCGATGCCGAGCAGTGTGCCGATCACGTACAGCGCCGCCTGGCGGCCATTGACGGCCTGCGCCAGATACCACGCGCCGAGCACGATGAGGAACAGGGAAACGCCGAGCGGTTTCGGATTGATGGCCGCGCCGGGGCGGATGGATACAGAGGCTGGGTGGGACATGACGGGAGGGGGAAATTGAAATGTAACCCGCCATTTTCCACTATTTTACAGATTTCGGCATGCCGGCCCGGCCCATGGCGCCGGCTTTTTTACGCCGCCAGCAGCAGAAACACGGTCGGCTTCTTGTGGAAATCCGGTCCCCGGTTGCCGGCCAGCGCGCTTTTCCACTGCGCGGCTGTCTGCGTGCGGATGGTTTCCGATGGCAGGCTGATGTCGGTGGCCACGCAGATCAGCGTGCCGGGCAGGCAGGCCGCCGCGAGCGCTTCGAGCAGCGCGCCGTTGCGGTAGGGCGTTTCGATGAACAGCTGCGTCTGCCGTTCCTTTTGCGAGCGCTGTTCCAGCTCTTTCAGGCGTTTGAGGCGCGCCGCGGCATCCGTCGGCAGGTAGCCGTTGAAGGCGAAGCTCTGGCCGTTCAGGCCGCTTGCCATGACGGCCAGCAGCAGCGACGACGGGCCCACCAGCGGCCGCACGGGAATGCCTTCCTTGTGCGCCAGGCGCACGAGATCGGCGCCGGGGTCGGCCACGGCCGGCACGCCCGCTTCGGACAGCAAACCCGTGTCGATGCCTTCGCGCAGCGGCGCCAGCAGGCCGGCCAGCGCGTCGGCCTTCGTGTTGACGTTCAGTTCGGTGATGACGATTTCCTGCAGCGGCCTGGCCAGCGGATGCGTGGCGTTGACCAGTTTCAGGAAAGCGCGCGCCGTCTTGGCGTTTTCGGCAACGAAGCGGGACAGCTGCGCCGTCAGCGCCTGCACGTGCGTGGGGATCACGTGGTCGAGCGTTTCGGTGTCGCCCAGCGTGTTGGGAATCAGATAAAGAGTGCCTGGCATGGTGGTCATTTGAAAAAGGTCACGCCGGCTGCGCGCAGCATGCCGGTCAGGGCGATCAGGGGCAGGCCCGTCAGCGCAGTGGGATCGGACGAGTCGATGCGTTCCAGGATGGCGATGCCGAGCGCCTCGTTCTTGGCGCTGCCGGCGCAGTCGTAGGGCTGCTCGATGCGCAGGTAGGCATCCAGCTCGGCGTCGGGCAGGTCGCGGAAGCGGACGACGGTGCGGATGTCTTCCAGTTGCGACGTATTGTCGCGGCCATCGTACAGGCACAGCGCGGTATGGAACACGACTTCGCGGCCGCGCATCTTCTGCAGTTGGGCGAGGGCGGCGCCGTGGTGGCCGGGCTTGCCGATCTGCTCATCGTCGAGCGTGGCCACCTGGTCGGAGCCGATGACGAGGCTGCCGGGATGGCGCGCCGCCACGGCCTGCGCCTTGGCGCGGGCCAGCCGCAGCGCGGTGGCCGACGGGGTTTCGCCGGGCAGGGGGCTTTCGTCGATGTCAGGCACGTCCACGGTGAACGGCAGTTGCAGGCGCGCCAGCAGTTCGCGGCGGTAGGCCGAGCTGGAGGCGAGGATCAGGGTGGGGGTCTGGTTCATGAAAGGTTTTTAGGTGGCGGGGCGCCACGAATTGTTATATGCTCTGTGCGCCGCGAGAGTCGTACGTAAAATCGCACACGCTTGTGGGTGGCAGGCCGCAAAATTGCGCCGCGCTTTTGCAAAACGCATGCAAAACACCCGCAAGTCTTTACGCGGCGCTGAAAACCCTGCTATTATCGCAGGTTTTCAAGGTAAAACTTAGCCATGACTGCTCTTGTGATCGACGCTTTTGAATTCTGTCGGACCAACAGCACGCGCGACGGTGTCACGCCAGTGGCTGAAATGGAACGGTTTGCCCGCGACTGCGCCGATACGTCCGGTTCCATCACCTGGAGCGCGACTGGCAGCACCGGCAAGCTGGGCTACCCGCAGATGCGCCTGACCGTGGCCGGTACCGTACACCTGAATTGCCAGCGTTGCCTGGCGCCGTTTGCCTACGATATCGATTCGTCGACGGTGCTGGTGCTGGGCGAAGACGATGCCAAGGCTGACGAGATCGAAGAGATCATCGACGACGAAACGATCGACGTCATCGTCGGCACCCGCTCGATGAACCTGATGGACCTGATTGAAGACGAGGCCCTGCTGGCCTTGCCGCAAGTACCGAAGCACGAGATCTGCCCCGATACGGCGCTGCTCGACGCGGTCAAGAGCGAAAAGAAATCGCCGTTCGATGCGCTGAAGAGTCTGAAAAAGTAAGCGCGCGGCAGCAAACCAGACAAGCAGTAGTAAGGAACATGCCAATCGGGCTGCGATCGTTGGCATTGAGTAGTAGCGCAGCATGGCAGAGATTGCCGCTGGGATACGCGATTTGCATGTATTTGCCGGTCGATTGTGTTAAAATTTTAGAACTTTAGTATTAGGAGTCATCATGGCTGTTCAGCAGAACAAGAAGTCCCCATCGAAGCGCGGCATGCACCGTTCGCACGATTTCCTGGTTGCGCCTAACCTGGCCGTCGAATCGACGACCGGCGAAACGCACCTGCGTCACCACATCAGCCCGAACGGCTTTTACCGTGGTCGCAAGGTCCTGAAGACGAAAAACGACGAGTAATCGACGTTTTTGTCTCGGCCAAGGTCCAGGGCGGCGCACGCAGTGAATGCTGACGTGACGCCGCTTTTTCTTTTTGTCGGCCACGAACCGCAACAACCATACCGCAGGCCCTGACACCTCGTCAGGATGCTTCTTGCCCGCAATGACAATCAAAATCTCTATCGACTGCATGGGCGGAGACCACGGCCCGTCGGTCACCATTCCCGCAGCAATCTCCTTCCTGAAACGCGAACCGGACGCCGAACTGATCCTCGTCGGCCTGCAGGATGTCGTCCACGCCGAACTGAAGCGCTGCAATGCCGCGGCGCACCCGCGGCTGACCGTGCTGCATGCTTCCGAGCAGGTGACGATGGACGATCCGCTCGAAGTGGCGCTGCGCCGCAAGAAGGATTCGTCGATGCGCGTCGCCATCGAGCAGGTCAAGGAAGGCAATGCGCAGGCCTGCGTCTCGGCCGGCAACACCGGCGCGCTGATGGCCGTTTCCCGCTACGTGCTGAAAACCATGGCCGGCGTCGATCGTCCGGCCATCTGTGCCATCATGCCGAACCAGAACGATGGCCCCACCTACGTGATGGACCTGGGCGCCAATGTGGACTGCGAACCGCACCACCTGCACCAGTTCGCCATCATGGGTTCCGTGCTGGCCCATGCCATGGAAGGCATCGCCCGTCCCACCATCGGCCTGCTCAATGTGGGCACCGAGGACATCAAGGGCAACGACGTCGTCAAGGCCACGTCGGTGCTGCTGCAGGCCGACCACGAACGCGGCAAACTGAATTTCTTCGGCAATGTCGAAGGCAACGATATTTTCAAGGGCACGACGGATGTCGTCGTGTGCGACGGTTTCGTCGGCAACGTGACGCTCAAGTCCATCGAAGGCCTGGCGCGCATGTTCAAGACCGTGCTGACGGCCGAATTCAAGCGCACCCCGCTGACGATGCTGGGTGCCGTGATTGCGCGCAGCGCGCTGAAGCGGATCTCGAAACGGCTCAACCCGGCCCGATATAACGGTGCCAGCCTGCTGGGCCTGCGCGGCCTCGTCTTCAAGAGCCATGGCGGCGCCGATGTGGAAGCCTATGAATGGGCGATCCGAAGGGCGTATGATGCTGCGAAGAACGATGTGCAGCAGCAGCTGGCGGACATGATCGCCGAACTGATGCCGCGCGAAACGACAACGATTGGATGACCAGCATGACCCAGTACAGCAAAATCATCGGCACGGGCAGCTACCTGCCCGCGCGGCGCGTCACGAACCAGGAGCTGGCCGAGGAACTGGCCGCCAAGGGCATCGAGACGTCGGACGAGTGGATCTCGTCCCGCAGCGGCATCCTGGCGCGGCATTACGCGGCGCCGGAACAGAATTCGTCGGACCTGGCCGTGCATGCGGCACAGAACGCGCTCGAGATGGCCGGCCTGGAGCCGAACGATATCGACCTGATCATCGTCGCCAGCTCCACGCCGGACTTCTTCGGCAGCTTCCCCAGCACCGCCTGCATCGTGCAGCGCAAGCTGGGCATGACCAACACGAGCGCAGCGGTCGACGTGCAGGCCGTGTGCAGCGGCTTCGTCTACGCGCTGGCCTCGGCGGACAGCTTCATCAAGTCCGGCATGCACAAGAACGTGCTGGTGATCGGGGCCGAAGTGTTCTCGCGCATCCTCAATTTCGAAGACCGCACCACCTGCGTGCTGTTCGGCGACGGTGCCGGCGCGGTCGTCATGTCCGCCTCGGACGAGCCGGGCGTGCTGGCCTGCAAGCTGCATGCCGATGGTCGCCACTCCGACATCCTGTCGATTCCCGGCAATGTGGCCGGCGGCGCGGTGGCCGGCAGTGCCTTCCTGTACATGGATGGCCAGGCCGTGTTCAAGCTGGCCGTCAACGTGCTGGAAAAAGTCGCCCACGAAGCGCTCGAGATCGCCGGCATGACCAGCGACCAGATCGACTGGCTGATTCCGCACCAGGCCAATATCCGCATCATGAACGGCACGGCGAAGAAGCTGGGCCTGCCGCTGGACAAGATGGTCGTCACCGTCGACCAGCACGGCAACACGTCGGCCGCGTCGATCCCGCTGGCGCTGGACGCCGCCGTGCGCGACGGCCGCGTGAAAAAAGGCGATGCGGTGATGATGGAAGGCGTCGGCGGCGGCTTCACTTGGGGCGCTGCCCTCGTGCGCATGTAGTAGGCTCGACATAGGAACCAGCGGCGCGCCGGTGTACAATGCGCGCCGATTTAGAATTAGTGCTCTACGGCCCAGCCGGTGCACGGTGCGCCGTGGCACGCTGGCCGCGGATCGTTAACCATAACGAGAACAACACATGACCAACTTCGCATTTGTATTCCCCGGCCAGGGTTCCCAGGCCGTCGCCATGATGGCCGGCTTCAACGGCAACCCGGTCGTCGAACAGACGATCGCCGAAGCGTCCGACGCACTGCAGTTCGACCTCGGCAAGCTGATCGCCGAAGGCCCGAAAGAAGAACTGGACCTGACCACCAACACGCAGCCCGTGATGCTGACGGCCGCCGTGGCCGTCTACCGCGCGTGGATCGCCGCCGGCGGCGCCGTGCCGGCCGTCGTGGCCGGCCACAGCCTGGGCGAATATTCCGCGCTGGTCGCGGCCGGCGTGATCCCGTTCAAGGATGCCGTGCCGCTGGTGCGCTTCCGCGCCCAGGCCATGCAGGAGGCGGTGCCGGTGGGGCAGGGCACGATGGCTGTCGTGCTGGGCCTGTCCGATGACGACGTGCGCGCCGCCTGCGCCGAAGCGGTGGCTGCGGATCCGACCCAGGTCGTCGAGCCCGTCAACTTCAACGCGCCGGCCCAGGTCGTCATTGCCGGCCACACGGCCGGCGTGGAAAAAGCCTGCGAGATCGCCAAGGCCAAGGGCGCCAAGCGCGCGATGCGGCTGCCGGTGTCGGCACCGTTCCACTCGTCGCTGCTGAAACCCGCGTCGGACCGGCTGCGCGACTACATGGCCGACATCCATTTCGATGCGCCGCAGATCGCGCTGATCAACAACGTCGACGTGGCCGTGCTGCAGGATCCGGCCAGCATCAAGGATGCGCTGGTACGCCAGGCCGCCAGCCCGGTACGCTGGGTCGAAACGATGCAGCACGTGGCCGGCATGGGCATCACGCAGGTGGTCGAATGCGGCCCCGGCAAGGTGCTGATGGGCCTGACCAAGCGGATCGATCCGAACCTCGTCGGCGACGCGATCACCGACCAGGCATCGCTGGAACGCCTGCTGGCCGCGCTGCAGTAATCACCACAAACACCTCAACAGAAGGGAAGATCATGAATCTGTCCAATCCGCTGTCCAATCAAATTGCGCTCGTCACGGGCGCCTCGCGCGGCATCGGCAAGGCAATCGCCACCGAGCTGGCGCGCCAGGGCGCGAAAGTGATCGGCACGGCGACCACCGAAGCGGGTGCCGAAGCGATCTCCGCCTACCTGGCCGAGATCGGTGCGGAAGCCGGCAAGGGCCTCGTGCTGAACGTCACCGAGCCGGAACGCTGCACTGCCATCATCGACGAAATCGCCAAGGAATTCGGCGCCATCGCCATCCTCGTCAACAATGCCGGCATCACCGCCGACCAGCTGGCGATGCGCATGAAGGACGACGAGTGGGACAAGGTCATCGCGACGAACCTGACGGCCGTGGGCCGGCTGTCGCGCGGCGTCCTGCGGGGCATGATGAAAGCGAAAACTGGGCGTATCATCAATATCACGTCGGTGGTGGCGTCGTCGGGCAATCCGGGCCAGATGAACTACGCGGCGGCCAAGGCCGGCGTGGAAGGCATGAGCCGCGCGCTGGCGCGCGAGATCGGCAGCCGCAACATCACGGTCAACTGCATCGCGCCGGGCTTCATCGATACGGACATGACGAAGGTGCTGGGCGAAGAGCAGCATGCCGCGCTGCTGACGCAGATCCCGCTGGGCCGCCTGGGCAAGCCGGAAGACATCGCCGCCGCGGTGACGTTCCTGGCATCGCCGCAGGCCGCCTACATCACGGGCAGCACACTGCACGTGAATGGCGGCATGTACATGGGGTAACAGGGTAGTATCGCCCTTGGAATTGATGAGTTCGCGCCGTGTTTTCGCGGCGCGTTCCCGTCTTTTAGCAGTGATTTCGGGAAAGCTGAAAGCAAAAGCCGAAATTAGTTTTTCAGCGCGCAAACCTGATAAAATGCGCGCTTTCCGTAACATACACACAATGGAGCCATAACATGTCCGATATCGAACAACGCGTTAAGAAGATCGTCGCCGAACAACTGGGCGTCGCCGAAGCTGACATCAAAACCGAATCGTCCTTCGTCGATGACCTGGGCGCCGACTCCCTCGACACCGTTGAGCTGGTCATGGCACTGGAAGACGAGTTCGAAATGGAAATCCCTGACGAACAGGCTGAGAAAATCACCACCGTGCAGCAAGCGATCGACTACGCAACTGCGCACGTCAAGGCTTAAGAGCCTGCAGTTGCTGCACCCGATCGACTCCAGGAGAATCGCTTGAGTTCCAAAAACCGTCGTGTGGTGGTTACCGGTCTCGGTGCCGTGTCCCCGGTCGGCAATACCCTTGCCGACACGTGGAACGCAATTACCGAGGGCAAGTCCGGTATCGCCGACATCACCAAGTTTGATGCCAGTGCGTTTTCGACCCGCTTTGCCGGCGAGGTCAAGAACTTCAACGTCGAGGAATATCTCGACGCCAAGGAAGCCCGCCATATGGATACGTTCATCCATTTCGGCATGGCTGCAGGCATCCAGGCGATCCAGGATTCCGGTCTGGTCGTCACCGAAGAGAACGCCGACCGCATCGGCGTGATCATCGGCTCCGGCATCGGCGGCCTGCCGATGATCGAAGAACAGAAGCAGGATTACGACAAGCGCGGTCCGCGCCGTATCTCGCCGTTCTTCGTGCCGGCCTCGATCATTAACATGATCTCCGGTAATTTATCGATCAAGTACGGCATGCGCGGTCCCAACCTGGCGATCGTGACGGCCTGCACCACCGGCCTGCACAGCATCGGCGCGGCGGCCCGCCTGATCGAATACGGCGATGCCGACGTGATGGTCGCCGGCGGTGCCGAATCGACCGTGTCGCCACTGGGCCTGGGCGGTTTCGCCACGGCCCGCGCGCTGTCGTCCCGCAACGACGACCCGGCCACCGCCTCGCGTCCGTGGGACAAGGATCGCGACGGCTTCGTGCTGGGCGAAGGTGCCGGCGTGATGGTGCTCGAAGAGTACGAGCATGCCAAGGCACGTGGCGCGAAGATCTACGCGGAACTGCTCGGCTTCGGCATGAGCGCCGATGCGTACCACATGACGTCGCCGCTGGAAGACGGCAGCGGCGGCAGCAAGTCGGCCGTGTCGGCACTGAAGAACGCCGGCATCAACCCCGACCAGGTGCAGTACGTCAACGCGCACGGTACCTCGACGCCGCTGGGCGACAAGGCCGAAGTGGTGGGCATCAAGCGCACGTTCGGCGACCACGCGAAGAACATGGTGATCAGCTCGACCAAGTCGATGACCGGTCACCTGCTGGGTGGCGCGGGCGGCCTCGAAGCCGTGTTCACCGTGCTGGCCATCCACCACCAGGTGGCGCCGCCGACGATCAACCTGTTCAACCAGGATCCGGCGTGCGACCTGGACTTCTGCGCCAATGTGGCGCGCCCGATGGCGATCCAGTACGCCGTCAAGAATTCGTTCGGCTTCGGCGGAACGAATGGCAGCCTCGTGTTCGGTAAAGTTTAAGTTTTACGTTGAACTTTCCCGGCTCACTCCGGTCCAATCCGGAGTGAGCGCCTGTCGGTGCCTGCGTTCTGCCGGCACCGGCCTGCCCGGCCAGTCCGGCGCTTCCAGGCTTTCCCATTTTTGCTTTGCCCGCGGCTGGGGACTGTCCCCGCATGGGGACTGTCCCCGGGGTTGTTGTACGCCAGCGCTTCATCAGCATCTGTAGCCATCCCGGGGATGCTAACCCTGCGTTTGACTTGCCAGCACGCCACCTATGTCAACAGCAACCCCGGGGACAGGCCCCTGCGGGGACAGTCCCCATGTCGATCGCCATCACCGCCATCGTCCGCCCGTCGCCCACACTGCGCATCGCGCAGGGCCTGCTGTGCGCCGCCGTCCTGGGCTGCAGCGCGCTGCCGGCCGCGCCCGCCGTGCGGGTGGTTCTTGTGCTGGCTGCACTGCTCGGGTTCGCCTGGCAGTGGCGGAATGTCAAGCCGGCGCGCATTGATATTTCAGGTGTCGGCCAACTCCGCCTGACGGTATACCACGAGACAGGCACGGGCCAAGGCATGCGCCTGCTGCCGGGCTCGACGCTGTGGTCCGGCCTGCTGCTGTTGCGCCTGCGCAGTGATGCGGGGGCCGTGCACTGGCTGGCGGTGCTGCCGGACAGCGCAACGCCGGATGCGCGGCGCCGCCTGGCGCTGGCGGTGCGGGCCATCGCGGCGCACGACCAGTCCTGTTTCGATGGCGCCGGCCTGGCGTGGCCGGCGGCCATCTGGTCCACGGTCCGCGCCCCGCTGGCCGGGCCGGCGGCGGCGCGTGAAAAAAAATCGGCAAACCCCTGAACCAATTGCCGCGGGCTGCCTCATAGAACTATGAGCGCCCGCGCTGCAGGCCACCGAGGGTATGAGGTGACGACAGACCGTGAGAGCGATCAGCTGCTGGTCGAGCGAGTCCAGGCCGGTGAGCGGCAAGCATTCGACTTGCTGGTGTCGAAGTATCAGCGCAGGCTGATGCGGCTGGTGTCGCGCATCGTGCACGACTCGGCCGAGGCGGAAGACGTGGTGCAGGAAACCTTCATCAAGGCCTTCCGCGCCTTGCGCCACTTCCGCGGCGATTCCGCCTTCTACACCTGGCTGTACCGCATCGGGATCAACACCGCCAAGAATTTTCTTGTCACCCGGAGCCGTCGCACTCCCACGTCCACGGACACCGATGCCGAAGCGGCCGAGGCCTTCGAGGGAAGCGATCAGCTGCGCGACATTAATACGCCCGAGTCCATGTTGGCGAGCAAGCAGATTGCGGCAACGGTGAATGCCGCGATGGATGCCTTGCCGCTCGACCTGCGCACGGCCATCGTGCTGCGCGAGATCGAGGGGCTGAGCTACGAGGAGATCTCCGACATCATGGCTTGCCCCATCGGCACGGTGCGCAGCCGGATCTTCCGGGCCCGCGAAACGATCGCAGAGAAGTTGCGCCCGCTGCTCGACATGCCGGTTGACAGGCGCTGGTAAGCGACCGACACTGGCGGTTCAGCGCGCGTAAATGCTGATCAACATTCGTCGGCCACCATCAGGCCGTCACAGGAAACGCCATGGATACTTCGACCCGGCTGCAAGAGAACATCTCCGCGATGGTGGATGGCGAACTGCCCGCCTGCGACGTCGAACTGACGCTGGCCGCGCTGTCCGAGCCGGAAGGGCAGGCCGCCTGGCACCTCTACCAGCTGATCGGCGACGTGCTGCGTGCCGACACGGCCGGCGGCGAACTGGGCGACGATTTCGCCGCCCGCCTGGCCCGCCGCCTGGCGGACGAAGCGCCGGGTCCGGCACGGCGTGCCGGCGACAGCGAAGCCACCCCGGTCACGGTGCCGTGAGCGCCGGATACGCTCCTATTACACCGCTGTCACGTTCCGTTACACCATCGCTACAAGTTCCCTCTTGAAATTCGTTAACGATTGCAACACCTTGTACGTGCTGCAACGTACGATGTTTTCGCTTATATTATGCGAAGCTGTGCTGTGCGTTTGATCCATATCGAATAATTCAAAGATGCCCATGAAAACGAAACTGACTGCTGCGAAAATCACTGCTGCTCGTACCACCCTGTCGGCGCTGCTGGTCAGCGCGGGCGTCCTGTTCGCGCCTGCCACGCTGGGCCTGGCACCCGTCCAGGCGGCGGCCGCTTCGGTGGCCGGCCTGCCGGACTTCACCGACATGGTCGACAAGGTCGGCCCCGCCGTCGTCAACATCCGCACCACCGAGCGCCTGCGCGACACCGGCCAGCCGGGCGAAGACGAAATGCAGGAATTCTTCCGCCGCTTCTTCGGCGGCCAGATGCCGAGCCCGCGCGGCCAGGGTACGCCACGCGGCAAACCCCGCGCCGCGCCGCAGGAGCAGGAAGTGCAGCGCGGCGTCGGTTCCGGCTTCATCACGTCGGCCGACGGTTATGTGCTGACCAATGCCCACGTGGTCGACGGCGCCGACGAAGTCTATGTCACGCTGACCGACAAGCGCGAATTCAAGGCAAAAGTGCTGGGTTCGGATGCGCGCACCGACGTGGCGCTGCTGAAGATCGACGGCGCGCGCCTGCCGGTGCTGACGATGGGCGATTCGAACAAGATCCGCGTCGGCGAATGGGTCATCGCGATCGGTTCGCCGTTCAACCTGGAAAACACCGTCACGGCCGGCATCATTTCGGCCAAGGCGCGCGACACCGGCGAATACCTGCCGCTGATCCAGAGCGACGTGGCGGTCAATCCCGGCAACTCGGGCGGCCCGCTGATCAATATGCGCGGCGAAGTCATCGGCATCAACTCGCAGATTGCCACGCTGTCCGGCGCCTATAACGGCATTTCGTTTGCCGTGCCGATCGACGAGGCCATGCGCGTGGCCGACCAGCTGAAGAAATCCGGCAAGGTCACCCGCGGCCGCATCGGCGTGCAGGTGGGCGAAGTGACGCGCGAAGTGGCCGAGTCGCTGGGCCTGAAAGGTGCCCGCGGCGCCGAGGTGTCGATGGTGGAAGACGACGGTCCTGCCGCCAAGGCGGGCGTCAAGCCGGGCGACATCATCCTGAAATTCAACGGCACCGACATCGACAAGTCGTCCGACCTGCCGCGCCTGGTGGGCAACACGACGCCGAACACAAAGGCCACGGTCACCGTCTGGCGCACCGGTAAATCGGTCGACCTGCCCGTGACCATTGCCGAACTGAAGTCCGACCAGCCGGAAAAAGGCGGCAGGGGCGAGCGCGGCAAGCCGAAAGCGGAGGGTGCCGCGAATGCACTGGGCCTGAAAGTCACTGACCTGACGGCGGCCGAGAAGAAGGAGCTGGGCGTGCCCGGCGGCGTCAAGGTCACGTCGGCCGACGGCGTGGCGCTCGGCGCGGGCCTGCAGGAAGACGACGTGCTGGTCCAGCTGAACAACAGCCAGATCACCGATGCCAAGCAGTTCGCCGGCCTGGTGGCCAAGCTCGATCCGAAGAAGAACTCGGTCGTGCTGGTGCGCCGCGGCGAGCTGTCGCGCTTCCTGACGCTGCGGCCGTCCGCTTCGGAAAAGTAAGGAAATAGCGCAGTCTGCCGGTGACAGGCACCGCTTCCGGGTATTGCCCGGAAAATGGTGCCTGTCACCGGTTTTCTTTTTCTGTCCCCGCTGGCGCCGAACCATGAACTTCACGCTGTATTCCCGCGGCTACTGCCACCTGTGCGACGACATGCTGCACGCATTGCAGGCGCTGCAAACCCCCGAACGCCCGTTCACGGTGGACGTTGTCGACGTCGATGCCGATCCGGCGCTGGTAGCCCGCTTCGACGAGCTGGTGCCCGTGCTGTTCGCCGGCCTCGACGAGCCGCCGCTGTGCAATTACTTCCTCGACGAGGCGAAGGTGCGCGCGGTGTTGGCTGGCGGATAACGCTCTTCCGGCCCGTCACGTCAGAAAGCGGGCTTTCCCCTCTGAAATCCGGTAAAATGCGAGGGGTTTCTCCTTGCATCGTTTTTCGAAAGGCGCTCGCCCGGGCTTTCCATCGCCCCAGAGCGCTTTTTGTATTGGTCCGTTTTTAATTTAATGAACAACATTCGCAACTTCTCCATCATCGCCCACATCGACCACGGCAAGTCCACGCTGGCGGACCGCATCATCCAGCTCTGCGGCGGCCTGTCCGACCGCGAAATGGAGGCGCAGGTGCTCGATTCGATGGATCTGGAGCGCGAGCGCGGCATCACCATCAAGGCCCAGACGGCCGCGCTGAAATACAAGGCGCGCGACGGGGTGGTCTACAACCTGAACCTGATCGACACGCCGGGTCACGTCGATTTCTCGTATGAAGTGAGCCGCTCGCTGTCGGCCTGCGAAGGCGCGCTGCTGGTCGTCGATGCATCGCAGGGCGTGGAAGCGCAGACCGTGGCCAACTGCTACACGGCGCTGGACCTGGGCGTCGAAGTGGTGCCCGTGCTGAACAAGATCGACCTGCCGAACGCCGATCCGCCCACCGCGATCGCCGAGATCGAGGACGTGATCGGCATCGAAGCGGGCGACGCGGTGCATTGCTCCGCCAAGACGGGCCTGGGCGTCGAGGACGTGCTGGAATCGATCATCGCCAAGGTGCCGCCGCCGAAGGGCGACCCGGACGCGGCGCTGCAGGCGCTGATCATCGACTCGTGGTACGACGCCTACGTGGGCGTCGTCATGCTGGTGCGCGTGGTCAACGGCACGTTGAAACCAAAGGAAAAGATCCGCCTGATGGCCACCGAATCGGTGCAGCTGGTGGAAGACGTCGGCATCTTCGCGCCCCGCTCGGTGTCGCTGCAGCAGCTGACGGCCGGCCAGGTGGGCTTCGTCATCGCCGGCATCAAGGAACTGAAAGTGGCCCGCGTGGGCGACACGATCACCACCGCCGTCAAGCCGGCGCTGGCGCCGCTGCCGGGCTTCAAGGAAGTGCAGCCGCAGGTGTTTGCCGGCCTGTTCCCGGTGGAAGCGAACCAGTACGACGCGCTGCGCGACTCGCTGGAAAAACTGAAGCTGAACGATGCCGCGCTGATGTACGAGCCGGAAGTGTCGCAGGCGCTGGGCTTCGGCTTCCGCTGCGGCTTCCTGGGCCTGCTGCACATGGAAATCGTCCAGGAGCGCCTGGAGCGCGAGTTCGACATGGACCTGATCACCACGGCACCGACCGTGGTGTACGAAGTCGAGCAGCGCGACGGCACCATCCTGAAGGTGGACAATCCGTCGCGGATGCCGGACCCGTCGCACATCAACGACGTGCGCGAGCCGATCGTCACGGTCAACCTGTACATGCCGCAGGAGTATGTCGGTTCCGTCATCACGCTGTGCATCGCCAAGCGGGGCATCCAGATGGACATGGCCTACCACGGCCGCCAGGTCAAGCTGATCTATGAAATGCCGATGGCCGAGATCGTGCTGGACTTCTTCGACCGGCTGAAATCCACGTCGCGCGGTTACGCGTCGATGGACTACGAGTTCAAGGAATACCGCTCGGCCGACGTGGTCAAGGTCGACATGCTGATCAACAGCGAGAAGGTCGATGCGCTGGCCATCATCGTCCACCGCGCCAACGCGCCTTACCGCGGCCGCGCCGTGGCGGCGAAGATGCGCGAACTGATCCCGCGCCAGATGTTCGACGTGGCGATCCAGGCCGCCATCGGCTCGAACATCATCTCCCGCGAAAACGTCAAGGCGCTGCGCAAGAACGTGCTGGCCAAGTGCTACGGCGGCGACATCTCGCGGAAGAAGAAGCTGCTCGAGAAGCAGAAGGCCGGCAAGAAACGCATGAAGCAGGTGGGCTCCGTCGAGATCCCGCAAGAAGCATTCCTGGCAATCCTCCAAGTGGACGAGAAATGACATTGCAAAGCATCCTGGGCAATTTCGCCCTGATCCTGTTCGTCCTGATGATCGTCACCGGGATCGTCTGGGTCCTGGACGTGTTCTACCTGGCCAAGCAGCGCCGCGCCGCGGCCGACCGCGCGCTGGCCGAATACGATGCCCGCACGGCCAAGCTGACGGCCGACGGTATCAAGCTCGACACCAGTGCGCAGAGCCGCAGCCAGATCGAGGCGGCGCTGCTGCGCCAGCCGACGTGGGTCGAATATTCGGGCAGCTTCTTCCCCGTGATCGCGCTGGTGTTCGTGCTGCGCTCGTTCCTGTTCGAGCCGTTCAAGATCCCGTCCTCGTCGATGGTGCCAACGCTGCTGGTGGGCGACCTGATCCTCGTGAACAAGTTCACCTACGGCATCCGCCTGCCGATCGTCAACCAGAAGATCATCCAGCTCAACGACCCGCAGCGGGGCGACGTGATGGTGTTCAAGTATCCGCTGGACATGAGCCAGGATTACATCAAGCGTGTCGTCGGCGTGCCGGGTGATAAGATCACCTACGAGAACAAGAAACTGACCGTCAACGGCAAGCCTGTCGAGTACGGTCCGCTGGACGATTACCTGGACGACGAAAGCCTCGTCTACAAGAAGCAGTTCTCGGAAAACCTGTCGGGTACCACGCACCGCATCCTGAACGACGAGCGGGCACCGACGCTGAACCCGGCCGATGTGCGCGAGTTCCCGGGCAAGGAAGGCTGCAAGTACAGCTACGAAGGGTTTACCTGTGTAGTGCCCGCAGGTAACTATTTCATGATGGGCGACAACCGCGACAACAGCGCGGACAGCCGCTACTGGGGCTTCGTGCCCGACAAGAATATCGTCGGCAAGGCCGTGGCCGTGTGGATGAACCTGTCGAATCCGAAGCGGATCGGCGGCATTCAATAAGGAGTTACCGGATGCGTGGGAACAAGCAAGACGGCATTTCGCTGGTCGGCCTGATCGTCGTGCTGGCCGTGATCGGCGTTGCCGCACTGCTGGCGATGCAGGTGCTGCCCACGTATTCGGAATACCGCGCCGTCAAGGGCGCCATCGTCAAGGCGAAGGGCGCCGGCAGCACGCCGCAGGCAATCCGCGCCTCGTTCGACAAGAGCGCCGAAGTCGGCTACATCAGTTCGATCAGCGGGCGCGACCTGACGATCGAACGGGTCGATGGCGGCCTGGAAGTCTCGTTCGCCTACGACAAGAAAATCCACTTGGCCGGACCGGCCAGCTTGCTGCTCGAATACAGCGGCACGACCGCACAGGGCGGTGCCACCGCCGCAAAGGCGGAATGACAGGAATTACAGCACGATGAATGTACAGTTATTGCAAACCCGACTAGGCCACACGTTCCAGGATGCTGGTTTGTTGCAGCAGGCCCTGACGCATCGCAGCCACAGCAGTTTGCATAACGAACGCCTGGAATTCCTCGGCGACTCGATCCTCAACTGCTGCGTCGCGGCGATCCTGTACGAGCGCTACCTGCAGATCGACGAAGGCGACCTGTCGCGGCTGCGCGCCAACCTCGTCAAGCAGCAGTCGCTGTTCGAGATCGCCCAGAAGCTGGACCTGTCGCAGTTCCTGCGGCTGGGCGAGGGCGAGCTGAAGTCGGGCGGTTTCCGCCGGCCGTCGATCCTGGCCGACACGCTGGAAGCGCTGCTGGGCGCCATCTTCCTCGACGCCGGCTTCGATGCCGCGGCGAAGGTGATCCGGGCGTTCTACATTCCCATACTCGATACGGTGGATCCGCGTACACTGGGCAAGGATGCCAAGACGCTGCTGCAGGAATTCCTGCAGAGCAAAAAGATTTCGCTGCCACAGTACAACGTGGTGGCCACGCACGGCGCTGCGCACAGCCAGGAGTTCGAGATCGAATGCCTGGTGCCGAAGCTGGGCGTGCAGGTCTACGGCCGGGGCGGCAGCCGCCGCGCCGGCGAACAGGCTGCCGCGAAGCTCGCGCTGGAAGCGGCCGAGCAAGCCATGCAGAAGGCCCCGGCCGCTGCACGCAAGAGCAAACCCCGCGCCGCCCAGCTGAAGCTGGCGGGCATCGCCACCGTCCAGGGCGAGCAGGCGGCGGAAAAAAAGCTCGCCAACAAATAATTCAGGAAGTACACCATGACTGACGCACCCACCTCCGCCGCCTTCCGCTGCGGCTACATCGCCATCGTCGGCCGCCCGAACGTGGGCAAATCGACGCTGATGAACACGCTGATCGGCGCCAAGGTCAGCATCACGTCGCGCAAGGCGCAGACGACGCGCCACCGCATCACGGGCATCCAGACGCTGTCCGACGCGCAGTTCATCTACATCGACACGCCGGGCTTCCAGACGCGCCACTCGAACGCGCTGAACAAGACGCTGAACAAGACGGTGACGAACACGCTGGACTCGTCCGACGTGATCCTGTACCTGGTGGAGGCGGGCACGTTCGGCGCGGCCGACGAGCAGGTCATCGCGCTGCTGCCGAAGGATATTCCGGTGATCCTGGTGATCAACAAGTCGGACCGCGTCAAGGACAAGGCCGTGCTGCTGCCGTTCGCGCAGCAGGTGGCCAGCAAGTTCAATTTCGCCGCCGTGGTGCCCGTATCGGCCAAGCTGCGCTTCCAGCTGGACGGCCTGCAGAACGAGATCAAGCGCTTCCTGCCGGAAAACGAAGCCGTGTTCGGCGAAGACGACATCACCGACCGCAGCGAGAAATTCCTCGCGTCGGAAATCGTCCGCGAAAAACTGTTCCGCTTCGTCGGCGACGAACTGCCGTACACGAGCACTGTGCTGATCGAGAAATTCGAGCAGGAAGGCAATCTGCGCCGCATCTTCGCCGCGATCCTCGTCGAACGGGACGGCCACAAGGCCATGATCATCGGCAATAAGGGCGCGCGGCTGAAGGACGTCTCCACGCAGGCCCGCCAGGACATGGAAAAGCTGTTCGGCGGCCCGGTCTACCTGGAGATCTGGGTCAAGGTCAAATCCGGCTGGGCCGACAACGAAGCCGGCCTGCGCGCCTACGGCTACGAATAAGCCCACCATGCGGCAACGCACCCGTACGGCCGAGTCCGTGTCCACTTCTGCTACCCTGGTGTCAGGCACCGACATGGACACGGACTCGGCCGTAGGCGTTGCCGACAGCGTTGCGGACCAGACCGTGTCCACCGTGGTGTCAGGCACCGACGTTGACACAGGCTCGGCGGTCGCGGTGCGCGACCGCGTCGTATCCTATCTGGTTACGGCCGAGGCCGTGTCCACGTCGGTGCCTGACACCATGGGTCTTGAAGTGGACACGGCCCCGGCCGTAGCGCCGCCCGTGCAGGCGCGCAAGCGGGCGGCGCCGCGGACGGTCGGCACGCGCGTGCAGGGCCAGCCGGCCTTCGTGCTGCATAGCTATCCGTACAAGGAAACCAGCCTCATCGTCGAGCTGCTGACGCGCGACTTCGGCCGCGTGGCACTCATTGCCAAGGGCGCCAAGCGGCCTCATTCGCAGCTGCGTGGCGTGCTGCAAACCTTTCAACCGCTGTCCGCTGGCTGGACCGGCAAGAACGAGCTGCGCACGCTGACCGATGCGGACTGGGTCGGCGGCCTGCTGCCGCTGGAGCGCAACGCGCTGCTGTGCGGCTTCTATCTCAACGAGTTACTGGTGAAACTGCTGGCGCGCGACGATGCGCATCCCGCGCTGTTCGACCATTACGTCGCCACGCTGAACCAGCTGGCCCACCAGGAACCGCCGCCCATCGTCTTGCGGAAATTCGAAACGGCCTTACTTAAGGAGACTGGCGTCGCCGCGGACCTGACGCGCTGCACCGCCACGCGCACGAAAGTGCAGGCGGCGGTACAGTACGTGGTGGAGCCGGACCGGGGACCGCGCCCGGTGCAGCATGACGACACGGCGCCGCGCGTCACCGGCAAGACGCTGCTGGACATGGAGCGCGAGGATTACCGCGATCCCGCCACGCAGGCGCAAAGCAAGCAGCTGATGCGCTTCCTGCTGGCCCACCACCTGAACGGGGCGCCGCTGAACACGCGCCAGATTCTGATCGACCTGATGCAACTGTAAACACCTACAACGACATGAGCTTCCTGCACCCTTCCGGCCCCGTCATCGACCTCGGCGTGAACATCGACCACGTGGCCACGCTGCGCAACGCGCGCGGCACGCCGTATCCGGACCCGCTCCGCGCCGCGCTGCTGGCCGAGCAGGCCGGCGCCGACTGCATCACGCTGCACCTGCGCGAGGACCGCCGCCACATCAAGGATGCCGACGTCATCGCCCTCGCGCCGCAGCTGGTCACGCGCATGAACCTGGAAGCGGCGGTGACGCAGGAGATGATCGACTTCGCCTGCCGCATCCGGCCGGCCGACGTGTGCCTCGTGCCGGAAAAGCGCACCGAGATCACGACGGAAGGCGGCCTCGATGTCGTCCGCTTCCACAAGGAAGTGCAGACGGCGGTCAGGCAGCTGCAGGCCGAAGGCATCCGCGTGAGCCTGTTCATTGATGCCGACGAAGCGCAGATCGCCGCCGCCGCCGACGTGGGCGCGCCCGTCATCGAACTGCATACGGGCGCCTATGCCGATGCCGCCGGCGACGAGCAACTGAAGGAGCTCGAGCGCGTGAAGAAGGGCGTGCGGTGGGGCGTGCAGAAGGGCCTGAAGGTCAATGCCGGCCACGGCCTGCATTACACGAACGTGCAGGCGATCGCCGCGATCCCCGACATCGCGGAGCTGAACATCGGCCACGCCATCGTCGGCCACGCCGTGTTCGTCGGCTGGGAAAACGCCGTCCGCGAAATGAAGGCCATCATGGTGGCCACGCGGCTGGGAGCGCGATGATCCACGGCGTCGGCACCGACATCTGCAAGGTGCCCCGCATCGCCGAGGCCCTGCAGCGCAGCGGCGAGCGCTTCGCCCGCCGCGTGCTCGGGTCCGACGAACTGGCCGTCTATCGCGAGCGCAGTGCGCGCCATCCGCTGCGCGGCATACGCTACGTGGCCACGCGCTTCGCCGCCAAGGAGGCGCTGTCGAAGGCGCTGGGCCTGGGCCTGCGGCCGCCGATGACGTGGCACACGGCGCAGCTGCTGAACGATGCGCTGGGCCGGCCGGAGATCGTCTGCGGCGGCGCGCTCAGGGACTACATGGAACAGAACCGGCTGGTGGCGAAGGTGTCCGTCAGCGACGAAGAGGAATACGCGGTCGCTTTCGTGATCGTCGAACAAGGCTGATGACTGAACCGAACACCGAGCTGCAACCCGTGCCCCCAGTGCCGCCAGCGGAACCTGTGCCGACGCCGTCGGCACGCGAGCAGGTGCTGGCCACCGTCGCCAAGCTGCCCAACCTGCCGGGCGTCTACCGCTATTTCGATGCGGAGGACAAGGTCCTCTACGTCGGCAAGGCGCGCGACCTGAAGAAGCGGGTATCGAATTACTTCCAGAAGAACCTGTCGAGCCCCCGCATCGCGATGATGGTGGAGCGGATCGCGCGGCTGGAAACCACGGTCACGCGCAGCGAGGCCGAGGCGCTGATCCTGGAAAACAACCTGATCAAGTCGCTGCAGCCCCGCTTCAACATCCTGTTCCGCGACGACAAATCGTATCCGTATCTGAAACTGACGGGCGACCCCGTGCCGCGCATGGTGTACTACCGCGGCGCCGTCGACAAGAAGAACCAGTACTTCGGGCCTTTCCCGTCCGCGTGGGCCGTCAAGGAATCGATGCAGATCCTGCAGCGCGTATTCCTGCTGCGCACGTGCGAGGACAGCGTCTACCAGAACCGCACGCGACCCTGCCTGCTGCACCAGATCGGCCGCTGCAGTGCGCCATGCGTGAACCTGATCACGCCGGAGGATTACCGCACGGACGTCAACAACGCCGCCCGCTTCCTGCGCGGCCGCACGACGGAAGTGATGGAGGAACTCGAGCAGAAGATGCACACGTATGCGTCCGACCTGAAGTTCGAGCAGGCGGCCGGCGTGCGCAACCAGATCCAGTCGCTGTCGAAAGTGCTGCACCAGCAAAGCATGGAGACGACCGACCAGGACGTCGACATCATCGCCGTGGTGGTGCAGGGCGGCCGCGCCTGCGTCAACCTGGCGATGGTGCGGGGCGGCCGCCACCTGGGCGACCGCGCCTACTTCCCGTCGCACCTGATGGATGCGGAGGCGGTGGCCGAGCAGGCGATCGAGGTGGAGGTGCTGACCGCCTTCCTGGTGCAGCACTACACGGAAAAATACATCCCCGGCGTGCTGATCCTGAACATCGAATTCGACCAGCCGGAGCTGATCCTCGCGCTGCAGGAGCAGTGCGGCCACCGCATCAACCTGCTGTTCCAGCCGCAGGGCCAGCGCCGCCAGTGGCTGGAGCTGGCGCAGAAGGGCGCCGAGATCTCGCTGGCGCGGCTGCTGTCGGAGCAGGGCTCGCAGCAATCGCGCACGCAGGCATTGGCGGATGCGCTGGGCATCGAATGCGAAGACTTGTCGACGCTGCGCGCGGAGTGCTTCGACATCAGCCACACGCAGGGCGAGGCGACGCAGGCTTCGTGCGTGGTGTTCCATCACCACCAGATGCAGAACAGCGAATACCGCCGCTACAACATCAACGACATCACGCCCGGCGACGATTACGCGGCGATGCGCCAGGTGCTGACGCGCCGTTATGAAAAGGTGGCGAATGGCGATGGCGTGATGCCGGACATCGTGCTGATCGACGGCGGCAAGGGGCAAGTGGAAATGGCCCGGCAGGTGTTCGTCGAACTGGGGCTGGATATCGGCCTGATCGTCGGCGTGGCGAAAGGCGAGGGCCGGCGCGTCGGCCTTGAGACGCTGGTGTTCGTCGATGGCCGCGCACCGCAGGAGCTGGGCAAGGAATCGGCCGCGCTGATGCTGGTGGCGATGATCCGCGACGAAGCCCACCGCTTCGCCATTACCGGCATGCGCGCCAAGCGTGCCAAGGCGCGGCAGACGTCGCAGCTGGAAGAGATCGAAGGCATCGGCAGCAAGCGCCGCCAGCGCCTGCTGGCCCGCTTCGGCGGCCTGCGGGGTGTCAGCAATGCCAGCGTGTCGGACCTGATGTCGGTGGAGGGCATTTCGGCCAAGCTGGCCGAGGAGATCTACCGGCGGCTGCATTAAACGGAAGCTATCGAATCGTGCTTGCTGGCATTAGCACGGCTGGCAGGGTAGACTAGCGGCGCGCATCGATACAATTCGTACAATTCGCACAATTCCCACAAGCCGCTGCCTTATGCCCTTCAATATACCGATCCTGCTGACCTGGTTGCGCGTTGCGCTGATTCCCCTGGTCGTAGGCGTGTTCTACCTGCCGCCCGCCTGGTTGCCGATGGAAGACCGCAATCTCTCCGCCACCCTGGTGTTCATCGTGGCCGCGGTCACCGACTGGTTCGACGGCTTCCTGGCCCGGCGCTGGAACCAGACGTCGGCCTTCGGCGCCTTCCTCGACCCCGTCGCCGACAAGCTGATGGTGGCCGGCGCGCTGCTCGTGCTGGTGCAGCTGGACCGGTGCAATGCGATCCTCGCCTTCATCATCATCGGCCGCGAGATCACCATCTCCGCGCTGCGCGAGTGGATGGCGCAGATCGGCGCATCGAAATCGGTGGCGGTGAACTCGATCGGCAAGATCAAGACAGCCGCGCAAATGACGGCCATCCCCGCGCTGCTGTACTACGACGTGATCTTCGGTGCGATCGATACGCGCTTCTGGGGTGAAAAGCTGCTGTGGCTGGCCAGCGTGCTGACGGTGTGGTCGATGCTGTATTACCTGCGCAAGGCGTGGCCGCTGATCAAGGAAAAATCCGGCATGCTGAATTGATTTGGCTCTGTCACCCGACGTTGTTGAATGATCCGTGGAAGCCGGCGCTGACGATCAATGAAGCGATGCAGCCGGTTGCCGCATGATCGCCGCCAGCAGAAACTGCTCCGGCGTCTCGATGCTGTGTGTATCGAGCGCGCGGCGCCAGCCGAGATAATTCGGCAAGTAGCGGCTGGCCACACCGCGGAACCGCGCCAGCCAGCCTTTGAAGCGGCTGTGATAGCCATTTACATTTTGTAAGTGATACGGGCCGTCGACACGCACGCCGGCCCGCTGATTGAGCGGCTTGTGGGCAATACCGGCTTCCTGGGCGAACCTCTGGTACGCCATGGCGCCATCGGTGACCAGCACGGCATCCCGTGCCAGCACGGGACGCAGGCAGTGGCCCGCCTGGTACGCCGACACCGGCCCGCGGCCCGTGACCCAGTCCAGCGTATTGCCGGCCCGGTCGCGGGCCACGAGGATGCAGTCGTGCTGCTTCGTGATGCCGCGCGTGTCGGCCACGCCGCCCAGGTGGCGTGCCGGCCGGGTCAGATTGCGCGAGCCTTTCTGCGATTCGAGCAGATACGTCTCGTCCGCCTCGACGATGCCCCGCACCTGCGCTGGCCGCTTCCGTTGCGCGCCGGCGAGAAAGCGGTGCCGCCACCGAAAGCTCGTGTTGCGGTGAATCGCCACCGTCTCGGCTGCCTTGCGGACGGTCTTCGAATCGAGCATGCATTCGAGATACGGCAGCCATTTGCCGCGCAGCCGCAGATGGGCCAGCGGCGTGCCGGTCAACGCGTTGTAGGTGCGGCGGCAGTCCCGGCAGCGGTAGCGTTGCAGCCCGGACGCGTAGCCGTGCCGGTAGATGCACGTGCCGTGACAGTGCGGGCAGCCGGGATGGTGGCGGCCATGCTGCTCGATCGTATCCAGGCACAGGCTGTGTGCTGCGAAGGCGGCGGCCAGGTCGCGCACCGTGGCGACCTGCTTGCGCGACAGGCACGCCAATTGGCGGCGCAGGCGTTCGACGAACTGGTTGAAGGACGGTGTTTTCACGGCTGCCTCCGTTGTCGGTGATGGCCATATCGGCTGGTCGATATGGTTCAGACAACGCAACAGCAGGAAAGTTCAGGCCGTTTCAATAAGTTCGGGTGACAGAGCCTTTCAATAAGTTGGGGTGACAGAGCCATTGATTTATACGATTGGTGCAAGCAGGCCCTTGACAGTGCCGTGCCAACCTCTATAATGCTGGCCTGTTGTTGATGACTACACAGCTGTTTCAGATGAAGCGGCACGAAGCGGGAGTAGCTCAGTTGGTAGAGCGCAACCTTGCCAAGGTTGAGGTCGAGAGTTCGAGACTCTTCTCCCGCTCCAGAGTTGTTGGCAATTGATGTAAAGCATCGCTGGAATTATCAAGATGTTTCTGCGATAATGTTTAGCTGTGATGCGTAGTTGGTGTCATGCAGTACCTGAATGCGGGAGTAGCTCAGTTGGTAGAGCGCAACCTTGCCAAGGTTGAGGTCGAGAGTTCGAGACTCTTCTCCCGCTCCATTCCGGTACAGTCGTTGTGAGAAGCAAAGCAGTAACACTCCATGCGGGAGTAGCTCAGTTGGTAGAGCGCAACCTTGCCAAGGTTGAGGTCGAGAGTTCGAGACTCTTCTCCCGCTCCAGGTTTCCGGATCTCGGCGTATAACCGCGCTGACGTCTTTGAGCAGTACCTCAGGCGAGGTAGCAAAGCGGTTATGCAGCGGCCTGCAAAGCCGTGTAGACGGGTTCGACTCCCGTCCTCGCCTCCAAGTTTGACTCCATGCGGGAGTAGCTCAGTTGGTAGAGCGCAACCTTGCCAAGGTTGAGGTCGAGAGTTCGAGACTCTTCTCCCGCTCCAGAATGTGCAGAAGGGCAGCCGATGTGGCTGCCCTTTTGCTTTGCCCGTCCGCCAACTCAAGGAGCTCCCATGGCCAGGAAAGAAGAACTCGACGAAGAAACGATGGCGTTCATCCGCTGGTGCATCGAGGTGGAGGGCTTCCTGGTGGCCGGCGGCGCCACCATCGAGCAGGCCCAGGATCACATCGAAGAGCAGGTGGAATGGTTCACCGACCAGTTCTACAACGACCTGACGCCGGAAGAGGCGGCCAAGGAAGCGCTGGCCTGATCGGCCTCGTAGCAGCAGAAGGCAGCCGGATGGCTGCCTTTTTTACGTCCGGCCCAGGGCTATCCCGCGGCTGGCCACGCGGCGCACGATATCGTCGTCATGCGAAACGAGCAGCAGCGCGCAGCCGCTGCCGCGCACGTGCTCCGTCAGCAACGCAAACACCTGCTGCTGCGTGACGGGATCGAGGCGCGACGTGGGCTCGTCGGCGAACACCAGCGCCGGCTGCATCAGCAGCACGCGGGCCAGTGCGATGCGCTGCAGTTCGCCGCCCGACACCTGGTGCGGCAGCCGGTCGAGCAGAGCTGGCGCCAGCCGCATGCTGGCCAGCAGGCCTTCCAGCCGTGCCCAGTCCAGCCGGTGCAGTTTCACCAGGTCGCGCAGCGACTGCCGCAGCGTGACGCGCGGTGCAAACGCCGCGCCGGGATCCTGCTGGATCTTCTGGAACGCGGTCGGCGCCAGGCCGGCGGCCCGCGTGACGCGGCCCGTATCGGGCTTCAGCAGGCCCAGCACGAGATTGCCGAACGTCGTCTTGCCCGAGCCGCTGGGCCCGGTGACCGCGACGATGTCGCCGGCGGCGATGCGCGCGTCGACGCCGGCAAACAGCACCTGGCGGTCGAACGACTTGCCGACGGCATCGATCGTCGCGACGACGCCCGTGCCGGCGACGCCGGCGCCGGCCGGCCAGCTGGCCGGATCGGCAGCCAGCAGGCGCCGCGTGTAGTCATGCTGCGGTGTCGCCAGCACGCCGGCCGCGTCGCCCTGTTCGATCATTTCGCCTTCGAGCATCACCGCCAGTTGCCCGCCCAGCGCGCGGGCCAGCCAGATGTCGTGCGTGATGCACAGCAGGCTGATGCCCTGCGCCTGCGCCGCCTGCAGCAGTGCCAGCACATCGCCGCGGCGGTCGGCATCGAGCCCCTTGGTCGGCTCGTCGACGATCAGCAGCGGCGCGCCGGCGGCATGCGTGGCCAGGAAGGCGACCCGCTGCGCCATGCCGCCGGACAGCATGAACGGGTATTGATGGGCCGCCTCCCGCAGGCCGAGGGCGGCCAGCGCCTTGTCGGCCAGCGCGCGCGCACCGGCCCGTGTACCGGTGCCGCCAACCAGCGCGTACGTTTCGGCGATCTGGCCGCGCACCCGCATCGTCGGATCGAGCGCCAGCCACGGTTCCTGCGGCAGCAGGGCGATGCGGCGGCCCCAGCCCGGATGGCGGCTGCGCTGGTCGGCGGCCGCGGTGCGCTGGCCGCCGATCGCCACGTGGCCGGTGCAGCGCAGCGGCGCCGGCAGGTTGCCCATGATGGCCTGCGCCAGCAGCGACTTGCCGGAGCCGCTCTCGCCCAGCAGCGTCAGCACGCCGCCGGCCGGGATGGCGAACGCGATGTCGCGCACCAGCGCCTGCTCGCCGTGCAGCACGGCGAGGCCTTCGACCGCCAGCGCGGGGATCGTCGAACGGTCAGTCATGCAGGCCCTTCTGCGGCGACAGCAACAGCAGGCCGAGCAGCGTCAGGAACAGCACCAGCACGGGCGCGCCCACCAGCCATGGCGCCTCGCCGTAATAGGGCAGCAGTTCGATCATCATCACACCCAGTTCGGGAGTCGGCGGCTGCAGGCCGACGCCGACGAAACCCAGCGCCGCCATCGCCAGCACGGCGCCGGCCAGGCCGAAGCGCATCAGTGTGAACAGCCGCGGCAGCAGTTCCGGCAACAGGTGGCGGCGCACGATGTGCCAGGGGCCGAAGCCCAGCAGCCGCGCCGCTTCCACATGCGGGCTGGCCAGCAGGATGCGGCTGGCGGCGCGCACCACGCGGAAGTATTCCACCCACAGCGCCAGCGAAATGCCCACGTACAGCGGCCAGAAGCCGCCCGGCGCAAATGCCGCCAGCAACAGCACGAGCAGCAGGCCGGGCAGGGCCAGCACGGCATCGGCCAGCGCGGCCAGCACGCGTTCCAGCCAGCCGCCGCGCCACGCCGCGAGCAGGCCGACCAGCGTGCCGGGAACGGCGGCCGACAGCACGCTGAGCAGCGCCAGCACCAGCGACAGCTGCGCGCCATGCGCCAGCCGCGCCAGCATGCTGCGGCCCAGCTGGTCGAAGCCCAGCGGATGCGCCAGGCTGGGCGCTTCGAGAAAGCGGTCGAGCTGCTGGCGGGCCGGATCGATGCCCACCAGCCACGGGCCGAGCAGGGCAAACAGGCCGATGATGACGAGCAGCGCGATGCCGGCAGCCTGCGCGCGGGTGAGGCGCCGGCGCACCGGCGTGTCGTGGCGCGCGTAGTCGGGCGGCAGCGCGGTCATGGCCGGCCCCGCGGATCGATGGCGACGCAGGCCGCGTCGACCAGCGCATTGAACAGCACGAACAGCAGGCCCAGCACCAGCGCCGTGCCCTGGATCATCGGCACGTCGCGGCCGAAGATCGCATGCACCAGCGCGTGGCCGATGCCGGGCCATGCAAAGATGGTTTCCACCAGCACCACGCCTTCGACCAGGTACACCAGCTGCACGCCCAGGTAAGCAACGACGGGCGCGGCGACATTGCGCAGGCCATGCCGCAGCAGCGCCTGGCGCAGCGTCAGCCCCTTGGTCAGCGCAAAGGCAAAGTATGCCGAACCGCGCACCTGCACCATCGCATCGCGCGCCACCCGGCAGGACACGGCCGCCATGCCCAGCGCCAGCGTCAGCGCGGGCAGCACGATGCTGCCCTGGTCGTCGTGGCCGGCGGCAGGCAGGATGCCCAGCTGCACCGAGAACAGCAGCACCAGCACGAGGCCCAGCAGGAAGGGCGGCAGCGCGCGCAGCACCACCGACACGGCCAGCGTGGCGCGGTCGAGCAGGCCGCCGGGCCGCAGGCCGGCCAGCACGCCCAGCGTGGGGCCGATCAGCAGCGAAAACGCCAGCGCCAGCAGCGACAGCCGCAGCGTGGGTCCCAGCTGCTGAGCGATCTCGACCCGCACCGGCTGCGCCGTCACCTGCGAGATGCCCAGGTCGAGGTGCAGCAGCCGGTGCCACCAGTCGCCCAGCGCGGCCAGCCAGGGCCGGTCCAGGCCCAGTTCCAGCCGGACGGCATCGGCCGCGGCGGAGGTCACCATGTCGTAGCCGTAGCGGCCCGCCGCGATGCGGTAGGCCATGTCGCCGGGCAGCATGCGCGTCATGAAGAAGCACAGCGTGCCGACCAGCAGCGCCACCAGCGCCGCCTGCAGCAGGCGGTGCGCCAGCGCGGCGGCAAGCGTGCGCCAGGCCGGCGTTGCAAAGGGCGTCAGGTCCATTCGAGGTGGGAGATCCGGTAGCTGCGTTCGAAAGGGTCGATGCTGGCGCGGGCGATGCGCCGGCTGGCGGCGCACACCTGGCGGTACCACACGACGGGAATCACCGGCAGCTCGGCCTGCAGCACGGCCGCGACGCGGGCGCGGTCGGCCGGCCCAGCCGTCGCGCCGGACGCCAGGCGGGCCAGCGCGGCAGCCACCTCGCCGTTGCGCCAGCCCATCGCGCCCCAGTCGCCGCCGTCCGGGCCGAAATCCTGCAGCAGCGTGGCGACCGGATCGGGCACGTTGCCGAAATTGCGCGCCACCAGGCCCATCTGCAAGGTGCCGCTGCGGTGGCCGGCGGGGATGTCGCTGGAATTGCCGATCGCCACCCGCACGGCGATGCCGATCTGGCGCATCTCTTCCTGCAGCGCGGCGGCGATCACGGGCAGCTCGGGGCGGTCGACAAAGGTGGTCAGCGTCAGTTCGAAACGGCCGCCATGGCGGCGGCGGATGCCGTCGGCGCCAGGCTGCCAGCCGGCCTCTTCGAGCAGCCGCCGCGCGCGGGCCGGATCGGTGCGCAGCGGCGGCAGCGCGGCGTCGTGCCACAGCGCCATCGATGGCGGGAACAGCTGGGTGGCCGCCAGGTCCGCATCGCGCAGCAGGGCGCGGGCAATGCCGGCGCGTTCGACGCACAGCGCGATGGCGCGGCGCACCCGCACGTCGGCCAGCAGCGGGTGGCCGGCATTGAGCTTGAGGAAGGTGGTACGGGGCAGCATCGCCGTCACCAGCGTGGCCTGCCGGCTGTTCTGCAGCGCGCGAATGGCGGGCGGATCGAGCGAGAACGCCAGGTCGGCCTGGCCGCTCTGCACGAGCAGCGTGCGGGTTTCCGCGCGCGCCACGCTGATGTAGCGGGCCCGCTGCACGCGCCCCGGCAGCGCCAGGCCGCCGTAGCCGGCAAAGCGCACCACGTCGAACTGCTGCGGCAGCGACAGCGATGCGATGCGAAACGGTCCGGTGCCGATAATGGCCGCCACATGGCCCTTTGCATCGAACGAGGCGGGTGCCAGGATCTGCGCCGAGTAATGGGTCAGCAGGAAGGGCAGCGGGGCGAACGGACGCGCCAGCGTGACGACGATGGCGCCGCGCTCGACCGCCATGGCGCGGATGCCGGCCAGCTGCAGCACGCCGGGCCGGTCATGGGCGCGCTGCAGGCAGGCCAGCACGCTGGCCGGCGTCACGGGCGTGCCGTCGTGGTAGCGCCGGTTGCCGCGCAGCGTGAAGCGCCACGCCAGGCCATCGGCAGCGACTTGCCATGATGAAGCGAGCATCGGTTGCAGCCGGCCCCGGTCGTCCACGTCGAGCAGTGTCTCGACCACCTGCATCCGCGCGAACATGTAACCGGCCCGCGACGGTTCGAGTCCCGTCATTTCCCACGGGCCGACGACGGTCAGCACGTCCGCCGCGGCCGCGGTGAACACGTGCGAATGGGGCGCTGCGCGGTCGTCGGCAGCGGCGGGGTGCCAGGGCAGCAGCGACGCCGTGGCGGCCGCCAGCACGGCGCGGCGCCGGTGCGATGGGTGGATCGGTGGTCTCATGGTCCTGTAGCCGTGCCGAAGGCAAACGGCCGTGATTATAAGGGCAACCGGGCCATGGCAAAAAGCGGTAAGGGCGCGTAAATCGGCGCCATGGACCGGGACAGCCGGGCCGCTGCCCCGTATATTGATCCCGGCACCGACCCCGCCGCCGACCGGCGGCCCGAGACTTTATTGGCGGCCGCAGCATAAACGCGCTACATTAACGAACAGTTTCCGAGCAAAAAATCCCTGAAAGTCCCTTCGGCTCCGGGCGAGGGTTGCTGTAACATATGTAACCAAACCTCGAAACGTTCATTCTGAAGTAATGCCTCCTGCCCTGTCACGCATCCTCATCTGCCGCACCGACAACATCGGTGACGTCGTGCTGACCCTGCCGCTGGCAGGGTTCCTGAAGCAGTCGATCCCCGGCGTGAAAGTCGACATGCTGTGCCGCGCCTACGCGGCGCCGGTGGTCGGCTGCTGCCGCTTCATCGACCGCACGCTGGCACTGGAAGAGGTTGACATCGACCGGCTGTTCCATGAAGAACGCTACGACACCGTCATCTTTGCCTTCGCCAACCGGGCGCTGAGCCGCGCCGCCTGGCGCGCCGGCGTGCCGAACCGCGTGGGCAGCAGCCACCGGCTGCATCACTGGCTGACCTGCAACCGGCTGGCCCACTTCAGCCGGGTGCGCTCGCGGCTGCATGAAGCGCAGCTCAATTTCGCGCTGCTCAAGCCGCTCGGCATCGATTACATTCCCCCGCTGGCGGAGATTCCCGCCTGGTATGGCCTGCAGGCGCCGCGCCTGCCGGACGCCACCGAACTGTTCGCCGCGGCGCCGTTCAACCTGATCCTGCATCCGAAGTCGAACGGCAACGGCCGCGAATGGCCGCTGCGGCGTTATACGGAGCTGGCGGCCATGCTGGCCGGCGATCCCGGCATCGCGATCTGGATCACCGGCAGCCGCGCCGAGGGCGAGCTGCTGGCGCGCGACGCCGCGCCGCTGCTGGCCAGCCCGAACGTGCGCAACCTGTGCGGCCGCTACGACCTGCGCGGCCTCGTCGCGCTGATCGGCAGCGCGGACGGGCTCATCGCCAGCGGCACCGGCCCGCTGCACATGGCGGCCGCGCTGGGCCGCAACACGCTGGGCCTGTTCCCGCCCGTGCAGCCGATCGATATCGCCCGCTGGGGCGCGCTGGGCACGCACGCCACCTCGCTCAGCGCGGAGCGCGCCTGCAGCAGCTGCACCGGCGCGCAGACCTGCACGTGCATGGAAGCGATCAGCGCCGCGCAGGTGGCCGAGACGGTCTTCCGGTGGCGCGACGGCGGCCCGGCACGCCAGCGCAAGGTCAGCATCGAAGAAGCGGGGCTATGACGGCCAGGCTGCTGCTGACGCTGGACTCGATGCGCTTTGCCAACACCGGCCTGCACACCTTCGGCCGCAGCCTGGGCCGCGAGCTGGCCAGGCAGGCGCAGGGCAACTTCGCCATGAGTGCATACACCTGCCAGGCGCAGGAAGGCGTGCTGGGCAACACGGTGTCGTACGTGCGCCGCCGCGGTTATCACCGCTGGTTCTTCCCGCAGGGGCAAGCGTTCGACGTGGTGCATTTCGCCGACCAGTATTGCCGCTTCGGCCCGCAACGCGTGCGCGCGCGCACCGTGATGACGGTGCACGACCTGAACCAGGTGCACGAGCAGCCGGCCGGCAGCCGCAAGCTCGCCCGATACATGGGGCGCATGACGCCGAAAATTGCCGGTGCCGACCGCATCGTGGCAATCTCGGCATTCGTCAAGGCGGACATCCTGCGTGTTTTCCCCGAGGCGGCGGGCAAGGTTTCCGTCATCTACAACGGCACCGATTTCACCACCGCGCCGGCCGGCCACCAGCCCCGCTTCATGCCGCCGGGGCGCTTCCTGTTCGCCGTCGGCATGGTCTGCCCGAAGAAGAATTTCCACGTGCTGGTACCGCTGTTGCGTGGCAATGACTACACGCTGGTGATCGCGGGCGTGCTGAAGGGCGACTACCGGCAGCAGATCATGGCGGCGGCAACGCAGTTCGGCGTGGCCGACCGCGTGACGGTCACCGGCCCGGTCGACCAGGCCGACCGGGACTGGTACTACGCCCATTGCGCCGCCTTCCTGTTCCCTTCGCTGGCCGAGGGCTTCGGCCTGCCGGCGCTGGAAGCGATGCACCATGGCCGGCCGGTGTTCCTGTCCCGGCTGACCAGCCTGCCCGAAGTGGGCGGCACTGCCGCCTTTTATTTCGACCACTTCGAGCCGGACCACATGTGCGAAGTCTTTGCTGCCGGCATGGCCAGCTTCGCCGCCGGGGATGGCGCGCAACGCGTGCGCGCCCATGCCGCGCAATTCACGTGGGAAAAGTCGGCCGCGGCCTATCTGGCGCTGTACCGGGAGTGCCTGGACCAGCCGCGCTGAGCCTGTCGCTGCCGCCGGGCGGCCGCCTTATGTCTGTTGCCGAACGGTCACTCACGGCACTTTCCATTATCCTTTCTTAAGCAAAGTTAAGAAATCGCCGACGCTACCCAGCGGCCGGGCGAGCCGTTCCGCCGTCCAGGCGGGACGCGCGCCGCGCCCCGCCGAGCCTGCATCAGCTTCGTCATTTCAAGAAAAGGAAAACCGTTCATGTCTTCAGCCATACCCCCCGCCGCAGTGACGCTGCCACCCGATACCAAGGAAAGCCGCTTCGTCTTCAAGGTCGCCATCGCCGCCACCATGGGGGCGCTGGCGTTCGGCTACGATACCGGCGTCATCTCGGGCGCGCTGCCCTTCATGAGCCAGCCGGAACAACTCGGCGGCCTGGGCCTGAACCCCGTCACCGAAGGGATCGTCACGTCGGCGCTGGTCTTCGGCGCGGCATTCGGTTCGCTGATGGCAGGCACCTTTTCCGACAAATACGGCCGCCGCACCACGCTGATCGGCCTGTCGCTGGTGTTCATGATCGGCGTGCTGGGGACGGCGCTGGCACCGTCGGTGGCGGTGATGGTGGCGATGCGCTTCGTGCTGGGCCTGGCCGTGGGCGGCGCCTCGTCCACGGTGCCCGTGTTCATTGCCGAGATGGCCGGCCCCAGCCGGCGCGCCCGGCTGGTCAGCCAGAACGAACTGATGATCGTCAGCGGCCAGCTGATCGCCTACATCCTCAATGCGTTGCTGGCGCACTTTTCCGATTCGCCCGACGTGTGGCGGCACATGCTGGCGATTGCCGCCGTGCCGGCCATCCTGCTGGGCATCGGCATGCTGTTCGTGCCCGCATCGCCGCGCTGGCTGGCCAGCAAGAACCGCATGGAGGAGGCCCGCGCCGTGCTGGAGCAGATCCGCTCGACCGACAAGCAGATCGACCTGGAGATGGCGGAAATGATCAAGCTGAACCAGATCGACCGCGAGCAGGCGGGCTGGTCGGCCGTGTTCGGCACGCCGTGGATCCGCAAACTGCTGTGGCTGGGCATCGGGCTGGGCTTCATGGCCCAGTTCACGGGCGTCAACGCGTTCATGTATTTCACGCCGATCATCCTGCAGTCCACCGGCCTGGGCACCAATGCGGCGCTGACGGCCACCATCGGCAACGGCGTCGTCGCGCTGATCGCCACGTTCATCGGCATCTGGCTGATCGGCAAGCACGGCCGCCGGCACATGCTGCTGACGGGCCTCGGCTTCGTCGTCGCCACGCAGGCCGCGCTGGGCGCCGTGCTGCTGTGGATGCCGGAAGGGCTGCTGAAAAGCTATGCGGCGCTGGCCTGCATCCTGTGCTTCCTGCTGTTCATGCAGATGCTGATCGCGCCGGTGTACTGGCTGCTGATGTCGGAACTGTTCCCGATGCACCTGCGCGGCGTACTGACCGGCACCGCCGTGGCGTGCCAGTGGGTGTTCAACGGCCTGGTGGCGCTGCTGTTCCCGATTGCCATGGCGCAGTTCGGCAGCGCCACGTTCTTCGTGTTCGCCGCCATCAATGTGGGTTCGCTGATCTTCGTCGCCGTCTGCCTGCCGGAAACCAAGGGCCGCTCGCTGGAAGGGCTGGAGAAATACCTGGAGAAGGAACTGACGGCACGCGCCTGACAGCGAACAGGCTGGCGGTTTTCCTTGACGGTGGCCCGGCGGGGATTGTCGGGTATCATCGCGAGCAGGGCCGGACCGGTCCGGCGCACCCTGTCGTGACCGGCGCCAGACGGTTCCCGGTCGACCGTTGACACGGCATCAGTCAAGGAAGGGCCACGCGCCATGTTCATCGCCGAAATCGCGCTCCATCTGCTGGGCGACCTGTTGCTGTACAGCCTGGGCCGGCTGGTCATCATCGCGCTGTCGCTCGGGCGGATCCGCCCGATGAGTTTGCGGGAACTGTGGCGCATCCGCGCGCAGAAGGACGTGGCGATGGCCCATTACTGGGAAATCGGCGGCATCCAGTTCGTCGGGATGCTCGTACTGTTTGCCATCCTTTTCCTTTGCCTGGCGCTTCATCGCTGAGTCGCCGTGCGCCGCGGCGGCCGTCACGCCGCCGCCGACACCCCGAATTCCACCAGCCCCGAGCGGGCGGCCAGGTGCATCAGCTTGAAGTCGTTGTCGGCATTGAGCTTCTGGCGGATCGACGTCAGGTAGTTCAGCACCGTCTTCGGGCTCAGGTGCATGACGGTGGCGATGTCCTGCACGGATTCGCCGTGCACCAGCAGCCGCAGCAGCTCGAATTCGCGGGGCTTCAGGTCGTGCACCGTTTCGTTGCCGTCGGGCGGCGCCACGTCGACCATGTCGCGCGACAGCACGCGCCGGCCCCGCATCACGTCGCGGATCGCCTCGATCACTTCCTCCGGCTCGCTGCGCTTGGTCAGGTAGCCGTGCGCGCCCGCCTTCAGCGCCTGCGCCAGGTGGCCGGCATCGTCGTGCATCGACAGCACCAGCACGCGCAGCGTGGCCACCCGGGCCAGCATGCCGGCGATGGCTTCCAGGCCGCTGCTGCCTTTCAGGCTCAGGTCGACGATGGCCACGTCGGGCCGTTCGCGCTGCACCAGCGCATTCGCTTCCGGCACCGTGGCCGCTTCGCCGACGACGTCGAAATCCGGTTCGGCGGACAGCAGCCGGCGATAGCCGCTGCGGACAATGGCATGGTCGTCGACCAGGACGATGCGGGTCATGGCAGCGCTTTCAATGGAGTAGCCGGGGCCTGCACGGCATCGGCCGCCAGCGGGAACACGGCGCGCAGGCGCAGGCCGCCGGCCGGATTCGGCAGCGCATCCAGCCGGCCGCCCACCATGTCGACCCGTTCCTGCATGCCCAGCAGCCCGCCGTGCCAGCGGGGGCCGGCCGGCAGGCCGCAGCCGTCGTCGATCACCTCCAGCGTCAGGGCGGCGCCGGTGCTGGTCAGCCGCACCGTGCAATGGCGGGCGCCGCTGTGGCGCACGACATTCGTCACCGCTTCCTGCACCACGCGGTAGACCGCCAGCGCCATCGCATCGCCGATCTCCGGCAGCGGGCGCCGCAGGTCCAGCGCGAAGTCGATCTCCGTGTGGCGGCTGCGCCAGCCGTGCACCAGTTCGCGCAGCGTCTGCGGCAGGCCGCTGGCATGCAGGCCGTGCGGGCGCAGCGTCTTGAGCATCGTGCGCAGCTGGTCGCCGCCGGTGCGCAGCTCGCGCCGCAGGTCGCCCGCGCATTCGGTGACGGCGGCCGGCGTCAGGTGCGCGGCGTGGCGTTCCAGGTGGGTGGCCGTGACGCTCAGCGCCGTCAGCGTCTGGCCCATTTCGTCGTGCAGCTCGCGCGCCAGCGCCCGCCGTTCCTCCTCCTGCACGGTGATCAGCTGGCGCGCCAGTTCGTGCTGCGCGGCGCGGGCGTCGGCCAGTGCGCCGGCCAGGTGCTCGATGGCGCGCGCCACGCGGCCGAATTCGCGCAGCGCAAACGCGGGCAGGTGCGGATCCGGCTCGCCGCGCGCCAGCCGGTGCAGGCTCGCTTCCAGTTCGCGTACCGGCGCCAGTGCGCGGTCGGCGCACCACCAGGTGACGAGGAAGGTTGTTCCGGAAATGAACAGCAGGGTGATCCAGATCCGCACAGTGTCCGCCAGCCGTTCGTCGATTTCCGAGCGGGGATTCGGTGCGATGTAGAGCGTCTGCGCACCGATGCGGATGGCCTGTTCGCGGCGCTCTTCCGGCGCCAGGCCCAGCCAGGCGAGCAGGGGATGCGGCGGAGTGCTGGCCGCGGGCTGGTCCGCGGTGCGAATGCTGAGGTGGCGCAGGCCGGCCCGGGCCAGGCGTTCGTCCAGCGCACCGGGCCGTTCGTTGCCGGCCGCCAGCAGCACGTTCACCAGCCGGGCGGACGCCGCGACCTCCGCCTCGATATCCGTGCGCAGCGAATACAGCTGGATGACGGCGGTCATCGCCAGCAGGCAGCCGAGCAGCAGGCCGAGTGAGCCGATCAGGCGGCGGCGCAGGTCCATGGGTCTCCTCGTGGTCGATTTTTATGGGAATCGAATACGCAACTTCCATGCCACGCATCCGCCGGCATGTCGGGAAATTTTCCCTAGCAAGTACGCTGCTTTCCTTGAAATACTGCCGGCAAAGTCCGAACAAAAAACAGGAGACCCGCGTGATGAACCAGCGCAAGACCACCCAGCAAGCCCGGCCCGGCCGGCGCCTCGGCCCGACCGTCATCGCCGCCGCCATCGCCGCCGGCTGGTCCGCCATGCCGGCCCGGGCGGCGGACGACCCGGCACCGCAGGTCGTGGAAATCGTCGGCAACACGCCGCTGCCGGGCCTGGGCCTGCCGCGCGAGCAGATCCCGGCCAATGTGCAGACGCTGGACAAGGTCGCCGTGACCGGCACCGACAGCGCCAACCTGCCCGACGCGCTGAACCGCCGCCTGGGCAGCGTGTTCGTCAACGAGATCCAGGGCAATCCGTTCCAGCCGGACATCAACTTCCGCGGCTTCACGGCATCGCCGCTGCTCGGCACGCCGCAGGGCGTGTCTGTCTACGTGGACGGCGTGCGCGTCAACCAGCCGTTCGGCGACGTCGTCAGCTGGGACCTGATCCCGCGCGCCGCCATCGCATCGCTGACGCTGATGCCCGGCTCGAATCCCCTGTTCGGCCTGAACACGCTGGGCGGCGCGCTGTCGATCCGCACCAGGGACGGCCTGCACGACGCCGGCACGTCGGTGCAGGCGCTGGTCGGACGCTACGGCCGCAAGGAGATCGAATTCGAGCACGGCGGCCACAACGCCCAGGGCTGGCACTGGTACGCGACCGGCAACGGCTTCCGGGAGGAGGGCTGGCGCGATGCGTCGCCGACCCGGCTGGGCCAGCTCTTCGGCAAGGTCGGCTGGGCCGACAGCCGCACCGACGTGGCGCTGACCGCCGCGCTGGCGCATACCCGGCTGACGGGCAACGGCCTGCAGGAGGAGCGCATCCTGCAGCGGGACTGGTCCAGCATCTACACGTCGCCGGACCAGACGAAGAACCGCTCCATGCTGTTCAACCTGGTGGGCAGCCACCAGGTGAACAACGACGTGCAACTGTCCGGCAACGCGTATTACCGGCGCATCCGCACGGCAACGCTGAACGGTGACATGAACGACGATGCGCTCGATCAGTCGGTCTACCAGCCCAGCGCCGCCGAGCGGGAGGCACTGGCGGAGGCCGGCTATTCCGGCTTCCCGGCCAGCGGCGCGACGGCGGCCAACACGCCGTTCCCGTCGTGGCGCTGCATCGCCAACGTGCTGCTGGACGACGAGCCGGCGGAGAAGTGCAACGGCGTGCTGAACCGCACAAATACGCGCCAGCAGAACTACGGCGTCAGCGGGCAGGTCACGCTGTCCGGCAAGCTGGCCGGCCAGAATAACCAGTTCATCCTGGGCGCCGCCTACGACAAGAGCCGCGTCGACTTCACCCAGTCGGCCCAGTTCGGCTACCTGAATCCCGACCACAGCGTGACGCCCGTCGACTTCTTCGCCGACGGCAGCGAGATCGACGACGACGGCACGCCCGTCGATGCGCGCGTCGACCTGGCGGGCCGCACCCGCACGGCCAGCGTGTACGCCACCGATACGCTGAGCGTGAGCGACACGCTGCACCTGACGCTGTCCGGCCGCTACAACCGCACCACCGTGCGCAACCGCGACCACATCACGCCCGGCGGCGGCGCCGGCTCGCTTGATGGCGACCACCGCTTCAACCGTTTCAATCCGGCCATCGGCGCCACCTGGAGCGCAGCGCGCGAGCTCAACGTCTATGCCGGCTACAACGAAGGCACGCGTGCGCCGACCGCCGTGGAATTGGGTTGCGCCGATCCGGAAAACCCGTGCAAGCTGCCGAATGCGATGGCCGGCGATCCGCCGCTGCGGCAGGTCGTCACGAAGACGTGGGAGGCCGGCCTGCGCGGCAAGGTCGCCGGCAAGGTCCACTGGAATGCCGGCGTGTTCCGCGCCACCAATGGCGATGACATCCTGTTCGTCGCCGACAATGCGGCGGGCTTCGGTTACTTCCGCAACGTCGACAAGACGCGCCGCCAGGGCGTCGAGCTGGGGCTGGACGGCCGCACGGGCGACGTATCCTGGAACGCCAGCTACACGCACCTGGACGCCACCTTCCGCAGCGCCGAACTGCTCAACGCCGAGGCCAACAGCAGCGCCGACGACGACGGCAATATCGAGGTCCGGCCGGGCGACCGGATGCCGCTGATCCCGCGCCACCTGTTCAAGGCCAGCGCCGACTGGCGCGTGACGCCCGCCTGGTCGGTGGCGGCGGGCATGCGCGCCGTGTCCGGCGCGCTGGCGCGCGGCAACGAGAACGGCCAGCACGAACCGGACGGGACGTATTACGTGGGCAGCGGGCGCTCCGGCGGCTATGCCGTGTTCGACCTGGGCACGACTTACCAGCCGACCCGGCAACTGCGCTTCTTCGTCCAGGTCAGCAACCTGTTCGACCGCCGCTACGCCAGCGCGGCGCAGCTGGGCGAGACGGGGCTGACGCCGGAAGGCAACTTCATCGCCCGGCCGTTCTCGGCGTCCGGCGACAATTCCACGCTGGTCGCGTCGACGTTCCATGCGCCGGGCGCGCCGCGCACGGTGTGGGCGGGATTGCGCTACGCGTTCGGCAACTGAGGGCGCGCTTTTCGTCTCCAGGGTGGCACCGGTGACAGGCACCATTTTTCTGGAAATATTCCCAGAAAAATGGTGCCTGTCACCGTTTTTCTTTTGCTGCATGAAAATAAAATATACTGCGGAGGCTTTGCCCCTCTCAACCTGAATTTGCGGGAGTATTCTTGAAACAGATTATTGCAAGCCTTGCCGCCGGCACGCTGGCCCTGTCGTCCACCACCTCCGCGGTCGCGCAGGATTACAGCAAGTACAGCCCTGAAGCGATGGAAAAGGAACTGGCGCAGATCGCCGTTTCGCGGCCCGGCGTGATGGTGCCGATGCGCGACGGCGTGGCGCTGTCCACCGACATCTACTCGCCGAAGAATCCCGACGGCAAGCTGCCGACCATCCTGTGGAAGACGCCATACAACGAGCACAAGCTGCGCGGCGGCACGTTCCGCTACGTGCTGGAATCGGTCAAGCGGGGCTATACCTTCATCGTCCAGAACGAACGGGGCCGCTATTTCTCGCAAGGCAAATACCAGATCCTCGGCTACCCGCAGACGGACGGCTACGACACGCTGAGCTGGATCGCCAAACAGGACTGGTCGAACGGCAAGGTCGGCACGCTGGGCTGCTCGTCGTCCGCCGAATGGCAGCTGGCGCTGGCCGGCATGAACCACCCGGCGCACGCGGCGATGGTGCCGATGGCATCCGGCGCCGGCATCGGCAAGGTGGGCCGCTTCCAGGAGCAGGGCAACTGGTACACCGGCGGCGTGCCGCGCAACCTGTTCTTCGTGTGGCTGTACGGCGTCGACAACCCGCTGCGCGCCGAACTGCCGGCATCGCTGACGGACGAGAAGCTGCGCGCCCGCATCGAAGCGTACAACGACCTGGATGCCGTCAAGCCGAAGGTCGACTGGAACAAGCAGATCAAGCACCTGCCGGTCAACCAGATGCTGACCGCGCTGGGCGAGCCGCCGGCAACCTTCGAGCAGCTGATCGCCCGCACGCCGGCCGATCCGGCCTGGCAGCAGGGCGGCCTGTATCACGAAGGCATGGGCTGGGGCGTGCCGGCGCTGTGGTTCAACAGCTGGTACGACGTGTCGATCGGCCCGAACCTGGAGCTGTTCAACGTCGCGCGCGCCGCCAACACGGACAAGGAAGCAAGCGCCAACCAGTTCACGGTGATCGCACCCGTACCGCATTGCGCCTACGCCAAGCTGGGCCCGAAAACGACGGTCGGCGAACGCGATATGGGCGACACCAGCTTCGACGTCGATGGCGCCGTCTTCAGCTGGTTCGACCGCTGGCTGAAGGGCAACGGCAAGGCCTTCCCGGCCGCCACGCCGCACGTGCGCTACTACCTGATGGGCGCCAACCGCTGGGAGAGCGCGGCGCAATGGCCGCCGCAGGAAGTCAAGCCGATGCGCCTCTACCTGCGCTCCGGCGGCAAGGCCAATTCGCTGTATGGCGACGGCCGCCTGGCGGCCGAAGCGCCGCCGGCCAACGAGGCGGCGGACCGCTACCGCTATGATCCGATGAATCCGGTGCAGACCATCGGCGGCGGCGACTGCTGCAACGGCGGCATCGTCGTGCCGGGCGCGTTCGACCAGCGCGTGATCGAAGCGCGCAGCGACGTGCTGGTGTACACCAGCGAGCCGCTGACCAAGGCCGTCGATGTGGTCGGCTTCGTGGACGCGGTGCTGAAGGTGTCGTCCAGCGCGAAGGATACCGACTTCGCCGTCAAGCTGGTCGATGTCGCGCCGGACGGCACGGCGTGGATCATCGGCGACACGATCTTCCGCGCCCGCTACCGCGACGGCTACGACAAGCCGGCCATGATGGCGCCGGGCGAGCTGTACACGATCCGCCCGACGCCGATCACCACCGCCAACCAGTTCGGCGTGGGCCACCGCATCCGCGTCGAAGTGACGTCGTCGAACTTCCCGAAATTCGTCCGCAACCTCAATACCGGTGGCGCGAACGAAAGCGAGAAAGAGGGTGTCATCGCCGATAACGTGATCCATCACGCCGGCGACAACCAGAGCTATATCGAGTTGCCGGTGCGGCGGTAAGAGAGGGCGCATTGCAGTGCCGGGCCCGATCTGCCAGGATCGGGCTCGGCACCTCTACCTATCGTAGAGGCCGATAAAGCGCCAGGCAGAAAAGAAAAGGCCCTGCAATGCAGGGCCTTGAATAGATGGGGGCTTGAGCCATTGGGATTTTGCAGACTTGCTGCGGCATCCGGCCGGGTCGCGCCCCGCTTAGACGGTTGGCCAGAGTTTTTCCGACACGTGGTGATAATGTACGTGTCATGAGCACGATTGTCAATCCACGTGAGAATGTTGCCGTAGTGCGACTACTCGAATTCCTGACACCTGTGAGGTCGTGGAATCGCTCGCTTTGGGGAATTGGCGTCGTGCTGGCAATGGAGGAGCTGTTCGAGGCATGTGCGGCAATGCGGCAGGGGCACCTGAGCGACGGAGCCATCAAGCGCATGACGTCGTCCCTGCAAAAGCGGGTCGGCGCTCATCCCGCGTTTTCGGACGCTGAAAAAGCATTTCTCCGCGAGCAGGTTCAGCAGGTGCCGCGTGCCGAGGGCGCTGCTCATTATGCAATCCGCGATCTGGCAATACGACTTTCCGCCGACTATCTGACGAGGTGGGCGCGATGTGTCGATGCCGGCAGATTCACAGTGGAACATTTTGCCCGCAGCGTGGCTGCCCACATGCTGGATGCGGGCTTTTCCGGCGCGTACTTGCATGGCTTTATTAAGTCGTGGTTGAAGGTGCCGGAGCCAGTCACCCTGGCGCAACTATGCGAAGCGTTGCAGTCGCAAATGATCGCGAATCCGCGGCGTGAATTCGACGTGTTGCTGGCATTCGTCACCATCCCGAAATTTCCCAATGGAATGCCCGACGCGTGGCTGCAAGGCCCCGATATCACGGCATGGCTGAGGGCTAACGGCTTTGCCACCGCCGGCGTACGCGCACAGGCGGCCATGGTATTAAGGATGGAAGCCCGGGATACGATCGGTGCAGCGCAGGCTGCCCGCAGTGAATCCGACCGCTACTCTGCGCGTGCGCTGCTTGCCACCGGTGAAGCGTTGAATCGCGTGCCGTGGCTGTGGGTGAAGGGCGATAACGCTCCCGCACCGTTGAAGGAAGATGCAAGAGGCGTTGGTGTGAAGGAGCTGTTTCGCGAGGATCGGGTTTTCTCGCCGGACGCCAATCAAAGCGTCGATGCAGCACTGGAACTGCTGGCACATCTGGAAGGGAGTTCACCGCCCGCTGCAATCGCCGGAGGGTGGGGCGCCATCGAGGGGCTGCTTGCCGATCCGAGTGACCGGGCTTCGGCCGCGGACAATCTGGCAACCCTGGTGACCTGTTCGTTTCCTCGAGCAGAGCTCACGACACTTTCCTACAGCGCTCAAGCCAGCCATCCGGATGTGAACTCGCATCTGGCCGGCGCACAGACCAACCGGGACCGTTGCCGTATCCTGGCGCAGATGATCGTCGACGGCAGATTGCCCCGGATGCGCTCACTTGCCGACCAGGCGGCTGTTGAGCGGATGAGCAAACTGCTGGCCAATCCCGGGCCGGAATTGCGCACCATCCGCGAGGCAATCGGGGATTCCTTTCACCGCCTCTACCGGCAACGGAATCTCGTTCTTCATGGCGGACGGCTCGACAGCGTCGCGTTGGCTGCCAGCCTGCGTACAGTGGCCAAACTGGCAGGAGCCGGGATGGACCGCATCACACACGGTCACTATGTGCAAAACCTGAAGCCAATGGAGCTGGTAGCGAAAGCGAACCTGGGAATTGCCCTGGCTTCCCGTGATAACCCGTTGTCCTGTGTTGACCTGCTGGAAACGAGCTGAATTCGCGTTGGAGGCACAGACTGTTTGATCAAGTCGGCCGAAACTATTTCTTTGAGGTAAAATCAGAAAAGTGCCGGCTCCTGCCGGCGCTTTTCATTTCCGGCTCCGGAATTATCTTTTGGCGAATATGGCATGGGTTACAACATCAAGACGGTCAGGGAAGCGCTGGCCCTGATGCTGCGCGTCTGGCGCGACGCGGCGGCGTTTTTCTTCAGCATCGAGCTGGTGCTGATGGTGGCGGTGGCCTGCGCCACCGTCGGCGGCGTGTTCCTGGCGTTCACGGGCGACGCGTATTGCCTGCTGGCGTTCGGCTTCGCCGCCGGTTATGTGGTCACGCGCGCCGTGCTGCATGCGAAGCGCATCCTGAACTGGCCGTTCATCTAAAAAACGGGGTCAGAGCAGGAACCCGGGCGCGCTGCCTGCCAGCGCGGGATCGCCGGTGGTTTCGTCCTTCAGCGCGACGCCCGTCAACTGCCGCTGCCGCGCTTCGCCAAGCAGGTAATGCAGCTTGACCGCTGCGTCTTCGTAATGCAGCCCGTCCGGCCTGACGTTCGAGATGCAGTTGCGGCTTTCATCCGTCAGCCCCACGTGGGGCGCCCAGGTGATGTAAAGGCCCATGCTGTCGGGCGAGCTGAGACCCGGCCGCTCGCCGATCAGCACCACGACGATCTTCGCACCGAGCAGTTCGCCCACTTCGTCGCCGACCGCCACGCGGCCCTGTTCGACGATGACCGCAGGTGCGACCGACCACGCTTCCTTCGCGAGCCGCGCGCGCAACACCGTCAGGAACGGCGCCGCATGCCGCGCGACGGCGAGGGCCGACAAACCATCCGCCACCACGAAGGCCAGGTCGCAAGTTCCTGCGACTGCTGCCGCAGCCGCGCGTGAAGGCGCGTCCAGCCGCCGGCCCAGATCCGGCCGCTGCAGGTACACATTGCGGTTCTCCGCCGCGCTGTGGAGGCGCAGGGCAGGGGGCAGGCCCGGCCAGGAAACCGCCAGCGCATCTTGCAGCGCAGCCGTATCGAGGTCCAGGTGCACGGCATCGCGCGCCTGCGCATGCGCCAGCTGGAAGTCGAGCTGCGCGCCGGTCGGCTGGCTGATGCCCGTGTGGCCCAGCGCGATCCGGGCCGGCGTCAATCGACGCAGGGCCTGCCAGGGATTGACGATCGTGTCCGTCATCTGCACTCCTTCACGACAGCTGCCGCAGCGCGCGCTGGAACAGCGCCGGCACCGCGCCGCCAAGTTTTACCTGGTCGCCGTCGGCAAAGATGCCCAGGCCGCGCAGCCAGGCAAGGAATTCCGGCGCCGGCTGCAGCCCCAGCGCGCGGCGCGCGTACAGCGCATCGTGGAACGACGTGCTCTGGTAGTTCAGCATGATGTCGTCCGAGCCGGGCACGCCCATGACGAAGGTGCAGCCGGCCGCGCCCAGCATCGTCAGCAGCACGTCCATGTCGTCCTGGTCCGCTTCGGCGTGGTTGGTGTAGCACACGTCGCAGCCCATCGGCAGGCCGAGCAGCTTGGCGCAGAAGTGGTCTTCCAGGCCGGCGCGGGTGATCTGCTTGCCGTCGTACAGATATTCGGGCCCCATGAAGCCGACCACCGAATTCACCAGCAGCGGCTTGAACGCGCGCGCGACCGCATATGCCCGCGCCTCGCAGGTCTGCTGGTCGAGGCCGTGATTGGCGTTGGCCGACAGCGCGCTGCCTTGCCCCGTCTCGAAGTACATCACGTTGTCGCCCACCGTGCCGCGGCCCAGCGACAACGCCGCCGCGCGGGCTTCCGCCAGCAGCGCCAGGTCGATGCCGAAGCTGGCATTGGCGGCCTGCGTGCCGGCGATCGACTGGAACACGAGGTCCACCGGCGCACCCCGTCCGATGGCGGCGAGGGTGTTGGTCACGTGCGTCAGCACGCAGGACTGGGTGGGGATCGCATAGCGGTCGATGATCTCGCCCAGCATGCTCACCAGCCGGATCACCTGTGGCACATTGTCGGTGGCCGGGTTGATGCCGATGACGGCGTCGCCGCAGCCATGCATCAACCCGTCGAACAGGCTGGCCGCGATGCCGGACGCATCGTCGGTGGGATGGTTCGGCTGCAGCCGCGTGGACAGCGTGCCGGCCAGGCCTATCGTATTGCGAAAGCGCGTGACGACGCGGCACTTGCGCGCCACCAGCACCAGGTCCTGGATGCGCATGATCTTCGCCACGGCCGCTGCCATCTCCGGCGTGATGCCCGGCGCGATCCGCGCCAGCATCGCTTCGTCCGCAGCATCGCTCAGCAGCCAGTCGCGCAGGCCGCCGACGGTCAGGTGCCGCACCGGCGCGAAGGCCGCGGCATCGTGGCTGTCGACGATCAGGCGCGTGACTTCGTCCGCTTCATAGGGCACCACCATCTCGTTCAGAAAGGTCGTCAACGGCAGGTCGGCCAGTGCCATCTGCGCGGCCACGCGTTCCTCGGCGCTGCCCGCGGCCACGCCGGCCAGGTAGTCGCCGGAGCGTGCCGGCGTGGCTTTCGCCAGCAGCTCGCGCAGGCCGGCGAAGGTGTAGGTGCGGCTGCCGATCTGGTGGGTGATCTGTGCCATGGGCCCTCCGTTGGTACGCACCATCTTGCCACAGGTGCGCGGCCGCGCACCGCACGTTCGAGCTACGAAGGCTTGTCGAACACCGCCTGCGCATACTGGATGAACTGGCCGGTCAGTACCGCGCGCGGGCTCTGCACGCCCCACACGATGCCGATCCGCCGCACCGGCGCATGGCCCGGCAGCGCCACGCGGCCGATGGCCAGCCCGCCGGACCACAGCGCCGACCAGTCGGGCAGCAGCGAGATGCCGAGGCCCTGGTCGACCAGCACGGCGATCGACATCAGCCCGTTGATCTCCAGCCGCTGGCGCGGCGCGATGCCCTGTTCGTGCAGGTAGCGGTCGGCCAGTTGCCCGCCCAGTACCGAGCGGTCGTAGCGGATGAACGGTTCGCTGCGCAGCAGGTCGTGCGCATCGCGATGCAGCTGCGACGCGGGCGCGACGACCACCAGCGGCTCGTCCATCAGCGGCAGCCACGCGCAGGTTTTCGGCAGCGCGAACTGCGGCTCGACGACCACCGCCGCATCCAGCTCGCCGCGCGCCACCAGCCGGCACAGCTCCGTCGACGAGTTCGACACGACCGAGACCGACAGCTCCGGATGGTCCGCGTACAGGCGCTTCAGCACGGGTGGCAGCACGGTGGTCAGCGCCGACACGAAGGTGCCCAGCGTCAGCTCGCCGGCGCGCACTTCGTCCGACGCCATCGCCCGCAGGTCCTTCTCGGTGCGCAGCATGTCGCGCGCGCAGGCCAGGATGTTCAGTCCCGCGCTGGTGGGCTTGACGGCGCGGCCGGCGCGGCGCACCAGCGTCGTGCCCAGTTCTTCTTCCAGTGCCTTCAGGCGGGCGGCAACGGCGGCCGCGGTGATGTCGAGGCGCCGGGCCGCTTCGGCGACCGAGCCGCATTCGACGGTGGCGACAAACGTCTGCAGATAACGGAGTTCCATCGGGACGATAAAGATTTTATCTTCTGAAGAAGGTGATACGAAATTGTATTTGCGTCCGGTTCAAAAGACAATGCGTGCATATCTGATATTCACGGAGTCAATCATGGCGAACGACAGCAACGACAACGACAAGAACAAACCACGCGGCATGAAGAAGGGCCTGGCCAACTACGGCGACCAGGGCTTCTCGCTGTTCCTGCGCAAGGCCTTCATCAAGGGCGCGGGCTTCACCGACAATGCGCTGGACCGCCCCGTGATCGGCATCGCCAACACGGGCAGCGGCTTCAATCCCTGCCACGGCAACGCGCCGCAGCTGATCGAAGCGGTCAAGCGTGGCGTCATGCTGGCCGGCGGCCTGCCGGTGGACTTCCCGACCATCTCGATCCACGAGAGCTTCTCGACGCCGACCAGCATGTACCTGCGCAACCTGATGTCGATGGACACCGAGGAGATGGTGCGCGCCCAGCCGATGGATGCAGTGGTGCTGATCGGCGGCTGCGACAAGACCGTGCCGGCGCAGCTGATGGGCGCCGCGTCCGCCAATATCCCGGCGATCCAGCTGATCACCGGCTCGATGCTGACCGGTGCGCACCGCGGCGAACGCGTGGGCGCCTGCACCGACTGCCGCCGCTACTGGGGCAAGTTCCGCGCCGACGAAATCGACGGCGAGGAAATCGCCGCCGTCAACAACCAGCTGGTGGCCAGCGTGGGCACCTGCTCGGTGATGGGCACGGCCAGCACGATGGCCTGCATCGCCGAAGCGCTGGGCATGACGGTACCAGGCGGCGCATCGCCGCCGGCCGTCACCGCGGACCGCATCCGCGTGGCCGAACAGACCGGCGCGCAGGCCGTGCAGATGGCCCTCGACGGCCTGACAATCGACAAGATCCTGACCCCCGCATCGTTCGAGAACGCCATGCGCGTGCTGCTGGCGATCGGCGGTTCGACGAATGGCATCATCCACCTGACGGCGATCGCCGGCCGCCTCGGCATCGACATCGACCTGGCGGGGCTGGACCGGATGGGCCGCGAAACGCCGGTGCTGCTGGACCTGAAGCCGTCCGGCCAGCACTACATGGAAGACTTCCACCATGCCGGCGGCATGGCCACGCTGCTGCGCGAACTGAAACCGCTGCTGCGCCTCGAAGCGATGACCGTCAGCGGCCGCACGCTGGGCGAGGAGATTGACCGCTACGATGCGCCGTTCGAACAGGACGTGGTGCGCAAGTTCGCCGACCCGATCTATCCGCAGGGCGGCATCGCTGTCCTGCGCGGCAACCTGGCGCCGGGCGGCGCCATCATCAAGCAGTCCGCCGCGCATCCGAAGCTGATGGAACACGAAGGGCGCGCGGTGGTGTTCGAGAACAGCGAGGACATGGCCAACCGCATCGACAGCGACGACCTCGACGTCACCGCCGACGACATCCTCGTGCTGAAGAACATCGGCCCGAAAGGCGCGCCCGGCATGCCGGAAGCAGGCTATATCCCGATTCCGAAAAAACTGGCGCGGGCCGGCGTCAAGGACATCGTGCGCATCTCCGACGGGCGCATGAGCGGCACCGCGTTCGGCACCATCGTGCTGCACGTGACGCCGGAAGCGGCCATCGGCGGCCCGCTGGCCTATGTGCAGACGGGCGACCGGATCCGCCTCAGCGTGGCCAATCGCGAGATCAGCCTGCAGGTGACGGACGAGGAACTGGCGCGCCGCGCCGCCGCGCAGCCAGTGATTCCGCCGACGGCGGAGCGGGGCTACCGCAAGCTGTTCCTGCAGTCGGTCACGCAGGCCGACCAGGGCGTCGACTTCGACTTCCTGCGCGCCGTGCGCACCACGGGCAAGGCGCCCGAATAAGCCGCTTTTCCGACGCGCCCCCACGGCATGCCAGCGCAGCGTGCCGTGGCGGCGGCACACGTTCAAACCAATAAAAAAACAGTTCACCAAGGAGATACCATGGACTACGCCAGCGCCGATTCGTCAAGCGAATCCGCGGCCAGCCGGGCCGCGGCCGACCAGGCCGATTCGATCTACAAACGCATTGCCATCCGTTTCGTGCCGCTGCTGTTCGCGTGCTACGTGACGGCCTACCTGGACCGGGTCAACGTGGGCTTCGCCAAGCTGCAGATGCTCAGCGACCTGCAATTTTCGGAAGCGGTGTTCGGCCTCGGCGCCGGCATGTTCTTCCTCGGTTACTTCTTCTTCGAAGTGCCCAGCAACCTGCTGCTGCACAAGCTGGGCGCGCGGCGCTGGATCGCGCGGATCATGATCACGTGGTCCGTGCTGTCGATGTGCACGGCATGGGTGACGACGCCGACGCAGTTCTACATCCTGCGCTTTTTCCTCGGCATCGCCGAAGCGGGCTTCTATCCCGGCATCCTGCTGTACCTGACGTACTGGTTCCCGTCGCACCGGCGCGGCCGCATCGTCGCGCTGATCACGGCCGGTAATCCCGTCTCCGGCCTGCTGGGCGGCCCGCTGTCCGGCTACCTGATGGCGTCGATGGGCGGCACGCTGGCGATGTACGGCTGGCAGTGGCTGTTCATCCTCGAGGCGCTGCCCGGCATCGTGCTGGGCCTGATCGTGCTGAAGCACCTGGACGACCGCGTCGAGGATGCCCGCTGGCTCAGCGCCGACGAACGCGCGCTGGTGCGCCGCGACATCGAGAAGGACAACACGGTGCGCACGCACGGCTCGATCGGCGCGGCGTTCCGCTCGCCGCGCGTGTGGGTGCTGGCGCTGATCCTGTTCTGCATCATCTCCGGCTCATATGCGCTGAGCTTCTGGCAGCCGACGATCATCAAGGGCCTGGGCGTGGCCGACATCACCGTCATCGGCCTGATCTCGGCGATCCCGTACACCGTGGCGCTGGTCAGCATGATCCTCATCTCGCGCAGCGCCGACCGCCGCCGCGAACGCCGCTGGCACGTGATCGGCCCGGTGCTGTTTGCCGCCTGCGGCCTCCTGCTGTGCGCCACGATGAGCGCCAGCCCGGTGCTGTCCGTGCTTGGCCTGACGATGGTCGCGATGGGCGTTGTCAGCGCGCTGCCGATGTTCTGGGCGCTGCCGACGGCCTTCCTGGGCGGCGCCGGCGCGGCGGCCGGCATCGCGCTGATCAACTCCACGGCCAACCTGGCCGGCTTCGTCAGCCCGACCGTGATCGGCTGGCTGAAGCAGCAGACCGGCTCCCTGTCGTCCGGCCTGTACCTGGTGGCCGGCACGCTGACGCTGGGCGCGATTCTCGTCTGGGCGTTCATCCCGGCGAAGCTGGTCAATCGGTAAAACCGTCGCTGAAGCCGCGGGCCGGCCTTGACCCCGGCGCAGACCGAACAAGAGCCTGCCCCAAAAAGCCATCAGTGTCGGCGCGCGGCCAGGTGGACGTGGTGGATCACGTTCGCCGGGTTGCGGCCTGCGGCGTGGCCGGTGCCGTGCCAGCGCGCTTGCCGGCCACCTGTTTCGCCGCATGCCATTTGCGGCGGCGCCTGCGCTTGCCCTTGCCATTTTGCGCGTGGCTGTCGCCCGGGCGATGGGATGGGGCTGGCGCACCTGCCGGAACGGCGGTGGTTTCGGCAGGCGTCTCTGGCGGTGTGGCGGAACTGGCAGAGGGCGATACGTGCGTGTCTCGCTGCTGCGCCAACTGCGACAGCTTGTCACGTGTGGGATGCTCCTCTTGCGCCGCGGCGCCGCTGAAAAGGCGGGCGATCGCTGCCTTCCGCATCGTCCGGCACGTATCGGCGAGCACCCATTGCTCGGTGCCGGGAAAGCGCAGCCAGACCGCCTTCCACGCATTGCGGTTGCCGCTGCCATGCAGATTGGCGAAGCAGGATGGCGACACGAGATGTTCGCCATATTTGATCTGGCCTTCCTGC
>DKJA01000205.1:0-167 GCA_002454505.1 Oxalobacteraceae bacterium UBA6704
ACATTTACCTGAAACGCCTGGCGCCCTTGTCGCTGGCAGTGCTGGCCGCCTGCGGCACCGTCGGTCCCGACTATAAATTGCCGGAGCAGGCGGCGGTGAACCGTCCCGCCGCGGCCGCGCCTTTCCTCGGCACGGCCGAGCCGTCGGTCAGCGCCGCACCGCTGCCG
>DKJA01000205.1:435-56711 GCA_002454505.1 Oxalobacteraceae bacterium UBA6704
CCCGCGCCGTGCAGCAGGAAGTGGCCGGCACCGCCGATCCCGTCGTCAGCGCATCGGCGTCGCCTGCGTATGGCCGCGCATCGGCCGCCGCGAAAGGCCTGCCGAATCCGCTGGCCGACGGCTACAGCCACGATGCCGGCATCGGCGTGTCGTACCAGCTGGACCTGTTCGGCAAGATCCGCCGCGGCGTCGAGGCGGCCAGTGCGGACCGCGAGTCGGCCGAAGCGGCGCTGGACCTGGTGCGCGTGACGGTGGCGGCCGATACGGCCCGCGCCTACGCCGATTCGTGCGCCGCACGCCACCAGGTGCGCGTGGCGCAGCAGTCGGTGGACCTGCAGCAGCGCTTCGTCGACATGACGGGGCGCCGCATCCAGGCCGGCCGCGGCACGGTGCTGGACGATGCCCGCGCCCGCGCGCAGCTGGAGCAGTTGCGCGCCGCGCTGCCGCCGCTGCTGGCGCAGCAGCGCACGGCGCATTACCGGCTGGCCGCGCTGACGGGCCGCATGCCGGCCGAGATGCCGGACGGCGAAATCGCCTGCGTTGCGGCGCCCCGGCTGGCCGCGCCGATCCCGGTGGGCGATGGCGCGCAGCTGCTGCGCCGCCGGCCCGACGTGCGCCAGGCGGAGCGCACGCTGGCCGGCGCGACGGCCCGCATCGGCGTCGCCACCAGCGAGCTGTATCCCAGCGTCAGCCTGGGCCTGTCGGCCGGTACGACCGGTGCGATGGAGCGGCTCGGCGCGAGCAACGCGTTCCGCTGGAGCGTGGGACCGCTGATCTCGTGGACGCTGCCGACCAGCTCGGGCCGCGCCCGCATCGCCGAGGCGGAAGCGTCGACGGCCGGCGCGCTGGCCCGCTTCGATGGCGTGGTGCTGAACGCGCTGCGCGAAACGGAAAGCGCGATGACCGTCTACGCGCGTGAACTGGACCGCAATGCGGCGCTGCAGGCCGCGCGGGCGCAGAGCGCGCTGGCCGCCAGCCAGTCGCACCGGCTGTACGACGCGGGCAAGATCGACTTCCTGACGGTGCTCGACGCCGACCGCACGCTGGCCGCCAACGACAGTGCGCTGGCCGCATCGGACGCGCAGGTGGCGGCCGACCAGGTGACGCTGTTCCTGGCGCTGGGTGGTGGCTGGGAACAGGATGTGGCCGGAAAGTAATATCCGCTAGGTGAAATTACGCACAGTGCAAGACATGCGCCCCGGCGCATACTCGAAGCCGTCGGACCAGTAAGGCACAGCCCGCCGACGTCGGATATGCGCCGGCGGACCGGAAGTCACACCATAAGGAAATCATCTGAGGGAGGCAATCATGAGGGAATCCATCGTTGCAGGTGCTGCCCTGCATGCCAGGACCGTCCACTACAAGGGCTATGACATCTGCATGGGCTCGGTGTACAAGGATGGCGAGCCGCTGTTCCACTACTATGTGCCGCTGGGCGAGGGCGACGGCGGCGTCGAGCAGGGCAAGCGCATCATCGACCAGATGGGGCGCGACGCGGAGTAGGCCTTGCCGCCGGCGGGGCCGTGCGCAGTTACTTGAACACGCCCTGCCGCACCCACTTCGTCGCCACCCACTTTTCTCCCGTCACCACCGGCGCGCCGCCATGCAGGCACGCCTCGTCCAGCTGTCCCGCGTCGTTCATGTATTCGAAATACACCGCCGACCCTTTTTTCGGCACGATCGACACGCCGATCTTCGGGAACACCGTATCGCCGGCTTCTTCCACATCGTTCAGGTAGATGATCAGCGTGGCCACCCGCTGGCCGCCCCGTTGCAGCGTCGCGGCGAAGCCGGGATTCTCGGGATGGAAGAAATCCTGGTGCTGCTTGTATTCGGCGCCGACCTGGTAATGCAGCACGTGCAGGGCCTCGCCGTGTTCCACCGGCTGGTTCATGATTTCGGCGATGCGGCGGTTGAGGCGCTGCAGCAGGGGATCGTCGCCATTGCGCAGGAAGGCACCCTGGCTGGTGCGGTGGTCGCGCACCTGGTTCTCGCCGGTGACGGGGCTCAGCGTGGCCGATGGCTGCAGCTCGGTGCGCGCCATCGCGACGACGGCGTCGCATTCCTCATCCGACAGCACATTGTCCAGCACGGCCACCACAGGCTGCTCGATCCGCAGCGCCACGCGCACCGTGCGGTCGCTGGTGCGGATCACATTGCCGCGGTGCCGGATGCGCGGCTCGCCGTACAGGTAAGGGCCGGCGGTTGCCGCCACGTCCGCGGCGGCGGGTTCGCGCAGCGCCAGGCGTTCCGCCACCACCTGCCTGGCATAGCCCTCGTCATAGTCGGCCGCCAGCATGGCCGCCACGATGTCCTGCGTCCGGCAACGTTTGTCCAGGCTGGCCTCCAGCCACCGGTCCCATTCCGGGGACATGCTTGTGTATTTGCTCATGGCAGGCAAGTATACCTAATCCTTCGGCGGCTCGTGCTCCTTCTCCGGCGCGGCCGGCGGTTCGGCCGGCACGATCAGCACCGTCGGCACGGGCTGCGTTGCTTTCTGCTGCACGACCTGCATTACCTGGGCGCGGCGGGGCGGTTCGGGACGGGGCGGTTTGGGAAACATGGCATCCTTTCAGGTTATCAGTGCAACATGAGGTATATTGCCCGGTTTGCAAGAGCTGTTGCTCAACAGTGCGCGCCTTTCCCGCCCGCCTGCTTATAATTCTTACAGACAATTCACCCAGCCTGGGCGCGGCTCATGATTCCACTCACCTCGTTGTTAGCGCCACTGCCGGCGGTCTGCCTCGCGCTTGCCTGCGCGACGGCAGCGGCGTCCGACGCCCCGGCGCAGGACGAACTGGCCGACCTGTCGCTGGAACAGCTGAACGACGTGGTCATCACGTCCGTGTCGCGGCAGGAGGAGCGGCTGGCCAATGCCGCCGCGTCGATCTACATCATCGGCGCCGCCGACATCCGCCGCGCCGGTGCCCGCTCGATTCCCGAAGCGCTGCGGCTCGCCCCCAACCTGCAGGTGGCGCGCGTGGATGCCCGCAACTACGCGATCAGCGCGCGCGGCTTCAACAGCGCGTTCTCGAACAAGCTGCTGGTGCTGATCGACGGCCGCAGCGTGTATTCGCCGCTGTTCTCCGGCGTCTACTGGGATGCCCAGGACGTGGTGATGGAGGATGTCGAACGCATCGAAGTGATCAGCGGCCCGGGCGCGACCATCTGGGGTGCGAACGCCGTCAATGGCGTCATCAACGTGATCACGCGCTCGGCCAAGGATACCCAGGGCGGCCTGCTGACGGCCGCCGCGGGCAGCCACGACCGCGACGGCACCGTGCGCTACGGCGGCGTGCTGCCCGATGGCGGCCACTATCGCGCCTATGCCCGCTATGCCGACTACGACGCGTCGGAAACGGCCGGCGGCCTGTCCACCGCGACGGGTTATACGCGGCGGCAGGCCGGCTTTCGCGCCGACTGGGACCGGCCGCTCGGCGGCATCACCGTGTCGGGCGACGCGTACCAGGGCGACCTGGGGCAGTTCGGCACGCCGGATATCCGCATCGCCGGCGCCAACCTGGTGGGGCGGCTGACGCGCCGGCTGTCCGACGACGAGCAGCTGCGGCTGCAGGTGGTGCTCGATCACACTGAGCGCAACCAGCCCAATGCCTTCTTCGAGCGGCTCGACACGCTCGAACTGGAAGCGCAGCACGGCCTGCGCAGCGGTGCCCACAACGTGGTGTGGGGTGCCGGCTACCGCTATTCGCGCGACCGGGTGAGCAACGGCGCCGCCTTCGGCTTCCTGCCGCCGCACCTGTCGCTCCACTGGGGCAATGTGTTCGCGCAGGACGAGCTGGCGCTGCGCGACGACCTGCGCCTGACGTTCGGCGCGAAGGTGGAGCACAACAACTACACGGGGGCCGAATACCTGCCCAGCATGCGGCTGGCGTGGACGCCCGATGCCCGCCAGCTGGTGTGGGGCAGCGTGGCGCGCACGGTGCGCGCGCCGTCCCGCATCGACCGCGACCTGTATTCGCCGACCGCGCCGGTGCTGGTCGGCGGCGTGCTGCGCTACGGGGTGGGCGGCGGCCCCACCTTCGAATCGGAGACGGCCAGGGTGGCGGAACTGGGCTACCGCATCCAGCCGGCGCCGGCCTGGACGTATTCGGCCACGGCGTTCTTCGCCGACTACGACAGGCTGCGCACGCTGGAGCCGAATCCGCTGGGCGCGGCCGGCACCGGCCTGGCGGAATTCCGCAACATGGCGCGCGGGCAGACCCGCGGCGTCGAAATGTGGGCGCGCTGGCAGCCGCTGGAGCGCTGGCGCCTGCATGCCGGCCTGGTGGTGCAGGACGTGCGTACCCGGCTCGACGCGGGCAGCCAGGATGCCAGCGGCGCCAGCGGCGTGGCCACCAACGACCCCGATCATTACTGGCAGCTGCGCTCGTCGCACGACCTGCCGCACGACATGCAGCTGGACTGGACGCTGCGCTACGTGGGCGCGCTGCCGGAACCGGCCGTGCCGTCCTATTACGAACTGGATGCGCAATGGGTCTGGAAGGCGGCACCGAACGTGGACGTGGCGCTGATCGGCCAGAACCTGCTGCACCGCGCGCACCCGGAATTCGGTGCGCTGCCCGGCCGCAGCGTGTTCGAGCGCAGCGCCCTCCTCAAAGTGACGCTGCGCTTCTGACATGACGACACTGGCCATTTCCCTGCCGCGCACGGCGGCGCCGTCCGCATGGCCGGGCCGCCTGCTGGCGCTGGCGCTGCTGTGCGTCGCCTTCGGCTGCCTGGCCGGCGCGCGCGGCGTGCCGAGCCTGGAACGGGGCGTGAAAGCCGCCTACCTGTACAAATTCCTCGGCTACGTCGAATTCGCGTCGGTGGAGCCGGCCACGCCGCTGGTCGTCGGCGTGCTGGCGGCCGACGATGTCGCCGCCGAACTGGGCCGCATCACGGCCGGCCGCAGCGTCGGCGGCCGGCCCGTCGTCGTGCGCACGCTGCGCGACGGCGATGCGCCCGGCGACGTGCAGATGCTGTTCGTCGGCGCGGCGGCGAAACGGCCGGTGGCGGTGCTGCGCGCCGCCGCGCAGAACGGCGTGCTGGGCGTGACGGAGGAAGACGACGGCCTGCAGCAGGGTGCCGTGATCAACTTCCGCCTGGTGGACGAGCGCGTGCGCTTCGAAGTGTCGCTGCCGGCCGCCGAGCGCAGCGGCGTGAAACTCAGTTCGCGGCTGCTGTCCGTCGCCTGGCATATCCAGAAGGGGAACTAGATGCTGTCGCTGCTGCCTGCCCGGTTCCGCCCCGATACCGTTCGCGCCAAGCTGATCGTGATGGCGCTGGCCACCACCTTCGTCGCGCTGGTGACGACCTCCGTCAGCATGCTGGTCTACGACGTGCTGACGTTCCGCCAGACATGGGTGGACGACCTGACCACGCAGGCCGAGATCGTGGCCACCGTGTCGGCGCCGGCCGTCACCTTCAACGACCCCGCTGCGGCGCGGCAGAACCTGGCGCTGCTGCGCGTGCGCCCGCAGATCCGGGAAGGCGCCATCTATGGCGCGGGCGGCACCATGTTTGCCGCGTATGCGCAGTCGGCCGACGATACGCCGGTGTTCCCCGGCCGCCCCGGCGCCACCGGCGCAGCGGTCGAAGGCAACCGCATGGTGGTGTATCACCCGATCGTCGAAAACGGCGAGCGGGTGGGCACGGTATACCTGAGCGCGCGCTACCGGCTGTTCGACCGGATCGCCAGCTACGCGATCATCCTGGGCGGCGTGATGCTGGGCAGCCTGCTGCTGGCGGGGATCGTCGCCGGCAAGCTGCAGCGGGGGATCACCCGGCCGCTGCAGGCGGTGACGGACGTGGCGCGGGCGGTGATGCAGAAGCGCGACTTCTCGCTGCGCGTGACGCGCGGCGCCAGCGGCGAGATCGGCACGCTGGTCGATGCCTTCAACAATATGCTGGCCGAAGTGGGCCGCCGCGCCAACGCGCTGCAGGACGCGAACCGCACGCTGGAACACGAGATGACGGTGCGGCAGGGCGCGGAACGGGCGCTGCTGCTGGCCGACCGCCGCAAGGACGAATTCCTCGCCACGCTGGCGCACGAGCTGCGCAACCCGCTGGCGCCGATCCGCACCGGCCTCGACATCCTGCGGCTGAACGGCGAGGACCGCACGGCCGCCGAGCGGGCGCGCGGCGTGATGGAGCGGCAGCTGAAGCAGATGGTGCGGCTGGTCGACGACCTGCTCGATGTCTCGCGCATCAATACCGGCAAGCTGACGATCCGCCACGAGCAGGTGGAACTGCATGCGGTGGTGGCCAACGCGCTGGAAATCGCCCGGCCGTTCATCGATGCGCAGGGCCATGCGCTGACCGTGACGCTGCCGCCGCAGCCGGTGTACGTGAACGGCGATGCCACGCGGCTGGCGCAGGTGCTGTCCAACCTGCTGAACAACGCGGCCCGCTACACGGACCGGGGCGGCCGGCTGGGCCTTGCCGCGGACAGCGACGGCACGCAGCTGCGCATCCGCGTCACCGACAACGGCATCGGCATCGCGCCGGACATGCTGCCGCAGGTGTTCGACATGTTCGTGCAGGCCGACCTGTCGCTGGAGCGCACCACGGCCGGCCTGGGCGTGGGGCTGTCGCTGGCGCGCAAGCTCGTCGAACTGCATGGCGGTTCGATCGACGCGGCCAGCGGCGGCGCCGGCCTGGGCTGCGCGTTCACCGTCACGCTGCCCGTGCTGGCCGCGCCGGTGGCCGCGGCCGACCGGCCGGCCGGTGCGCCGGTGCCGGCGCGGCCTTACCGCATCCTGCTGGCGGACGACAATACCGATTTCGTCAACGCGATCGGCGCGCTGCTGCGCACGCTGGGCCACACGGTGCACATCTGCCACGACGGCCCGCAGGCGCTGGCCGCGGCCGATGCGTTCGCGCCGGACTTCGCCTTCCTCGACATCGGCCTGCCGCACCTGAACGGCTACGACCTGGCCCGCGCGCTGCGCCGGCTGCCCGGGCTGTCGCGCACGGTGCTGGTCGCCGTCACGGGCTGGGGCCAGCAGAAGGACCGCGAACTTGCTTTCGACGCGGGGTTCGAGGCGCATCTGGTGAAGCCGGTCAGCGTCGAGCAGATCCTGGCGATCCTGGCGGGGGAGAAGGTGGCGGGGTAGGGCCGCTGCGCCTAGTGGAAGACTGCATGCAAAAATAAACCGGTGACAGGCCGGTGCGCCGTAGCGACCATTTTTGAGGAAATATTTCCCAGAAAATGGAGCCTGTCACCGTTTTTTTAGAAATGGTCGCTGCGGCGCACCTGTCTGTCACCGGTTTTTTCACGCGCCGCCATATCGCTCGGTGTAAATCGATCGCGGCGCAATACCGGCGGCTACCAGCAACTGCGAGAAATAAACCGGTGACAGGCACCATTTTCTGAGAAATATTTCTCTAAAAATGGAGCCTGTCACCGGTTTTTTCATGTACCGCCATATCGCTCGGTGCGCACCGCGCGCGGCGCAACGCCGGCGGCGACCAGCAACTGCGCGGCGGCTTCGACGAAGCCGTTGGCGCCGCACACGTAGCACAGCGCCGGCATGTGGCCCCACTGCGCCAGCAGGTCATCGAGCATCGCCTTGTCGAGCCGCCGTGTGTAACCGTGCGGCGCGGCTCCGCGTGTGACGGTCGTCGCATAGGTGAACCCTGCGTGCGCGGTATCGATCGCAAACAACGCGTCGCGAAAGGCCAGTCCATCCCACTGCCGCGCCGAATGCAGCAGCAGCGCCGGAACCGGTCCGCCGGCAGCGGCCCACGCCCGCGCGATCGACACGAGCGGCACCACGCCGGAACCGCCGGCGACGAGCAGCAGCGGGCCCGCCTGCGCGGCGTCCCAGACGAAATGGCCGCCAAGCGGGCCGCGCATGTCGATCGTGTCGCCCGGCTGCGCGATGTCGTGGAAATAGCCGGACACCTCGCCGTCGTCGAGCAGCTCGATGGCCAGCTCCAGTTCCTCAGCGCCGGGCGCCGAGGCGATCGAATAGCTGCGGCGCGCCTGGTAGCCATCCGGCGCCGTCAGCCGCACGTCGACGTGCTGGCCGGCGATGTGCCGTGCCAGCGGCGCACGCAGGAAGTAGCTGCGCATGCGGCTGGTGCGCTGTTCGATGCGGGCGATGACGGCCTGCTGCCAGTCGGCTGCCGGGGAGGTCATTCGTCGTCCGTGTAGCGCTGCTCGCGCCACGGGTCGCCGCGCATGTGGTAGCCGCGCAGTTCCCAGAAGCCCGCCGTGTCCTTGTCGGTGAACTTCAGGCCGCGCAGCCATTTGGCGCTCTTCCAGAAGTACAGGTGCGGCACCAGCAGCCGCGCCGGGCCGCCGTGTTCGGCCGTCAGGGGCTGGCCGTTGAAATGCGTGGCCACCATTGCCCGGCCGTTCGCCACGTCGGCCACCGGCACGTTGGTGTCGTATTCGTCGAACGATTGCGCCAGCAGGAAGCCGGTCGGCGCGGCAATGCCGGCGGCGGCCAGCAGGTCGTCGAACGCGACGCCTTCCCACACCGTGTCGAACTTGCTCCACGTGGTGACGCAATGGATGTCGCCATGCCACGTGGTGCGCGGCAGGGCGTTGAACTCTTCCCAGTTCCAGCTGGCCAGCGGCCGCGCGCCGTGGCGCAGCGTGAAGCGCCACGTGGCCAGGTCGATCGCCGGCGCGGGACCCAGCGACAGCACGGGGAAATCGTCCGTCTCGTGCTGGCCCGGCGGCAGGCGGCGCGCCGCATCCGCGCCGGGGCGGCGGCCCGTGAATCCTCGTGTGGTGGTCGGCTTGTCCATTGGCTTCTCCGGTGGCAGTGACCGTCCAGTGTAATCATTTTCGGACCGCGCTGCCGGCCATGCGGAACCGGCCCCGCAGGGGTACAATCGTTGCCCCGATTGCCGGAGTTGCCGATGCTGTTCGACCTGACCGACCTGCGCCTGTTGATCCATATCGCCGAGCTGAAAAGCCTGACGAAAAGCGCCGAGCGCATGCACATGTCGCTGCCCGCCGCGAGCAACCGCGTCAAGGAGCTGGAGGCGCGCTTCGGCACGCGGCTGCTGTACCGCGAGAACAAGGGCGTGCAGCTGTCGCCGGCCGGCGAGACGCTGCTCGCCCACGCGCAGCAGTTCATGCAGCAGGTCGAGCGGCTCAAAGCCGAGATGCAGCAATATAACAACGGCATCAAGGGCCACATCCGCATCTTCGCCAACACGACGGCCGTCACCGAATTCATGCCGGAAGTGCTGGGCCGCTTCCTCGGCCAGCACCCGCAGGTCAACGTGGCGCTGGAAGAACGGCTGAACCAGGAAATCCTGCGCGGCATCGCCGAAGGCACGGCGGACATCGGCATCGTCGCCGGCCCCGTCGCGGCGGCCGGCCTGGAGATCATCAATTTTTCGACGGACCGGCTGGTGCTGGCCACCGCCGTCGACCATCCGCTGGCTGCCGCCGGCACCGCCAGCTTTGCACAGACGCTCGACTACCAGCACATCGGCCTGCACGAGGGCAGCACGCTGCACCATTTCCTCAGCCGCATGGCGCTGGAATCGGGCCAGCGGCTGCAGCTGCGCATCCAGGTGCGCGGCTTCGAGACGATGTGCCGGATGGTGGAGAACGACGTGGGCATCGCCATCCTGCCCCAGTCGTCGGCCCGGCGGCTGGCCCGTTCGATGCGGTTGGCGCTGGTGGAGCTGGAAGAACCGTGGGCCGTGCGCGAGCGCAGCGTGGTCGTGCAGTCGCTGGAAGCGCTGCCCGCTTATGCGCGGGAGCTGGTGGATCTGATTTGCAGCAGCGGTGGCGCCTGATGCGGCGGGGACTGTCCCTGGAAGGGACTGTCCCCTGGGTTGCTTTTGATTTTGGCGCCTTGCTGAAGAACGTCAACCGAGGGGACAGTCCCCGTTCGGGGACAGTCCCCGGCCGCCGTTACTTCATCGCGGTTTTTGCTGCGGCATCGGCCGCCGCCGCTTCCTTGTTGAACGAATCGATCAGCGCCTTGCCCACGCGCGGGGCGACGGTGGCCTGCACCGGCAGCAGCGCCTTCTTCCATTCGGCCTTTTCCTGCGCCGTCAGCACGCGCACCTGGGTCTTGCCGGCCTTGCGGATGCCTTCCAGCGCCGCGTCGTTTTCCTGCTGGGCGATCTGGTTCGCATACACGGTGGCCTCGCGCATGGCGCCATCAAGCGCGGTGCGGATGTCCGGCGGCAGGCCCTCCCAGAACTTCTTGTTGGCGATGACCGCGTAGCCGATGTAGCCGTGGTCGGACACCGTCAGGTACTTCTGCACCTCGTGCATCTTCTGCGTGTAGATGTTCGACGGCGTGTTCTCGCTGCCGTCGACGACGCCCGTCTGCATTCCCTGGTAGACCTCGGAGAACGCCAGCACCTGCGGGTTGGCGCCCAGCGCGCGCATCTGCGCATCGAGCACCTTGGACGACTGGATGCGCATCTTCTGCCCGCGGAAATCGCTCGGCTTGACCATCGGCTTGTTGGACGTCATGTCCTTGAAGCCGTTGTCCCAGTACGCCAGGCCGACGATGCCCTTCGGCTCCAGCTTCTTCAGCAGCGCCTTGCCGACCGGGCCTTCGTTCACGCGCTGCAGCGCGGCCTTGCTGGGCAGGATGTACGGAATGTCGTACACCTCGAATTCCTTGACGCCCAGCGGGCCGAATTTCGACAGCGACGGCGCCAGCATCTGCACGGCGCCCATCTGCAGCGCTTCCAGTTCTTCCTTGTCCTTGTACAGCTGGCTGTTCGGATAGACCTCGACTTTCACGCGGCCCTTGGTGGCCGCCTCGGCGAGTTCCTTGAATTTCAGCGCGCCCTTGCCCTTCGGCGTATCGATCGTCGTCACGTGGCTGAACTTGATGACGATGGGGTTCTGCGCCCAGCCGGCGGCGGAGAAGGCGAGGGTGGTGACGAATACGAAGGATTGCAGTTTCATGGTGGTCTCCAGAATGGTTGCGGCTCTTGGCGGCCTTCAGATGGGTTGGGTTTGCGATGCGATGATTCTTTGTGCGGCAAGAATGACGGGGCGGTCGATCATGCGGCCATCCAGCGCGATGGCGGCACCGTTGGCGGCTGCTGCCGCGGCCAGCACGCGCTGCGCCCACGCCACTTCCGCCGCGTCCGGCGCAAACGCTTCGTGCACGGGGACGACCTGGTTCGGGTGGATGCACAGCTTGGCGCCGTAGCCCAGCCGCCTTGCGTACTGCGTGTCCGCGGCGACGAGCGCATCGTCGCCGGTGGCCGTCGTCACGCCATCCACGGGCGGCGGCAGGCCGGCCAGTTTCGACGCCAGCACCAACTGCGAACGGTAAGGCAGCAGCGGCTCGCGTTCTTCGGCGATGCCCAGGTCCAGCGCGAAGTCGATGGCGCCGAACAGCAGCCGCTGCACGCGCGGTGCGCCGGCCAGCGCCTGCACGGCGGCGATGCCGCGGGCGGATTCGATCAGCGGCAGCACTGCTGCGGAGGATGCGGCGCGGGCAACATCCTCGACCTTCTCGGCTTTCGGCAGCACGATGCCGGCCAAAGCGCCGCCTGCTTCCGCGCACAGTGCAAGATCGTCGCGGAACCATTCGGAGTCGGCGGCGTTGATGCGCACGTACAGCGGCACCTTGCCGGCCGACGCGAAGGAGCCGAACCATTGCCGCAGCGCGGCGCGGCCGGCCGCCTTGTCGGACGCCGGCACGGCATCTTCCAGGTCGACGATCACCGCATCGGCGCCGGATACGATGGCCTTGGCAAAGCGTTCCGGCCGCGTGGCCGGCACGAACAGGTAGCTGCGGGGCGCATTCATGGCATGCGTCATAGCACGTCGCCGATCCGCCCGGCACCGGCAATCGCCCAGATGCGATCGGTGACGGCATTGATTTCGTCGGCGGTGGCCGCACCGGAGAATGCGGCAAGGCGCAAGGCCTTGTCGCGCAGTTCGTCGCGCGACAGCGTATTGCCCGGATCGCCCTTCGGCTCGTCGACGCGGCCATGCAGCGTGCGGCCATCCGTCGTCGTGACGACGACCTTGCCGATCCAGCGGGCCGGGTAGGCCGTATCGACTTCTTCGTCCAGCACCATGTGCACCTTGTCGCGGAAGGCGGCGACGGCGGCGGCATCGTACTGCTGTTCGAACTCGTTCAGGCCGGCCACGCCGAAGTTTGCGATCAGGCCCAGCACGGTGCCCATCGAGAACTTGGCCTGGTGGACGGTGCGCGGCAGCACGACGGGGCCCAGCACGTCGATGGCGCCCTGGTGCACATACGTATCCACACGCTCGACATCGTCGGGCTTGAGACGGTATTCGCGCATCACCTGCTGCAGCGCATCCGCGGCCGGATGCGTGTGACGGCACGATGCATGGAACTTGAACGACGTCTCGGCCAGCGCCCAGCGGGTGCCGAGACGGTCCGTCAGTTTCGCCGGATCGGCATCCTTCGACATGCCGGCGCCCATGCCCTGCGCACCTTCGAGGATCTGCTGCGCGCCCGTGAAGCCGGCCTGCGCCAGGTAGGCCGCCGTCAGTCCGTCGGCCGCGGCCTTGGCGGTGTGCAGCTGTTTCGAATCGGCGGCGTCGCGGAGGAATTCCCACAGGCCGGCGGCCTGCGTGCCGGCCGAGCCGAACGCGTGCAGCATTTGTTCCGCGTTCAGATTCAGCAGGCGGCCGGCGGCTGCCGCGGCGGCGATGGTACCGGCCGTCCCCGTCGTATGAAAGATCTTGTAGTGCGAGCGGCCCAGGAATTCGCCGACGCGGATGCCCACTTCGTAGCCGGCGACGGCCGCGCACAGCAGTTCCTTGCCGCTGGCGCCGACCGACTGCGCCACCGCCAGCGCGGCGGGGAACACGACGGCGGCCGGGTGGAACACGGAGCCGTTGTGCACGTCGTCCTGCTCGGCGAAGTGCGACGACGCGCCGTTGACCAGCGCGGCAAACAGCGGCGTGGTGTGCGTGCGCGAGATCAGCACTTCGCACGGGCCGGCGCCGCCCATCTGCGCGGCAAACGCGGCGATGGTCTCGACGGGGCGGGCGCCCTTGCCGGCCAGCGCGGAACCGGTCCAGTCCAGCAGCAGGTCTTCGGTACGGCGGATTACGGCGTCCGGTATATCCTCGAAGCGCAGATTGGCGGCAAAGGCGGCCAGTTCGCGGCCCGGGGTGTTTTGCTGGTTCATGTCTCCTCCGATTTCTTCAGACGGCTTTGGCTGCGCGAAGCTCGGCAACCGCCTCGGCCCCGTAGCCCAGCGCGCCGAGGATCGCCTCGGTGTGCTGGCCCAGTGCCGGCACGTCGTCCATGCGCGGTTCGAACGAGGCCGGCACGCCGGGCGGCAGCAGCGCCGGCATCGGGCCGGACGGCGTGCCCACTTCCACCCAGCGCTCGCGGGCTTTCAACTGCGCGTGCTGCCACAGGTCGTGCATGTCGTTCAGGTGGGCGTTGGCGATCTGCGCCGCATCGAGCCGTTCGATGACCTGGTCCGCCGTCAGCTGGCTGAACACGCCGTCGATCAGTGCGCGCAGGTCGCTGCGATTGGCGTTGCGGGCCGCGTTCGACGCGAAACGGGGATCCGTTGCCAGCGCCGGCTGCAGCAGCACCTTGTCGCAGAACTGCACCCATTCGCGCTCGTTCTGCAGGCCCAGCATCACGGTCTTCCCGTCGCCGGCGGGGAAGGGGCCGTATGGATAGATCGTCGCATGGGCGGCACCGGCGCGGGGCGGCGGCGTGGCGCCATCCATCGCGTAGTACAGCGGGTAGCTCATCCACTCGGTCAGCGCTTCGAGCATCGACACATCGATGCGGCAGCCGGTGCCGGTTTTACCGCGCTGTATCAGCGCTGCCAGGATATTCGTGTACGCGTACATGCCGGCGGCGATGTCGGCGATCGAGCAGCCGGCTTTTGCCGGATCGTCGCCGGAGCCCGTGATCGACAGGAAGCCGGCTTCGCTCTGGATCAGCAGGTCGTAGGCTTTCTTGTCGCGGTAAGGACCATCGGCGCCGTAGCCGGAAATGTCGCAGACGACGAGGCGCGGATAGCGTTCGTGCAGCGCTTCATACGACAGGCCGAGCCGCGCGGCCGCCCCGGGCGCCAGGTTCTGCACCAGCACGTCCGCGTCTTCCAGCAGTTGGTGAAGGATCGCATCGGCCGCTTCGTGCTTCACGTCCAGCGTGAGGCTTTCTTTCGAGCGGTTGGTCCACACGAAGTGCGAGGCCAGGCCGCGGGCGCGGCTGTCGTAGGCGCGGGCGAAGTCGCCCACGCCGGGGCGTTCGATCTTGATGACGCGGGCGCCCAGGTCGGCCAGCTGGCGCGTGCAGAACGGCGCGGCGATCGCGTGTTCGAGGGTGATGACGGTGATGCCTTCGAGAGGTCGCATGGCGGTCTCCTAGAACGAGCGGGGCATGCCCAGCACGTGTTCGGCCACGTAGGACAGGATCAGGTTCGTCGAGATCGGCGCCACCTGGTACAGGCGCGTCTCGCGGAACTTGCGCTCCACGTCGTATTCGTGGGCGAAGCCGAAGCCGCCGTGGAACTGCAGGCAGGCGTTGGCGGCTTCCCATGATGCGTCGGCCGCCAGCATCTTCGCCATGTTCGCCTGCGCGCCGCAGTTCTGGTGGGCGTCGAACAGTTCGCAGGCCTTGAAGCGCATCAGGTTGGCCGCTTCCAGGTTCACGTAGGCCTTCGCGATGGGGAACTGCACGCCCTGGTTCTGGCCGATCGGGCGGCCGAACACGATGCGTTCGCCCACATATTTGGTGACCTTGTCGATGAACCAGTAGCCATCGCCGATGCACTCGGCGGCGATCAGCGTGCGCTCGGCGTTCAGGCCGTCCAGGATGTACTTGAAGCCCTTGCCCTCTTCGCCGATCAGGTTATCAAAGGGGATTTCCAGGTTGTCGAAGAAGACTTCGTTGGTTTCGTGGTTGACCATGTTCAGGATCGGCTGGATCGTCATGCCGTTGCCCAGCGCTTCCTTGATATCGACGAGGAAGATCGACATGCCTTCCGATTTCTTCGTCACCTGGTCCAGCGGCGTGGTGCGCGCCAGCAGGATCATCAGGTCGGAATGCTGGATGCGCGAGATCCACACCTTCTGGCCGTTGACGACGTAGCGGTCGCCCTTTTTGACGGCGGTGGTCTTGATCTTGGTGGTGTCGGTGCCGGTGGTCGGCTCCGTCACGGCCATCGACTGCAGCCGCAGTTCGCCGCTGGCCAGCTTGGGCAGGTAACGCTGCTTCTGCTCTTCCGAACCGTGGCGCAGCAGCGTGTTCATGTTGTACATCTGGCCGTGGCAGGCGCCGGAATTGCCGCCGCTGCGGTTGATCTCTTCCATGATGACCGACGCTTCCGTCAGCCCCAGGCCGGAACCGCCGTATTCCTGCGGGATCAGCGCGGCCAGCCAGCCCGCATCGGTCAGCGCCTTGACGAACGCCTCGGGGTAGCCGCGCTTCTCGTCGATGTCGCGGTGGTAGGAGGAGGGGAATTCCGCGCACAGCGCGCGTACGGCGTCGCGGATGTCCTGGTACTGGTCGGATTGGGTCTGCATGATGTCTCGGTATGTTTTAGTTGGAGGTGAACTCGGCGTCGGCCACCATGGCCAGCTCGCCCTGGGGATTCTCGGCCCACAGGACGGCCTTGCCGTCGCCAGCGGGCTTGCCGCGCACGGTGAACGGCGCGGTGTCGAAGATGGGCGACACGGCGCGGAAGCTGAAGGCCGTCACCCGCACGTCCGGCAAGGAGGCGCGCAGCAGCTCCATCAGCAGCGTGGCGATCAGCGGGCCGTGGACGATCAGGCCGGGATAGCCTTCGACTTCCGTCACGTAGCTGCGGTCGTAATGGATGCGGTGGCCGTTGAACGTCAGCGCCGAATAGCGGAACAGCAGCACGGCATCGGGCGTAACGACGCGCGACCACGCGGCGTCAAGCGGCGGGGCTTTCGGCGCGGGAGCCGGCGCGCCGGGCTGCGGCAGGCCGCGATAAACGATGTCGTGTTCCTCGGTGATCGTCACCGTGCCGGCGTAAGCGATCTCGTGTCGGACGGTGACGAAGGCCAGGCTGCCGCTGGCGCCGGACTTCTGCTGCACGTTCGCGATGGTGGACGTGCGCGTCAGTTCGGCGCCGACCGGCACGGTCGATGAAAACGTCAGCCGGCCCCCGGCCCACATGCGGCGCGGCAGCGGCACGGGCGGCAGGAAGCCGCCCCGCTGCGGATGGCCGTCGTCGCCCAGCTTCGCCTGCGGTGCCACGGACCAGAAATGAATCCAGTGCCACAGCGGCGGCAGGGCGGTACCGGCGGAGGGCGCGGGCAGGTCGAGCGTGGCGGCGAGGGCGGCCACTGCTTCCGGACAGACCGTGTCGTGCAGCGTTTCGGTCTTGCCGACCCATTGCTGCAGCAGGGAGGAATCGATATCGGACATTGTCGGCTCGCTAAGCATTCAGTGCGAGCCAGTGTAGGGCGCACGATAGCGCGCCACAATTTACGATTTTGGAAGGGGGGCTTAGGGAAGGGGACAGTGCAGCTTCAGTGCCGGTTCAACCCGGCGCCGCGTTGCGGCATGCTCTGGTAGGATTTTGGCAACATTTAATGAAAAACGAGGAGCCATCATGAGCGACACCACCATCGAACGGCGGGCCCACATCACGCCCGACCCCGATCTGCCGCAGCCGGAAAACGATCCGCCGCCGGTGCCGCCGCCCAGCGACGTGCCGCCGGAAGACATCCCGCCGGTGCAGGAACCGACGCCGCCGGCGCCGCCCATCAGGATGTGAGCGACCGCGGCGTCGCCGCGCTCAGGACTTGCCGCCGTCGGCCGGCTTCTGGCCCGGCGCGGTGGGCTGGATCTTGCGGATCTGTTCGTCCGTTTCCTTCTGTGCCGGCGTGCGCTCGCCGCTGCCGATATCCGGTTCGTTCATCATGTGGCCGCCGTCTTCGGCACGGTCCGGCGGATTTTTGGTGGCTTGTGTCATCGTGATTTCTCCCTGATGCGTTGCTACGTGAATGAGTGCACAAATGCTAACAGGGTGACCGCGGAACCGGCGCGGCATTGATGGTGGGATAGATGTGTTGCTCAAATCCAATATTTCGTTGTTTTTGTGTCGTGTGTCACATGGCCGTCACCGAATTATTTTTATAATCGATCTATTAACTTTTTTTAGCGGGGAGCGCGCCATGGGCAATTCCTTACACAACAAGATTTACCTGGGCCGCCGCGGCAACCGTGTGCAGATCGCCTGGGCCGGCCTGGTCGCCGGGCTGGGTATTCTGTGGCTGACGGTGAAGGCGTTCCGGTAACCCTTCCGGACTGATTCCGCTGCAAGCTTGCCGCCGCCCGGTGGGGCGCGTACCATGATGGCCGAAATCATCACGGTACAGGCAATGAAAGACGAAAAACTCACCACCGACGAATACAATGCGCTGGACGAAGTGCGCCGCGGCATCCAGGGCAGGCCCAGCGCCTGCGTGGCCCGCAACACGAAGCGCCTGTCCGGCCTGAAAATGCTGTCGTTCGCCCGCAGCGGTCACCTGTCGCTGACGGACAAGGGCAAGGAAAAGCTGTTCCTGCGCCGCTGCGTGCTGGGCCTGCGCGCCGTGGCCGCCGATCCCGCCGCCAGACTGGACGACGACGTGCTCGCCTTCCTCGGCAAGAAATCCCATATCGTGGCCGTCGAAGGCGGCCACAATGTGACGGCGAAGGGCATCGAGACGCTGGCCGATATCGAAGCGAACGGCTGATTGGGGACTGTCCCCGCAGGGGGACTGTCCCCTCTTCTGTTGTTGACTTAGAACTGCCAGAGTCAAAAACAACCGAGGGGACAGTCCCTTTCAGGGACAGTCCCCGGCCGCTGCATTCCCCACCTCAGGGCCTGAACCCGTCGGCACTGATCTCCAGCTCCGTCACCTCGCCATACTTGGTGGCGATCTTCCGGACTTCCTCCGCCTTCCCGACCAGCACCATCTGCAGGTTCTTGCGCGGGAAGTGCCTGTCCACCAGCTGCTTCGCCTTCTCCGGCGTCAAACCATCCACGTCCCGCGTGAAGTGGTCGATCTGGTCGCGGCTCACGCCCAGCGCATACATGTCGCCCAGCAGGCTGGCCAGCTGTTCGCTCGTCTCGAAGCGGGGCGGGAACTGGCCTTTCACATAGGCCTTCGCCGAATCCAGCGTCGCCTTGTCGATGCCTTTTTCCCACAGCCGGTCGTAGGTCTTCAGCGCCAGGTCGAGCGCCGCTTCCGTTTTCGGCAGCGCCGTGAAGCTGGAGATCGAGAACAGGCCGGCCTGCGCCATCGGGGCGAAATTGCTGTTCGCGCCGTACGTCAGGCCGGAGTTCACGCGTAGCTCGTCGTTCAGCCACGACGTGAAGCGCCCGCCCAGCACCGTGTTCAGCACCTGCAGCGGCACGTAGTCGGCATCGTTGCGGGCGATGCCGGCGCCGCCGATCAGGAACGTCGTCTCGATCGCATCCGGCTTGTTGACCAGCCAGACGCGCGGCTTGTCGGCCAGCGGCTTGCCGTAGTCGACGCGGGTGGGTGCCGGGCCGTCGGCTTTCCAGTCGCCGAACAGCGTCTCGACCTGCTCGCGCATGGCGGCCGGATCGAAGTCGCCGACGACGATCAGCGCCGCGTTATCGGGCCGGAAGTAACGGCGGTGGAAGTCCTTCACGTCGGTCTGCTTCAGCGCCGACAGCGCGCTGACCGTGCCGGCCGGCGGGTTGGCATACGGCGCCGCGCCGAACAGCATCGCGCGGTAGTAATTGCCGGCCACCTGGCGCGGGCTTTCCTTGGCCTGTTTCAGGCCGCTGACCTTGCGGGTGCGTAGCTTGTCCAGTTCCGCCGCATCGAAGCCGGGCTGCTGGACGATCTCGGCGAACAGCGGCAGCAGCGCGTCTGCATCGGCCTTGGCGAAGTTGGCCTGCACCGTCGTCTGCTCGGTGGCGCTGCCGCCGGCCAGGATTGCGCCGCGGAAGTCGAAGGCTTCGTCGATCGCCGCCTTGCTGTGCTTCTCGCTGCCCAGCAGGATCGCGTCGCCCGTCAGGTTGGCCAGGCCGGCACGTGCGCCATCGTCGACGGCGCCGGCCTTGACCACGGCGCGCACGGCGATCAGCGGCACTTCGTGGCGTTCCATCAGCAGTACGGTCAGGCCGTTCGGCAGCTTGACGGTCTCGAATTGCGGCAGCCTGAATTCGGCCGCGGCGGCATTGCCCGTTGCTGCGATGACGGCGGCGGCAATGGCGGTGGAAAATACGTACTGCTTCATCATTCCTCCTTCGCGGCCAGCATGCCGACCGTGCGTTGCGATTTCTTCAGGTAGCGCTGCGCCACGGCCTGGATGTCGGCCGGCGTCAGCTTTTCATAGGCGGCCGGCGCCGCGAACAGCTTGCGGTAGTCGCCGAAGAACGTCTCGTAGTTGCCCAGTTGCTGGGCCTTGCCGTTGATGGTCTCCTGCATCCGGTACAGGTTGACGAGCTTCTTGTTCTTCACGGCCTGCAGTTCCTCGGCCGTGATGCCGCCCTTGACGACATTGTCGATCTCGGCCAGCAGCGCCTGTTCGACCTTCGCGCCATCCACGCCGTTGGCCGCCACGGCAAACACGTACAGCAGGCCGGGATCGAAGCCGTCGGTGACGTCGGTGCCGACCGACGTGGCCAGCTGCTTCTCCACCAGCGCCTTGTACAGGCGCGAGGTCTTGCCTTCGGTGAGCACGCTTTGCAGCACTTCCAGCGCGTAGTGGTCGGCGCTGTCGGCCGCCGGCACCTTGTACGCCACCATCAGGTTGGCCGACGTGGCGGACGGCTTCTCCACGAACAGCCGCCGTTCGCCCTTCTGTTCCGGCTCCACCGTCTTCAGCGCCGGCGGCGCGGCCCGTTTCGGAATCGCGCCGAAGTATTTCGTGGCCAGCGTCTTCACCTGGTCGGCCTTCACGTCGCCGACGATCACCGACACGGCATTGTTCGGCGCGTAGTAGGTGCGGAAGTAGTTGACCAGGTCCTGCTGCGTCCACGCCTTGATGTCGGATTCGAAGCCGATCACCGGCCACGAATACGGGTGGGCGGCAAACGCCACGCTGTTCAGGTCTTCCATCAGCATGCGCACATTGGAATTTTCCAGCCCCGTGCTGCGTTCCGACAGCACCACGCCCCGTTCGCTCTCGACCATCTTCGGATCGATGGTCAGGTGGGCGATGCGGTCGCTTTCCAGCTTGAAAATCGTCTCGAGCGAGGTGGCGGGGAACCAGTCCTGGTACACGGTGACGTCGCTGCTCGTGTAGGCGTTGTTGCTGCCGCCGTTTGCTTCCATCGTGCGGTCGAACATCTTCGGCCCGTAATTCTTGGAACCGTTGAACATCATGTGCTCGAAGAAGTGCGACAGGCCGGTGATGCCGGGCGCCTCGTTGCGCGAGCCCACTTTCCAGAACGTGTACATGTTCGCGTTGGGGATCGTGCTGCTTTCGTAGACGATGAACTTCATGCCGTTCGCCAGCGTGAACGACTTGACCTGGTCGGCCGTGAAGGCCGCCTGGGCCGACGAGGCGAGGGCGTAGACCGCGATGGCGGCTGCGACTTTCCACTTCATGTTGAGGCCTTTCGGTTGCGGAGAGATAGGGATGGACACAGGAAAAAAAGCGGATTTTTCGACCTGCAAGCATACGGCATTGCCGTTAGAATGGATAGATTCTTGACTACCCAAAAAGGCTGCGATGGAAAGCGCAATGCACTGGTCGGCCCACGAGCTGACGATGACCGTCCTGATGACGCCGGACATGGCCAATTTTTCCGGCAACGTCCACGGCGGCACGATCCTCAAGTTCCTCGACAGCGTGGCGTACGCGTGCGCCAGCCGCTATTCGGGCAGCTACGTCGTCACGCTGTCGGTCGACCAGGTGATGTTCCTGCAACCGATCCACGTGGGCGAACTGGTCACCTTCCTCGCCTCCGTCAACTACACGGGCCGCACGTCGATGGAAGTGGGCATCCGCGTGGTCACCGAAAACATCCAGCAGCGGCTGGTGCGCCATGCGAACAGCTGCTACTTCACGATGGTGGCGGTGGACAAGGACCGCAAGCCTGTGGCCGTGCCCGAGCTGGTGCCGGAAACGCCGGAGCAGATCGCCCGCTTCGGCGAGGCCAAGGCGCGCAAGGCGGCCCGGCTGGCGCTGCATGGCGCGAAGAAGGGCAACGGCGGACAGTAAGCCGCGGTCTGCATCGAGCCGGCATCAAGCCTGCAGCAGCGGCAGTTCGGCAGCGCGCACCAGCTGTTCGAACTCCTCGGCCGGCACGGGCCGGCTGAAGAAGTAGCCCTGCATCTCGTCGCAGCCGTGGGCGCGCAGGAAGTCGAGCTGCGCCGCCGTCTCCACGCCTTCGGCAATCACGCGCAGTTGCAGGTTGTGCGCCAGCGCGATGATGGACACGACGATCGCTGCGTCGTCCGCATCGCTGGCGATGTCGCCGACAAACGAGCGGTCGATCTTCAGCACGTCGATGGGGAAGGTGCGCAGGTAGGACAGGCTGGAATAGCCGGTGCCGAAATCGTCGATCGACAGTGCCACGCCCAGCTGCTTCAACTGGTGCAGCAGTTCCACCGCCTGCGTGACGTCGTCCACGAACAGGCTTTCCGTCAGTTCCAGTTCCAGGCAGGCCGGCGGCAGGCCCGTTTCCGCCAGCGTGCGGGCGACGGCGCGCACCATGTCCGGCTGGGTGAACTGGCGCGCCGACAGGTTGACGGCCACGCGCAGCGGCGGCAGCCCGGCATCCTGCCACGCCTTGGCCTGCGCGCAGGCGGTGCGCATCACCCATGCGCCGATCGGCACGATCAGGCCGGTTTCCTCGGCCAGCCCGATGAAGCGCTGCGGCGCCACCATGCCCAGCTCCGGATGGCGCCACCGCAGCAGCGCCTCCATGCCGACGATCGCGCCGCTGGCCAGGTCCACCTGCGGCTGGTAGTGCAGCACGAATTCGTCGCGCTCCAGCGCATTGCGCAGCGCGCCTTCGATGCGCAGTCGTTCCTGCGCTTCGTCGTTCATGTCGCTCTGGTAGAACTGCCAGCCGTTGCGGCCCAGTTTTTTTGCCGAATACATGGCGATGTCGGCATGTTCGATCAGCTGCTGGGCCGCCGCGCCGTTCGCCTCGTACACGGCCACGCCGATGCTGCAGGTGACGCTGTATTCCTTGCCTTCCAGCGTCATCGGCTCGGCCAGCGCGCCCATGATGCGCGACACGACGTCCGGCGACAGCGTCTCGTCTGCATGTTCGGTGAGGATCGCCACGAACTCGTCGCCGGACAGCCGCGCCACCGTGTCCGTTTCGCGCACGGCCGCGCGCAGCCGCGCCGCGATGGTCTGCAGCAGCACGTCGCCGGCCTTGTGGCCCAGGCTGTCGTTGACGAACTTGAAGCGGTCCAGGTCGATCAGCAGCACCCACATCTGGTGGCCGCTGCGGTTGGCATAGGCGACCGCCTGGGCCAGCCGGTCCTGCAGCAGCATCCGGTTGGGCAGGCCCGTCAGCGCATCGTGGTGGGCGATGTGGCGGATGCGCTGTTCGGCCAGCTTGCGTTCGGTGATTTCGCTGCCGGTGCCCCGGTAGCCCTTGAACTCGCCCTGCGCGTCGTACACCGGTTCGCCGGTGGACTGGAACCAGCGGGTGATGCCGTCGCTGCCGGTGATCTCGTGCTCCAGGTTGGCGAACGGCAGACGCTGCGCCAGCCTGGCCAGGTGTTCGCGGCCCGCCTTCGATTCGACGAACTCCGGCTGGCTGTGCCAGCGCGTGCGGCCGATCGAATAGTCGCGGCCGACATGGGCCTTTTCAAAGAAGCCGTTGGTGACGCTGGTGAAGCGGTACTGCGTGTCCTGTTCCCAGTACCAGTCGGACGACAGCGCGAGCAGGCGCCGGAAGCGCTGTTCGCTTTCCTGCAGCGCGCGCTCGGTGCGCTTGCGCGCCGCCACGTCTTCGTTGAGCCGCGCGTTGCTGCGGCGGAGGTCGGCCGTGCGCGCATCGACCAGCCACTGCACGCGGCGCGAGCGCTGCTCCAGCGTGTGCACGAGGGTGGCCGCGAGGATGCTGAACAGCAGGCCGCCGACCAGCGTGATCACGGAACCCGTGTGGTCGGCCAGGAACGGCCGGGGCAGGTCGTCCACGCGCACCTGCCACGTCATGCCGAACACGTCGAAGCTGCGCAGCTCGTGGTCGCGGTGGTGCGGCAGCAGCCAGCGCGCCAGCCATTGCGACAGGCCGGGTGCCGGGTCGGCCCGGCCCGTCGAGAAGACCAGCCGCTGGCTCTGTGCCGGGCCACCGGCATAGACCTGCAGCGCCACGCGGGGCTCGTCGAGCAGGCCGCCCGACTGCAGGATCGTCTGCACCAGGCGCGGAGCGCGGATGACGGCCGCGGTGGTGGCCACCCACGCGTCGCGGCGCTGCTGCAGCGTCGCCGTCGGCGCGCCGGGCTGGTAGACGGGCATCATCAGCACCATGCTGACCGGTACCGCCGGGTTCTGCACCATCCGCACGAACGGCGTGGCGGTGGGCCGGCCGGTGGCCAGCATGCGGGCGATGGTGGGCTGCGTGGCCGACAGCGGCCACAGGTCCAGGCCGATCGCCGTTTCGCTGCCGGCCAGCGGTTCGCGGTACTCGATCACGTGATACAGCGGGCGCGCCGGTGCCGGCACGGCGCGGCCGGCGTGCATGTCGTGGACCGTCGCGCCGGGGAACTCGCGCTGCAGCGCCGCTTCCCATGCGGGCCGTTCGGCATGCGTCAGCACGCGCTGGTAATTGAACGCCACGATGAACGGGGAACGCTGCAGCAGCGGGCGGGTGAAGTCGCGGAACTGCTCGCGCGAGACGGCCGGCACCGTGTGGAACAGCTGCGTGGCCACCGTCAGCACTTCAACGGCGTCGTCGAAGCCCCGCTGGATGGCGGCCACGCGCAGGTTGGCGCGCTGCTGGAAGCTCAGCGCCATCTTGCCGTATTCGAGCGCCGTGACGGCGCAGAACAGCACCGCCGTGGCGCCCAGGCCGGCGGCCAGCGTCATCGCGGCCGCGCGCGGAATCGACGAGAACTGCGCCGACAGTGCGGTTGAAAATGCCGATGAAAACACCGATGAAGACCATCGTGCCATGCCGCTCCCAGTCGTTAGCAATAATGCTCCGCCAGTGTGTCATAAAAAACGCCTGCTGCGGCTGCCGAGTGTGTTTCCGGGGCATCGAGTGTTGTCAGGATGCGCCGTTCTGGCGCAGCCGGCCGACCACCCAATGGGCCAGCAGCCGGTTGAACGGCGCCAGTCCCGGCCACAGCGCGCCGCAGAACGCCACCCGCTGCAGCGTGCGCCGGGCCCGCGTCGGCCGGCCGGCGGCGGGGCGCAGCGCGAACAGGATGTGGTTGTTGCCGGCGATGCCGCGCAACTGGCACACATGGCCGCCGAACGCCTGCTGCAGCCGGTGCACCATCGGCGCATACTGGGGATCGTAGCTGAACAGGTTGGCCACCAGCAGGCCGTCCGGCCGCAGCGCGCGGCGGCAGTCGGCATAGAAGCGCGCGCTGCCCAGCGCGGGCGGCAGGCCGGCCGCATCGAAGCCGTCCACCAGCAGCACGTCCGCGCTGCCGGCCAGTTCGGGCATGTGGCGGGCCGCATCGGCGTGGATGACGCGGAACCGTTCGCCGTCCGGCGGCACGCCGAACTGCTCGCGCAGCGCGATCACGTCGGCGCGCAGTTCCAGCACCGTGATGCGCGCGCGTGGCAGGTAGCGGTGGCAGAACTTGGCCAGCGAACCGCCGCCCAGGCCCACCATCACGATGTGCGCGGGGCGGGGCTTGAACAGCACGAAGCACATCATCGCGCGGGCATAGGCCAGCACGAGGCGGTGCGGGTCGGCCAGGTCCATCTCGCTCTGTATTTCGCCGGGGCGGAATTCCAGCGTCAGCCGGCCCTTGCGGCGGCTGATCAGGGAGGCGGCACGGGGCCGGTTGTCAAGGAAGGAAGACATGGTGCCAACTTGTTATCGGGGTCGGGATTCTGCTAAGCTCACGGGCTGCCGCAGTGTACCCCGGCGGCGCATTTTTAACGAATCGGCGCGACGACGACATTCGGGGTACATTGCCCCTTATGACCGGGCCGTGGGCCCGCTGGAGAACACTGCATGTTTCTGGACCACCCGACCATTACCGCGACCAACAGCTTCACGGAACCGGACCGCATCGAGCGGCTCAATCGCGTGTACGGCTACGTGGTCGCGCTGGCCGAGCAGGCGGGCATCGAAGTCTTCATCCAGAAATTCAGCCAGCTGCACGACCACAAGGGCACGCTGATCGTGTTCTGGCACGATGCGCCGACCGAGCAGGAAAAGGCCTTCTTCACGACCGCCTGGGCGTCCAAGGTGGGCGACGGCACCGACAACGTCGAACACGAGATCTGACGTGGACACGCATCTCGACAGCCTGACGCTGGTGGTGGTGCTCGCGCTGGGCAACCTGGCGCTGGCGGCCGCGCTGTTCTGCCATGGCGTCGACAGCCGCGCCCAGGGCCGCGGCGCTGCGCTGGCGCCGCTGGCGCTGGCCAAGCTGTGCCAGGGCGCCGGCTGGCTGCTGATGTGCATGATCGGCGTGGTTCCGCTGCTGCTGCATGGTCCGGCCGCCGACCTGCTGCTGTTTGCCGGCGTGGCGCTGGATGCCGCCGCGCTGTGGAAAGCGGCCGGCCGGCCCCGCTGGCGCCGCGTGCTGCTGCCGCTGCTGGCCGTGCTGAGTGCCGGCTGGCTGGTCTGCTTCGCGACGGCCTACGGTGCGCTGCGGGTGCCGGCGGGTTCCGCCATCATGGCCGTGTTCTTCCTGGCCGGTGCCGCGGCGCTGGCACGGGGCTGGCGCACCGCCGGCCTGCTGCGGCGCTGCCTCGCTGCCGCCACCGTCGTGCTGGCGCTGGCCGTCGTGGCCCATGGCCTGCGCGTGCTGCCGCTGCCGTTCAGCTGGGGCCTGGTGGCGTTCTACCTGATCATGCTGGTCAACGGCGTCGGCTACCTGCTGCTCGAGCGCGACCGGCTGCAGCAGCAGCTGGACCGGCTGGACGTCGTCGATGCGCTGACGGACGTGCCGAACCGCCGCGGCTTCTACCAGGCGCTGGCACCGTGGCTGGCGCTGGCGCGCCGGCCCGGCCAGCCGACGGCGCTGATCGTCGTCAACCTGGACCAGTTCAAGCGCATCAACGATCACTATGGCCACCAGGTGGGCGACCAGGTGCTGCAGGCACTGGTCGGCACGTGCCGCAGCCAGTTGCGCGACAGCGACCTGATGGGCCGCCTGGGCGGCGCCGAATTCGCGATCCAGCTGCCGCGCACCACGCTGGCCGATGCGCTCACCGTCGCCGAACGCATCCGTCTTGCCGTCGCAGCGTTGCCGGTCAAGGCGGAACGGGCCGTCATCGAGCTGACCGCCAGCCTGGGCGTGACGACGATCCGCGCCGACGACTCCACCGTCAGCCTGTTCAAGCGCGCCGACGAGGCGCTGCAGGCCGCCAAGCTGGCGGGCCGCAACCGGGTGGCCGCCGCCGCGCCGCCCGCCGCCGCAGGGGAAACCGGCAGCTGAGTACAATCCGCGTGCACCGGAGAACTGTCATGACCGTGTCATAAACAGCCTCTAATGTGGTAGGATTTTTCCATATAAACGATATAAATGGATTCCTCCATGTATGCAGCGGTCGACCTGGGGTCGAACAGTTTCCGCCTTTCCGTAGGCAAGCACGATGGCGACACGATCCGCGTGCTGAAGAGCATGCGCGAACCGATCCGGCTCGCCGCCGGGCTGGATGCCGCCGGCAATCTCACCGAGGCCGCCATGCAGCGTGCCATCGCCTGCCTGCAGAGCTTTCGCGTTGCGCTGGCCGCCTACAGCTTCGATGCCGTGCGCGTGGTGGCCACCTCGACGATGCGCCAGGCCCGCAACATCGCCGCCTTCCTGCCGCTGGCCGAGCAGGCCATCGGCTATCCGATCGAGATCATCTCCGGCGAGGAGGAAGGGCGCCTGATCTACATGGGCGTGGCGAACGCGCTGGCGCAGCCGAACGAGCGCCGCCTCGTCGTCGACATCGGCGGCGGTTCCACCGAACTGATACTGGGCCGCGGCACGGACATCGAGCGGGTCGAATCGTTCAGCGTGGGCAGCGTCAAGCAAAGCCTGTCGTTCTTCGTCGGCGGTTACGTCGACGCGCCGTCGTTCGAGGCGGCGATCCTGTCGGCGCGCAGCCATTTCGAGGATGGCGCGCCGCCGTATCACCCGCAGTACTGGAAGCGCGCATACGGCTCGTCCGGCACGATCCGCGCCATCGCCGACATCATCGACAAGGACGGGCTGGGCAAGAGCGTGACGCCGGCCAGCCTGGAAGCGCTGAAGAAGCGCTTCATCGCCTTCGGCCACGTCGGCAAGATCGACATGCCGGGCCTGCGGCCGGACCGCGCCGCCACCGTGATCGGCGGCCTGGCCATCCTGATCGGCGTGGTGCACGAGCTGGGCATCTCGCAGATCGAGCCGATCGAGGCGGGCCTGCGGGTGGGCGTCATGTGGGACCTGTACCTGCGCGAGATCCGGCGCGACCGCCGCGAACAGTCGGTATACGACTTCCTGCGCAAGTTCCATGTCGACGAAGCGCGCGCCACCCGCGTGGCCGACGATGCGGTGGCCCTGCTGGAGCAGCTCAAGCCGGCCGGCGAAGCCACCGCGCGGCTGCTGTACTGGAGCGCGCTGCTGCACGAGGCGGGCATGGCAATCTCGCAGACGGGCTACCACAAGCACGCGGCCTACATGATCGAGAACGCCGACCTGCCGGGCTTCACCACCCGCGAACAGCGCACGATGAGCCGGCTGCTGCTGGCGCAGAAGGGCAACCTGCGCAAGGTGGCCGAATTCCTGTCCGACAGCGATTTCGCCCGCGCCGCCGTGGCGCTGCGGCTGGCCATCGTGTTCATGCACGCGCGGGTGGCCGTCCCCGAGGCGGCGCCGAAGCTGCGCATGAAGAACCGCATCGAGCTGGAGCTGCCGCGCGAGCTCGTCTCCGGGCATCCGACGCTGTCGTACTGGATCGAGAAGGAGCAGGAACACTGGGACGAAGTAGGCGTGGACCTGAGCCTGCGCACGAGTTCCTGAGGCCGCCCGGCAGAACCCCGGAAATAATGTCGGGCCGGATGTGCCACAGCCGGCGCTTTTGCTTACACTAGCGATTTGGCCGCTGGCGCGGCCGGCGGAGGGGACATGGCGGCATCCGGCAACAGGTGGAAGACGGCGGTCGTGGCGATGTTTTTCGGCATCGCGGGCGTCGGTCCGCACGCGCTGGCCGCGCCTGCCGCCCCCGTCCTCAACCTGTGCTACGAACGCGCCGACGTGCGGCCCTGGCGCACCGAGGACGGCCACGGCCTGAACATCGCGCTGCTGCAGCTGGTGGCCGCCCATACCGGCGTCACCTTCAATTTCCAGACGATGCCGTGGAAGCGCTGCCTGGCGCAGCTGAAGGCCGACGAGGTCGATGGCGCGTTTGCCGTCAGCTTCAAGGCGGACCGCCGCGAGATCGCCGAGTATCCGGGCGGCGCCACGCCGGACGCGTCGAAGCGCATGCATATCGACAGCTACGTGCTGCTGCGCCGCAAGGGCAGCAAGGTGGACTGGGACGGCAAGGTGCTGCGCAACGTCGATGGCGCCATCGGCGCGCAACTGGGCTATTCGGTGACGGAAGTGCTGCGTGGGCTGAACGTGACGGTGGACGAAGGCAGTCAGCGCGCCGACGAACTGGTACGCAAGCTGCTCGCCGGCCGCCTGGCCGCGGCGGCCGTCGGCGGCAGCGATGCGCAGACGCTGCTGGCCGGCCCGTACGGCGCGCAGATCGAAGCGCTGCCGCAGCCGCTGATCGAGAAGCCGTATTTCCTGATCCTGTCGCGCCGGCTGGCCGCACGCGACCCGGCGCTGGCGCAGCGGATCTGGGATGCCGTCGAGACGGTGCGCAACGGCGCCGCCTATCGCAAGCTGGAGCAGCGCGCGATGCAGGCGCGCCCGCACCGCCAGCCGCAGTGATGGGCATGGCGCCGCTCCGCCTGCTGGCCCGCCTGTCCGCCCGCCTCCACCAGGCGTGGCGCAGCGACATCGTGCTGCGGCTGGCCGTGTCGATCGCGCTGGCCGTGCTGCTGTCCACCGCGGTCTACACGACCTACGCGGTGCGCACGCTGCACGCCGAGGCGGAGCTGCGCCTGAACGAACGTTCCGAACATCTCGTCACGGTGCTGTCGCAGGCGCTGGCGCGGCCCCTGTTCGACATCAACGCGGCGGCCATCACCAGCGTCGTCGATGCGATGCGCAGCACGCCCGAAGTGCTGCGGCTGCGCGTGCTGGCGCCGAACGGCGCCGAGCTGGCCAGCTTTGCCGCGCCCCGGATCGATCCCCGGCAGTCCATCGCGCTGCACCGCGACATCAGCTTCCAGGACGGCAGCCGCACCTGGCTGGTGGGTGCCATCGATGTCGCTTACTCCCGGCTGGCCGTGGAAGAAGAACTGCGCCGCCGCCTGCTGCACGCGCTGGCCGTCAACGTGCTGCTGGCGCTGACGATCGTCGGTTCGATCTTCCTGGTCGCCCGCAAGCTGGTGCGGCCGTTCGGCGACATCCAGCAGTCGCTGGAAATGCTGGCCCAGGGGAAGACGGATATCCGGCTGTCCGGCATCGGCCGGGCCGACCAGGTGGGCCGGCTGTCGATCGCCGTGCGCAGCTTCCGCGATACGCTGACCCGGCTGCGCGATGCGGAGCGCGAACTGCGCGAGATGAATGGCGACCTGGAACAGAAGATCGACGCCCGCACGCAGGACCTGAAGGCCACCATCCAGGCGGCCCGCGCCAGCGAAAAGAAGCTGCAGGCGATCGTCGACACGGCGCTCGACGCCGTCGTGACGATGGACCGCAACGGCATCGTGGTGGGCTGGAACCGGCAGGCCGAAGCCGTCTTCGGCTGGCCGCGCGACGCGGCGCTGGGCCGCCCCCTCGATGGCCTGATCATCCCGGTACGCCACCGCGAGGGGCACCGCCGGGGCGTGCAGCGCTACCTGACGGGGGCGGGCGCCGGCCGCGTGCCGGGCCGCCGCATCGAGATCGAAGCCCTGCATGCCGACGGCAGCGAATTCCCCATCGAACTGTCGATCACGCGGATCGAACTCGATGCCGGCGAGTTCGCGTTCTGCGGCTTCATTCGCGATATGCGGCGGCCGACGCGAACGTTACCTGATCCCGGTCAGGTGCCGTAACAAATGTAAGGGCTGGTGCCGTGGCGTAAAAAATGGTATATATTGTTTATATTATTCACATACCGGAGATTCCATGACTGTAAACAAGACCCCGGCCGGCACGGCCACCGAAGCCAAGGCGCCGGTTGCCGCTGCGGCCCCCGGCGCCGCCACCGTTGCCGCGGCAAAGGCACCGGCCAATGCCAGCACGAAGGCGCCCGTGAAGTCCGCCGCGAAGTCCGCCGTCAAGGCCGCTGCGAAAGCACCTGCGAAAACCGCCGCCACGAAGTCAGCCAAACCTGCAGCCAAACCTGCAGCCAAGCCGGCCGCGACGAAGGCGCCGGCCAAGGCAGCCGCCAAGCCTGCCGCAAGCGCAGAAGCGAAGCCTGCCCGCAAGGTGGCAGCGAAAGCCGCCCCGGCATCGGCAGCCACGCCGGCGAAGGCTGCCGCGGCGCCGAAGACGGTTGCCAAGGCCGCCGCCAAGCCGGCGTCGAAGGCAACCGCAAAAGCCGCTGCAAAGCCGGCCCCGAAAGCCAAGGCCGCCGCCAAGCCGGCGAAGGATGCCAAGGCTGCGCGCGCGCCGAAGGCCACCGAGAAGGCGGCCGACATCCTGAAGGAAAAGCCGCGCAAGGAGCGCCTGGTGCGCGACAGCTTCACGATGCCGGAGGCGGAATATGCCGTGCTGGGCCAGGTCAAGAAAGCCTGCCTGAAGGCGGGCTTCGAGATCCGCAAGAGCGAACTGCTGCGCATCGGCGTCGCGCTGATCAGCCAGATCGACCTGGCCACGCTGCAGAACGTGCTGGGCTCGCTGCCGCAACTGAAGACGGGCCGTCCGAAGAAGGATTGATGCGCGGCCGTTTGCGATGATTTGCCGCCGGGCCCTGGCCCGGCGGCCCGCATCTTTTTCGCCACACTGTCATACCGTTGCTGCGCCGCTGTCATATTCCGGAAGTAATCGCTGGTTACGCTGTGCTTCGTCTCCACTTCAACGAGGACGCAGCATGCAGAATACGACCATGGCAGTGCGCGAACGCCGCGCGGCACCCCGTCTCGTCACCGGCATCGCCACCACGCCGGAAGAGCTCCGCGAAGTGCAACGCCTGCGCTACCGCGTCTTCATCGAAGGCATGGGCCTGGCCTCGCTGGCCCGTGCCGACGGCCTCGATTGCGACGAGTTCGACGAGCATTGCGACCACCTGCTGGTGCGCGATGCGAACACGCTGCAGGTGGTGGGCACCTACCGGCTGCTGCCGCCGGCCGGCGCCCGTCGCGTGGGGCGCGTCTACTCGGAAAACGAATTCGACCTGGGCCGCCTGAACGTGCTGCGTGGCCGCATGGTCGAAGCGGGCCGCGCCTGCATTCATCCGGACTACCGCGGCGGCAGCGTCATCATGCTGCTGTGGGCCGCGCTGGCCGAATACATGCGCAAGCAGGGCGCCGAATACCTGGTGGGCTGCGCCAGCATCAGCCTGGCCGATGGCGGCCATAATGCCGTTGCCGTCTACCGGCAGCTGCGCGAGGCGCACATGGGACCGTCGGAATACCGCGTCACGCCGCACCTGCCTTTCCCATACGAGAAGATCTCGCCGGCCCTGTCGGCCAGCATCCCGCCGCTGCTGAAAGGCTATATGCGCTCCGGCGCGTGGATCTGCGGCGACCCGGCATGGGATCCCGACTTCGACAGCGCGGACCTGTTCCTGCTGATGCCGCTGGCGAACCTGGATGCGCGGTATGCCAAGCATTACGGGGTCGGCGAGCTGGCCATCGCGGCCTGAATGTAACCGCGGCCGCTCAACGCCCCCCATCGCGGCCCAGCGGCGGGTGGGCGGCATCGCCGCTGCCCAGGCCCGTATCCGCATGGTGCCGCTTGTGCGGCGTGCCGGACACCTTCAGTGCCAGGCCGCGCAGCAGCACGTAGAACAGCGGCGTGAGGAACAGGCCAAAGAACGTCACGCCCAGCATGCCGGAAAAGACGGCGACGCCCATCGCGTGCCGCATCTCGGCGCCGGCGCCGCTGGAAAACACCAGCGGCAGCACGCCCATGATGAACGCGATCGACGTCATCAGGATGGGCCGCAGCCGCAGCCGGCAGGCTTCCAGCGCGGCCTGCACCACATTGCGGCCATGATCCTCCAGCTCGCGGGCGAATTCCACGATCAGGATGGCGTTCTTCGACGCCAGCCCCACCAGCACGAACAACGCGATCTGCGTGAACACATTGTTGTCGCCGCCCGTCAGCTTGACGCCGGTGAGGGCGCACAGGATCGACATCGGCACGATGAGGATCACCGCCAGCGGCAGCGTCCAGCTTTCGTATTGCGCCGCCAGCACGAGAAACACCAGCAGCACGCACAGGGGAAACACGAACACCATCGTGTTCCCCGACAGGATTTCCTGGTACGTCAGGTCGGTCCATTCGAACGCGATCCCTTTCGGCAGCACCTCCTGCGCCAGTTTCGTCATCGCCGCCTGCGCCTGGCCGGACGAGATGCCGGGCGCGGCGCCGCCGCTGATGTCGGCGGCGAGATAGGCGTTGTAGCGGTTGACCATGTCCGGCCCGTAGGTGTCGCGAATGCGCATCAGCGACGACAGCGGAATCATCTCGCCCTTGTCGTTGCGCACCTTCAGCTGGGCGATCTGTTCGCGCTGCGAGCGGAACGGCGCATCGGCCTGCACCACCACCTGGTAGGTGCGGCCGAACTGGTTGAAGTCGTTGACGTACAGCGAACCCAGGTTGATTTGAAGGGCCTGATACACCGTCTGCAGCGGCACGCCCAGCTGCTTGGCGCGGGTGCGGTCGATGTCGGCGAACAGCTGCGGCACGTTGATCTGGTAGCTGGAAAATACGCCGGCCAGTTGCGGCTCCTGCCATGCCTTGCCCTGCAACGCCTGCGTGGCCTGGTACAGGGCGTCGTAACCGAGGTTGCCGCGGTCTTCGACCATCATCTTGAAGCCGCCGATGGTGCCCAGGCCGTTGACGGGCGGCGGCGGGAACACCATGATGAACGCATCCTCGATGGCACCCATGCGCTTGTTGACTTCCGCCGCGATGCCGGGGCCGGACAGTTCCGCGGACGTGCGTTCATGGAACGGCTTCAGGCCGACGAACACGATGCCGGCATTCGGCGCATTGGTAAAGCCGTTGATCGACAGGCCGGGGAAGGCGACGGAATCCATCACGCCCGGCACGCCCTTGGCGATCTCCGACATGCGGCGGATGACGGCATCCGTGCGGTCCAGCGATGCGGCGTCCGGCAGCTGCGCGAAGCCGACCAGGTACTGCTTGTCCTGCTGCGGCACGAAGCCGGCCGGCACGGCGCGGAACATGAAGCCGGCGGCGACGGCCAGCACCAAGTAGACGCCGATGCCCGCGCTCTTGCGCACCATGACGCCTTTCACGCCGCGGCCATACGACTCCGAGGCGCGCGAAAAGAAGCGGTTGAACCAGCGGAAGAACGGGCCGAACAGCTTGTCCATGCCGCGCGTCAGCGCATCCTTCGGTGCATCGTGCGCATGCAGCAGTGCGGCGGACAATGCCGGCGCCAGCGTCAGCGAGCACAGTGCGGAAATCACCGTCGAGATGGCGATGGTCAGCGCGAACTGGCGGTAGAACTGGCCCGTCAGGCCGGCGACAAAAGCGATCGGCACGAACACGGCGCACAGCACCAGCGCGATGGCGATGATGGGGCCGGACACCTCCTTCATCGCCTGGATCGTGGCATCGTGCGGCGACAGGCCCGACGCGATATTGCGCTCGACGTTTTCGACGACGACGATCGCATCGTCGACGACGATGCCGATGGCCAGCACGAGCCCGAACAGCGACAGCGTGTTGATGGAAAAGCCGAAGCCCAGCATGACGGCAAACGTGCCGACGATCGACACGGGCACGGCCAGCAGCGGAATGATCGACGCGCGCCACGTCTGCAGGAACACGATCACCACCAGCACGACGAGGGCCACCGCTTCGAGCAGCGTGTGGATGACGGCGTTGATCGACTCGCGGACGAACTGCGTGGGGTCGTAGACGATGGAAAATTCCACGTCCTCGGGGAAATCCTTCTGCAGCCGGGCCAGCGTGCTGCGCACATCCGTGGACAGCTGCAGCGCATTCGCGCCGGGCGATTCGAAGATGCCGATGGCGGCCGCCGACTTGTTGTTCAATAGCGAGCGCAGCGCGTACGAGTTCGAGCCCAGTTCCACGCGCGCCACGTCGCGCAGCAGCGTCACGGCGCCATCGGCATTGGTGCGCACGATGATGGCGCCGAAGTCTTCCACGGTTTTCAGGCGGCCGGTGGTGTTGACGGTCAGCTGGAACTCGGCGCCTTTGGTCGGCGACGAACCGATGACGCCGGCCGCCACCTGCACATTCTGCTCGCGGATCGCGTCCGTCACGTCGCCCGGCGTCATGCCGCGCGCGGCCAGCTTCTGCGGATCGATCCACACGCGCATCGCGTAGTCGCCCGCGCCGAACAGGATCACTTCGCCCATGCCGGGGATGCGCGACAGCTGGTCCTTCACGTTCAGCACCGCATAATTGCGCAGGTAGACGTCGTCGTAGCGGCCCTTTGGCGACACGAGGTGGGCCACCATCGTCAGGTTCGGCGAGCTTTTCGCCGTCGTCACGCCGATCTGCCGCACTTCCTCCGGCAGCCGGGGCAGGGCGCGCTGCACGCGGTTCTGCACCTGCGTCTCCGCCTGCTCCACGTTCGTGCCGACCTGGAACGTGACCGTCAGCGCGAGGGCGCCGTCGGACGTGGCCTTCGAATCCATGTACAGCATGTGTTCCACGCCGTTGATCTGCTCCTCCAGCGGCGCGGCCACCGTTTCGGCGATCACCTTTGGATTCGCGCCGGGATACTGGGCGCGCACGACGACGGACGGCGGCACGACCTCGGGGTATTCGGAGACGGGCAGCTCGACGATCGAGATCAGGCCCGCCACGAAGATCATGATCGACAGCACGGCGGCGAAGATCGGCTTGTCGACGAAGAAGCGGGAGAAGTTCATCGCTTACCCCGCCTTGGCCTGCGCCGCCGCCTGGGCGGGCGCATCGGGATCGGCATCCATCGGCACCAGCTTCGGCGCCACCGCCGCGCCGGGCCGCACCCGCTGCAGGCCGCCGACGACGATCCTGTCGCCGGGCGACAGGCCCTTGCGCACCACGCGCAGGCCGTCGATCGTCGGCCCCAGCGCCACCGGCCGGTATTGCGCCTTGTTGTCCTTGCCCAGCACGAAGACGTATTTGCGGTCCTGGTCCGTGCCCACCGCGCGGTCGTGGATCAGCAGCGCGCGCGTGGTAGTGGCGGTACCGCTGCCGCCCGACAGCTGCACGCGCGCGAACAGGCCGGGGACCAGCGTTCTATCCGTGTTGGCAAACGTGGCGCGCATGCGCACGCTGCCGGTAGCGGGATCGAGCCGGTTGTCGACGAATTCCAGCTTGCCTTCGTGCGGAAAGCCCGTTTCGTTGGCCAGGCCGATGCGCACCATGACCGGTTTGCCTTGCTGCGCCTGGCCGCGCACGCGCAGATACGTGTCCTCGTCGCCATCGAAGCTGGCGTAGATGCGGTCCGTCGACACCACGGAGGTCAGCACGGCCGTCTGGTCGACCAGGTTGCCGACGGTGATTTCGGCCTTGCTGACGCGGCCATCGATGGGCGACGACACGCGCGTGTAACCCAGGTTCAGCCGCGCTGTTTCCACCGACGCCAGCGCCGAGCGGGCGGCCGCATCGAGGTCCTTGACGCTGGCGGCCCGCTCGTCGAATTCGCGCTGGGCGATGGCGCGGTCGGCCATCAGGCGGCCGGCCCGGTCCAGCTCCACCTTGGCCAGCGCGGCGCGGGCGTTGGCGGAGTTTGCATTGGCCTCGGCCCGTTCCAGCTCCGCGCGGTAGGGCCGGGCATCGATGGTGAACAGCACCTCGCCTTTTTTGACGGTGCCGCCGGGCGTGAAATGCACGTCGGTGATGTAGCCCGGCACGCGGGCGCGGATCTCCACGCGTTCGATCGCTTCGAGCCGGCCGGAGAATTCCTGCGTCTCGACGATCTCCTTTTCCACGACGGCGGCGGCGGAGACGGGGGCGGCCTGCGGCGGCTGGCCTTCCTGGCTGCCGGCGCGGTCGCAGGCGGGCAGCGTCGCCAGGAGCAGCAGACACAATGCGGAGGACGCCGGACGGAACGAACTGATCATTGCTTTACCCTCCGCAAACGGCAGGCATGCCACGAATCAGTTTAGGGAGAAAAGGGGATTGCCACCTCTCTCGGGCGAGAGAGAAAAGAAGCGGCCGGAATTACTTGGGATAATCGGCTAATACCAAAAAGAAATTAAATCAAAGAAATAAAAAAGCGCCGGGTATGCGATGCCGGCGCCAGGCACTGCACTGTTCAGTGCACGGACGCATTGGAGAGTTCTTTCAGTTCGCGGATGCTCAATTCCGATTTCTCATGCATGCGCAATAAAATCGTCGCACCGACGGCCAGCTTGCGGTGCCGGATCTTGCTGATGATGGGCGGCTGCACTTCGAGTACGCGGCACAGTTCCGCATCGTTCTTCAGATTGAGCCGTTCGATCAGCGTGTCGAGCAGCTTGTTTGGCACGAACGTCGATGGCTCCATGGCCCGCGCCCGGTTCATTGCATCGATTAACTCGAGTTTCTTTTGCCGTACGCTCATTTTTCTCCTCCCTGATAAAAGAAAATGCGTGTCAAAGCGTGGTTGGCTTGTCGGCAAATGGAATATTAATAACCAAGCAAGTTATTCAAATAATACTACGGCTTTGAAAAAAAGCGCGTCTCGGAGGCGGGAGATTGTGACTTTATTGAGCGGACGGCTTGACGAACGATGCGTCCTGCAGGCCGGCGCGGGTCAGGATCAGCGTGCGGTCGGCCATTGCCGCGGCTGCATGGGAGTGGGTGACCATGATCGTGCTGGCACCGCTGGCGCGGATTTCCCGCTGCAGCAGCGCGAGAATCGCCTGTGCCGTATCGGGATCGAGATTGCCGGTGGGCTCGTCGGCCAGCACGAGGGCGGGGCGGTGCACCAGCGCGCGGGCAATCGCCACGCGCTGCATTTCGCCGCCGGACAGCTGGTGCGGGTAATCAGCCTCGCGCCCCTGCAGGCCGACGGCCGCCAGCATTTCCGCCGCGCGCTGTTGCGGCAGGCCGTTCAGCAGCAGCGGCAGCGCCACGTTCTGCAGCAGCGTCAGGTGGGGCAGCACGTGGAAGGCCTGGAAGATGAAGCCCATGCGCTGCCGGCGCAGCTTCGTGGCCGCGTCGTCGTCCAGCGATGCCATCGCGATGCCGTCGACGAGGATCGGCGCCTCGCCGCCCGCATCGGGATGGTCGAGTCCCGCGACGAGGTTCAGCAGCGTGGATTTGCCCACGCCGGAGTCGCCCATGATCGCCACGAACTCGCCGGGGTTGAAGCGGTACGACAGGTCGCTCAGCACGGGCCGGCCGCTGGCGTAGGACTTGTTCAGGTGGCGCAGTTCCAGCATGGTTTATCTCGTCAGGGCGCGGCGCAGCCAGAAGCTGACCGCATCGACCAGCGCGACGAGCAGCAGCATCGCCAGGATCACGGTGGCCGCCTTCTGCATCTGGAACAGCGACAGGTGGAATTTCAGCATCTGCCCCAGCCCGCCGGCACCGACGACGCCGAGGATGGCCGCGGCGCGGATATTGTTCTCCCACCGGTACAGCGTGTACGACAGCATCTGCGGCAGCGTCTGCGGCAACGTCGCGTAGAAGAACGCGGCCATCGGCGTGGCGCCGTTGGCGCGCAGGCTTTCTTCCGGCAGCGGCGCGGCGTTTTCCAGCGCATCGGCAAACAGCCGGCCCAGCACGCCCGCCGTGTGCGCGCCGAGCGCCAGCGTGCCGGGGAAGGGACCGAGGCCGGCGGCGATCAGCAGCACGGACGCCCACACCAGTTCGGGAATCGAACGCAGCACGTTCAGCACGACGCGCACGAGCGCGCGCAGTGGCCGGCCGAAGCGGCCCGCGGCGGGAATCGCCAGCAGCAGGCCGGCCGCGACGGCCAGCAGCGTGCCGAGGGCGGACATGGCCAGCGTCTCGGCCGTCGCGATCGCCGTCTTCGTGAGGAAGCCGGTGCCCATTTCCGGCGGCGCGAAGCCGCCCAGGAATTCGGCCACGCTGGTCACCGCATCGGCGGTGAAGAAGTCGGCGAAATGCAGCGGCAGGCTGGCAAAGCTGGCGACCACGAGGATCACCAGCAGCAGGGCGAATACGGGGCCGGACCAGTGGCGTGCCGGTGGCCGTGGCATAGAGGTCGTCATCCGAGCCGCTTTCTCAACAGTTTCGATACGAGGTCGGCGGCGGCCACCAGCAGCACGAACACGAGCAGCATGGCCGACACCTCGCTGCCGGCCAGCATCTTCATCGATTCGTCCATCCGCTGGCCCAGGCCGCCGGCACCGACGAAGCCCATGACGACGGAGCCGCGAATCGCGCACTCCCACCGGTAGACGGTGTACGACACCAGTTCGGAGGCCGATTCGGGCAGTGCGCCATACAGCAGCGCGGCCAGCCGCGAGCTGCCGTTGGCCAGCAGCGTGTCGCTGGCGTGGCGTTCGGACGATTCGAGGATCTCCGCATACACCTTGCCCAGCATGCCGGCGTAAGTGAGTGCGATGGCCAGCACGCCGGCCGTCGGGCCCAGGCCGATGATGCGCACGAACAGCAGCGCCCACACCAGCTCGGGCACGCTGCGCAGCAGCACCAGCAGCCAGCGCACGGCCTGGCGGATCGCGGCGGGCATGAACGCCATGCGGCCCGTACCGAGGCGCGAGATCGACAGCCGCTCGGTGACGATCAGCGTGGCGGGAATCGCGCCCAGCAGCGCGAGCGTCAGGCCGGCCGTGGCGATGGCCACCGTCTGCCACGTTTCGCGCAGCAGCAGTTGCAGGAATTCGGGCGAGTGGGCCGGCGGCACGAAATCGGCCAGGAAGTTCAGCGTGGCGGCGATGCTCTGGCGGTCGAACAGCGTGAACGGCTTGAATTCGCTGGCCACGACCATCGGCCACAGCACGAGCAGCGCGAGCACGGTGTACGTGACGCGGCCGCGCCAGGCGGGATCCGGGTGGCGCGCGGAAGAAGGTACGGCGGGCACGGTCTGCATCGTCGTTACAGGCAGGCGCCGACAGCCAGCTTTTCCGGCAGGTGGTCCGGATGGGACGGGCTGGCCGGCGGCTGTTCGCCGCGATACAGCTCGTCGATCATCGCCTGCGTCACCTGTTCGCGCGGCAGGTCGAACGCGACCCGGCCATCCTTCAATGCGACGATGCGAGGGAAGTGGGCCAGCGCCAGTTCCACCTGGTGCAGGCTGCAGACGAGCGCCGCGTTGCGCGCGGTGGCTTCCTGCTGCAGCGTGGTCAGCGTCAACTGGGACAGCGCGGGATCGAGGGCGGACAGCGGCTCGTCGACCAGCAGCGCCTGCGCGTCGGACAGCAGCAGCCGGGCCAGGCCGCAGCGCTGGCGCTCGCCGCCGGACAGGCGGTCCACGCGGGCATACAGCTTGTCGCCGAGGTTGAAGCGGGACAGCGCCTGCCACGCCGCCTCCGGATCGGCTGGCCGCACCAGCGACACCAGCGCCTGCCACAGGCTCCACTGCGGCAGCCGCGCGGCCAGCACGGCCGTCACCACGCGCTGCCTTGGCGGCAGCGGCGGCGTTTGCGGCGCGAGGAACAGCCGCGCACGCAGCTGGTGGCGGGCGCGGTCGTTCAGCGACCAGGGATCGGTGCCGAATGCCTGGAACGTCCCACCTTCGGGTTTATGCGTGCAGGACAGCGTGGCAAGCAGCGTCGTCTTGCCGGCGCCGGACGGCCCGATCAGCGCGAGCTGTTCGCCCGCGCGCACGGACAGCGTGATGTCATGCAGTGCGTAGGCGCGGGTGCCGCCGGCGTGGCGGGACGACAGGTTCTCCAGCCGGTAGACGAGGCTCCCGGCCGGAGCGGTATTGCGGTCAGACGTCATGTAGAACTTTGCCGGTTACTTCTTCAGCAGGCCGGCGTTTTTCGCGGCGCCTTCGATGGCGATGTAGTTCTCGGCTTTCGTCGGGATGAACTTGGTGGCGCGCTGCAGCTCGAGGATTTCCTTGCCTTCCGGGGTGCTCGCATCGAGCGTCAGGAAGGCGTCGGTGATCTTCTTCTTCAGGTCGGCCGGCATGTCGGCGCGCACCGACCAGTTGTAGTCGTAGTAGGCCGGCGTGGTGTAGAACACGCGCACTTTCGACGTATCGACCTTCTTCTCGCTGACCAGTTTTTCCCACACGGAGATGTTCAGCGCGCCCGCATCGACCTTGCCGCCGGCAACCGCGGCCACGGTGGCGTCATGCGCGCCGGAGAAGGCGATGCGTTTCAGGTCGCTGTCCGGATCGATCTTGGCGGCCAGCAGGAACGAGCGCGGCATCAGATGGCCCGACGTGGACGACTCGGAACCGAACGACAGCGTCTTGCCTTTCAGGTCTTCCAGCTTGGTGATCGACGGCTGGGTGGTGACGAACACGGAGCGGAATTTTTCGTCTTCCACGCGCTGCACCAGCGGCACGACCTGGCCCTTGCTGCGTTCCTTGGCCTGCACGAACGTGAAGCCGCCGAACCACACCATGTCCAGCTTGTGGTTGATCAGGCCTTCGACGGACGCGGCGTAATCGGTGACCGGCGTGAATTCGACCTTCATGCCCGTCTTCTTCGACAGGTACTCGCCCAGCGGCTTGAACTTGCGCTGCAGTTCGGTCGGCGCTTCGTCGGGAATCGCCGACACGCGCAGCACCTGCTGGGCGTAGGAGGTGACGGAAGCGAGCAGCATGCCGGTGGCGAAGATGGCGCCGACGGCGCACTTGGACGTGAATTTCATGGGATCTGACCTGAAAAAATTATTGTTGGGAACCTGAACCGGGACACTGGCGCACTGCTGTCTCAGCCGGGCGCCCGGATCCCGATATTCAGCTATGATAACAAATCACAGCGCCAAACCGACCCGCGGTCGTCAGCCGCGGCGATGTCAGTCGCTGAGATGTTACCAGCGAACGCCACGAAAGAACGCCATGCCAATGACCAGAACCGCTGTGCTTCGCGCAGTGCAGAAAGACGAGGGATCCAGCGACGAGGCAAGCAACGCGGACCGCATCGCTCACGGCGACCGTGCCGCGGTCGCGGAAATCGCCGCCGGACTGCTGGCCGCCGATGCCCGCACGTCCCCCAAATACCTGTACGACAGCCTCGGCTCGAAGCTGTTCGAAGCGATCTGCGAACTGCCCGAATACTATCCAACCCGCACCGAGGCGTCGATCTTCGCACAGCACGGCGAAGACATGGCGCGCCGTATCGGCACGGGCAGCACGCTGATCGACCTGGGCGCCGGCAACTGCGCCAAGGCGGCCGGCCTGTTCCCGCTGCTGCAGCCGCAGCACTACGTGCCGATCGATATCTCGCGCGAGTTCCTCAACGAGGCCGTCAGCCGCCTGCAGCAGCGCTTCCCCAAGATCGCGATGACGCCGCTGGCGCTGGACCTGTCCGCGCCGTTCTCGCTGCCCGCGCAGGTGGGCACGGAACACCGGCTGTTCTTCTATCCCGGTTCGTCGATCGGCAATTTCGCGCCGCACGAGGCGATCGCCTTCCTGCGCCAGGTGCGCGAGAACGCCTCGGCCACCGGCGGCCTGCTGATCGGCGTGGACCTGATCAAGGATGCGGAAGTGCTCGATGCGGCGTATGACGACGCGATCGGCGTCACTGCCGCCTTCAACCTGAACATGCTGCGCCACCTGAACCACCTGATCGGCGCCGACTTCGACGTGCGCCAGTGGCAGCACGTGGCGTTCTTCAACGCCGACGAAAGCCGCATCGAAATGCACCTGGAAGCGCGCCACGCGCTGACGGTGCGCTGGCAGGGCGGCGAGCGTCACTTCGCCCGCGGCGAACGCATTCATACCGAAGACAGCTACAAATACACGCGCGAGAGCTTCGCCGACGTGCTGGCGCAGGCTGGTTTCGCCGCCGATGCCGTTTGGACGGATGCCGACGGCTGGTTCGCCGTCATCCACGCCCGCGCCGTGAGCGACTAGGAACGGCACCATGCAGATGAACGACCCCGGCGTCTGGACGGCGCGTTTCCGCGCGGTGCGCGAGCAGTCGCTGGCGCTGGCCGCGCCGCTGTCGGACGAAGACTGCGGCGCCCAGTCGATGCCCGATGCGAGCCCGATCAAGTGGCACCTGGCGCACACCACGTGGTTCTTCGAGACCTTCATCCTCGAGGCGATGGAACGGGATTTCGCGCCGTATCACCCGGCGTTCCGCGTGCTGTTCAATTCCTATTACAACGGCGTCGGCGAAAAGCATCCGCGGCCGAAACGGGGCCTGCTGACGCGGCCGCCGATGGTCGAAGTGCGCGGCTACCGCGCCAACGTGGACGAGCGCATCGCGGCACTGATCGGCACCGTCACGGATGGCGAACAGCGCACGCGGCTGGGCAGCCTGCTGACGCTGGGCCTGCAGCACGAGCAGCAGCACCAGGAGCTGATGCTGACGGACGTGAAGCACCTGCTGGCGCAGAACGGCCTGTATCCCGAATACCTGGCCGTGCCGCTGCCTGCCGCAGAGCCGGCGTTGCCGCTGGCATGGGTGCCGTTCGATGGTGGCGTCGTGTCGATCGGCTACGATGGCGACGGCTTCTGCTTCGACAACGAGCTGCCGCGCCACCGCCAGTTCGTCGAACCGTTCGAGCTGGCCTCGCGGCTCGTCACCAACGGCGAGTTCCTGGTGTTTGTCGAAGCGGGCGGTTACCGCGACGCGGGCCTGTGGCTGGCCGAGGGCTGGGACTGGGTGACGACGCAGGGGCTGGAGTATCCGCTGTACTGGCATCGCGACGAAGACGGCAAATGGTTCGAATTCACGCTGGCCGGCATGCAGCCGCTGGACTTGGCGCGGCCCGTGACGCATGCCGCGCTGTTCGAAGCGGATGCTTATGCCCATTGGGCCGGTGCGCGTCTGCCGACCGAGGCGGAGTGGGAGTGTGCCGCGCAAAACGCCGGCGTTGCGCCCGCACCGATGGCGGCATTGCCGCATCCGGGCGAAGTGGTCGAGGAGGGCGCCTTGCGGCAGATGTTCAACCACTGCTGGCAGTGGACCAGCAGCAGCTACGCGCCTTATCCCGGCTTCCAGGTGGCGGCCGGCGCGATCGGCGAGTACAACGGCAAGTTCATGGTGAACCAGTATGTGCTGCGCGGCTCGTCGTGCGCAACGCCGAGCGGGCATGCGCGCGCCAGTTACCGGAATTTCTTCCCGGCCGGCGCAAGGTGGCAGTTCACCGGCATCCGGTTAGCACGATAGCTGGGGACTGTCCCCGAAGGGGCCTGTCCCCGGGGTGGTACTTGACGTTCGTGGATACTCCCGTAAAGTCAGAAGCAACCCCGGGGACAGTCCCCTGTGGGGACAGTCCCCAGCACGATAGCTGGGGACTGTCCCTGCAAGGGACTGTCCCCGGGGTGGTACTTGATGTTCGTGGATGCTCCCATAAAGTCAGAAGCAACCCCGGGGACAGTCCCCTGTGGGGACAGTCCCCACCCCATCAAGCCGCCTGGTTCGCCGGATTCGCCGCAGCCACTTCCTTCTGCTTCAACTGGCGATTGACCGCCGACAGCACGGCCTTGAACGAGGCCGTGACGATATTGCTGTCGATGCCGGCGCCGAACAGCGTCGGGCCGTTATCGAGGCGCAGCTCGACGTAGCACGCCGCCTTGGCATTGGCGCCGTGGCCGATCGCGTGCTCGTGGTAATCCATCAGCTTCACGTCCAGGCCCAGCGCGTCGACGAACGCATCGATCGGGCCGTTGCCGCCGCCCTGCAGCGCCATCGGCGCCTGGCGGTGCATCAGTGCGATGTCGATCTGTACCGGCTCGTCGTTGTTGGTGTCTTCCGTCATGCGGTGCGATACGTAGGCATACGGCGACGACTGCGCAAAGTACTCGCGCTCGAAGATCTCGTGGATGCCTTCCGACGTGATCTCCAGGCCCGTCTGGTCCGCCACCTGCTGCACGGCGCGCGAGAATTCGATCTGCAGGCGGCGCGGCAGCACCAGGCCGTAGTCCTGTTCCAGCAGGTAGCTCATGCCGCCCTTGCCGGACTGGCTGTTCACGCGGATCACCGCATCGTAGCTGCGGCCCAGGTCCTGCGGGTCGATCGGCAGGTAGGGGATTTCCCACAGCGCGTTCGGCTTCTGCTGGGCGAAGCCTTTCTTGATCGCGTCCTGGTGCGAGCCGGAGAAGGCCGTGAACACGAGGTCGCCCACGTACGGGTGGCGCGGGTGCACCGGCAGCTGGTTGCATTCCTCGACGATCTTGCGTACCGAGTCGATGTCGGAGAAGTCCAGGCCGGGGTTGACGCCCTGCGTGTACAGGTTCAGCGCGAGCGTGACGAGATCGACGTTGCCGGTGCGTTCACCGTTACCGAACAGGCAGCCCTCGACGCGGTCGGCGCCGGCCATCACGGCCAGCTCGGCGGAGGCGACGGCCGTGCCGCGGTCGTTGTGCGGGTGGACGCTGATGATGATCGAATCGCGGCGTTCCAGCTTGCGCGACATCCACTCGATCTGGTCGGCATACACGTTCGGCGTGCTGCATTCCACGGTGGACGGCAGGTTGATGATCATTTTCTTTTGCGGCGTCGGCTGCCAGATGGCGGTCACCGCGTCGCAGATGTGCTTGGAAAAATCCAGTTCCGTCGTCGAGAACGATTCGGGCGTGTACTCGAAACCCCAGTTCGTTTCCGGATGCTGCGCCAGCAGTTCCTTCACCAGCTTGGTGCCGGTGGTGGCGATGTTCGTGATCTCTTCGCGGGACATGCCGAACACCACCTTGCGGAACACCGGCGCCACCGAGTTGTACAGGTGGACGATGGCGTGCTTGGCGCCGGCCGCCGCTTCCACCGTGCGGCGGATCAGCTCTTCGCGGGACTGCGTCAGCACGATGATGGTCACGTCGTCCGGGATGCGCTGCTCGTCGATCAGCCGGCGCACGAAGTCGAAATCCGTCTGCGATGCGGACGGGAAGCCCACTTCGATTTCCTTCAGGCCCGTCTTGATCAGCAGGTCGAAGAACTTCAGCTTCTTCTCGATGCTCATCGGCTCGATCAGCGCCTGGTTCCCGTCGCGCAAGTCGGTGCTCATCCAGATCGGCGGCTGCGTGATCGTGTTGTTCGGCCATTGACGGTCGGTGAGCTGCACGGCAGGGAAGGCGCGGTACTTGCTGGACGGGTTCTGCAACATCATGATGTACTCCTGGATTCTCGAAATTAGACTGGCGATGGCATGTGGCGGGAGGCTGCCTGATGGGCCACGGGGCGCTGGATCAGGCAACCGGTCGGTAGCGATAGCCATGGCTGCGCTGCTGCGGCGGCGGCAATGGCGGCGACGGACGGATGAGGTTTGGCCGTGATGAGCATCGGTGCAATCTTTCCTGGATTTTCAGGCCGGCTCGTGGCCGGCTGAGGGAACATCTGGTGTGCTCGCGCACAGGGGTAAAACAGATTAGGAGCGCGGATCAGGCGCGTGCTAGTAGGCGCGTTGCCAGTGGTAGGCTGGCAAGCGATAGCAGGAAAGCGGATAGTTGCGGATGCGTGAACATTCTCCCAATGTAAGAGAATGTGTTTGCGGTTGTCAAGGGAATTCAGCGGGGACTGTCCCGGAACGGGACTGTCCCTGCGTTGCTTTTCTGTTTGTACAGAGGCGACAGTCCCCCGCTTACGCAGCCACCTGCACGCGCGAATCGCCGGCGGCCATCTCGCCGATGACGGCCGCAGCTTCGAAGCCCTCGCGGCGGAACAGCGCCAGCACTTCGTCGACAGCCGACGGATCGCACGACACCAGCAGCCCGCCCGATGTTTGCGGGTCGGTCAGCAGCGCATGCTGGGCCGGGGTGATGGAAGGGGACAGCGTCACATCCTTGCCATACGCGTCCCAGTTGCGGCCGGAGGCACCGGTGAAGAAGCCGTCGGTTGCCAGCTGCTCGACACCCGGCAGCAGCGGGATCTGCGACATGGTCAGCTTCGCCGTCAGCCTGGCGCCGCGCGCCAGCTCCAGCAGGTGGCCCAGCAGGCCGAAGCCGGTGACGTCCGTCAGCGCGTGCACGCCCGGCAGTTCGGACAGCGTCTTGCCCGGCTTGTTTAACTTGGTGGTGTTGGCGATCATCGCCGCGTAACCGGTGTCGTCCAGCGCATCCTTCTTCAGCGCGGCGGACAGCACGCCCACGCCCAGCGGCTTGCCCAGCACGAGCACGTCGCCGGCCTTCGCATCGGCATTGCGCTTGACCTTCGACGGATGCACGAGGCCCAGCACCACCAGGCCATAGATCGGTTCGACGGAGTCGATCGTGTGGCCGCCGGCGATGGGAATCCCCGCTTCGGCGCAGATCGATTCGCCGCCCTTGATGATCTGGCCGATCGTCTCGACGGGCAGCTTGTTGATCGGCATGCCGACGAGGGCCAGCGCCATGATCGGCGTGCCGCCCATCGCGTACACGTCGGAGATGGCGTTGGTGGCGGCGATGCGGCCGAAGTCGTACGGGTCGTCGACGATCGGCATGAAGAAATCGGTGGTGGCGATCAGCGCCTGCTCGTCGTTGAGCTGGTAGACGGCCGCGTCGTCGGCCGTTTCGATCCCGACCAGCAGTTCCTTCGGCACGGGGAAGCCGCTGGAGTTCTTCAGGATTTCGGACAGCACGCCCGGTGCGATCTTGCAGCCGCAGCCGCCGCCGTGGGAAAAGGAGGTGAGTTTGATCGGTTCGTTGCTCATGGATTGGCCAGATAAAAAGCGCGCTCAGCGCGGATGCAGCAGATTATCCACCAACTCCAGCAATGCTGCCCGCTCCGCCTCCGGCGCGAACAATGGCGCCCGGACCGCGCACTGGGCACGCAGCGTGTCGTAAAAGGCCTGGTCCTCGATGCTGCGGTCGATCAGCCGGGCCAGCGCGGCAGCGTCGCCGAGCGGGAAGTAGCCGGCGTAATCGTCGCCCAGCATGCCGCGGTTGCCGCTGATGTCGCTGGCCAGCACGGGCACGCCGCTGGTGACCGCTTCGATGATGACGTTGGCACCGCCTTCCATTTTCGAGCTGATGACCATGGCGTGGCTGCGGCGCAGGTGCTCGCGCGCGTCGGCCTGCGGCAGGGCGCCCAGCCAGCGATAGCGGGGAATGCTGCGCTCGGTGCTTTCGGCCAGTTCGCCGAGCTCCTCATCCAGCACGCCGCCGATGTGCTGCAGGCAGCTCTCCGACTTCACCAACGCTGCGGCGCGCATGAAGGTGGCGGGATCCTTTTCGTGGCGCAGGTGACCGATCATCGTGATGGTATTGCCGGCCGCGGCTGGTGCAAGCGCGTCGGCGGACTGGTAGATCACGTGCGTGCGGGGGCGTACCTGCTGCGGCAGTTCATGCAGCGCCGCTGGTTGCAGTACGACCAGCGCGTTGGCAAGCAGCAGCGACTGCTCCGCAGCGAAGTCATCGTGGATGTCCCGATACACGTCGGTGCCGGTCAGCACGAGCAGTGCGGGGCCATCAACCGTTTCCGCGCAATAGGTCGCCAGCGACTGCGCCGAACGGCGCGCGTGCAGCGCGATGAGCAGGTCCGGCACGGGGTCGTACTTCGTCCATTGTTCGAGGATGGTCACGGCGTAGCGGTCCGCCAGCAGCCGCTCCCAGCGGGCGGCCGTGTGCCAGTTGCCGTTGTTCGCGCGGGAAGTGCCCGGGCTGACGATACAAATCGAAGGCTTGCGTGTCGCTGCCATTGGTTACAATCGTCCCATGAATGCCATTACCACTTCCTTCCGCACCGCGCGTACCCAGCAACTTGCCGAAGCCCTGCAGGATGCGCGGCATTATACGCTCGCGCTGTTCGACTGCTTCGCCGCGGCCGGCATGGACGTACTTGCCAATGTACCGCAGATCCGCATCGTCAACCCGCCCTTGTGGGAGATCGGCCACACGGCGTGGTTCGCCGAATGGTTCATCCTGCGCGAAGCACTGTCGAGCCATCCGGCCGATGCGCAGTACCCGTCGCTGCTGACGAAGGGGGACGACTGGTTCGATTCGGCCAACGTGCCGCACCGCAGCCGCTGGACGCTGGACCTGCCGACCACCGGCGGGGTGAAGACCTACTGCCACGAGGTGCTGGACCGGGTGCTCGACAAGCTGTCCCGCGAAGCAAACGTGGACGAAGCGCTGTATCCGTACCGCCTCGCGCTCGCGCACGAGGACATGCACGGCGAGGCCTTCCTGTACACGCTGCAGACGCTCGGCCTGCAGGCGCCGCCGCACCTGGTACGCAGCGAACAGTCGTATGCCGACGCCGGCGACATCCGCTTCCCCGGCGGCACGCTGCAGCTGGGTTGCGCAGCCGACGCGGGCGGCTTCGTGTTCGATAACGAGAGGGTGGCGCACCCGGTCTACGTGGCGCCGTTCCGCATGGATGCGGCACTGGTCACGAACGGCCAGTACATGGACTTCATTGCCGACGGCGGCTACGACAACCGCCAGTTCTGGAGCCAGGCCGGCGCGAACTGGCTGCTGCAGCAGGACCGTTCGGCGCCACGTTATTGGCAGAGGTCCGGCGGACAGCGGGGTGGCGGGGACTGGACCACCGTGCGCTTCGGCCAGCCGGCCACGCTGGATCCGCACGAACCGGTGCGGCACGTGAACCTGTATGAAGCGCAGGCTTATTGCGCCTGGGCGGGCCGTCGCTTGCCGACGGAAGCGGAATGGGAATACGCGGCGCTGTACGGCCATCCGGCATTCCGCTGGGGCCAGTTGTGGGAGTGGACGGCATCGCCGTTCGAGCCTTACCCCGGCTTCGTGGCGGACCGTTATCGCGAATATTCGGCGCCGTGGTTCGCCACGCACCAGGTGCTGCGCGGCGCGTCGTTTGCCACGCCGGCGCGGTTTGCTTCGGCGAAGTTCCGTAATTTCTTCATGCCCGAGCGGGATGATATTTTTTGCGGGTTCAGGACTTGCGGGTGGGATTAAAAAAGGCCGGCGACGGCCGCTGTTGCGACCGGCCGGCTTTTTGCAATGACGCCGGTTTGTCTTATTTCTTCAGATACTGATCCAGCCACCCGATCACGGTGTGATGCCACAGCACCGAATTGGCGGGCTTCAGCACCCAGTGGTTCTCGTCCGGGAACACCAGCAGCTTGCTCGGGATGCCCTGGCGCTGCAGCGCCGTGAAGGCGCCCAGGCCCTGCGCGGTCGGGATGCGGAAGTCCAGGTCGCCCTGGACCACCAGCATCGGCGTCTTCCAGTTCTTCACGAAGTGCACCGGGTTGAACTTCTCGTAGCCTTCCGGATTGGCGTAATACGTGCCGCCGTTTTCCCATTCGGTGAACCACAGCTCCTCGGTGGCATAGGCCATGCCGCGCTGGTCGAACACGCCGTCGTGGTTGACGATGCACTTGAAGCCGTCGGACCAGTTACCCTGGATCCAGTTCATCATGTAGCCGCCGTACGAAGCGCCCAGCGCGCATGCGTTCGACGTGTCCAGCCAAGGGAATTTCTGGCCTGCCGCGGCGAGGCCTTTTTTCAGGTCCTCGAGCGGCTTGCCGCCCCAGTCGTTGCTGATCGCGTCCGTGAATGCCTGGCCGTAGCCGGTCGAACCATGGAAGTCGATGAACACGGTGGCGTAGCCGGCGCCGGCGTAGATCTGCGGGTTCCAGCGGTAGCTCCACGAATTGCCGAAGCTGCCTTGCGGGCCTCCGTGGACGAGGAAGGCCACCGGATACTTCTGGCCCGGCTGCGCATTCCACGGTTTCATCACATGGCCGTACACCGTTTCGCCGTTCGCGCCGGCGAACGAGAACTGCTCGAACTCGCCCATCTTCACATCCGCCAGGCGGGCGCGGTTCACGTCCGTCAGCTGCGTGGTCTTGTTGGCACCGGCCAGCTTGTACAGCTGCGCGCCGCCGGACAGGCTGTTCTGCGCCAGCACCGTCACGTCGCGCTTCGTGTCGAATTCGGCGACATAACCCTTGTCGGTCAGCGGCGTGACCTTGCCGCTGGTGGCGTCCAGCGAGAACAGGCGGTGCTGGCCGATGTCGTCGGCATTGGCCAGCAGGGCCTTGCCGTCGGCGCGCCAGCGGTAGTCGGCGATCGAACGGTCCCAGCTCTCGGCTAGCACGCGTTTTTTGCCGGATGCGACATCCTGCAGCACCATGCGGAAGCGGTCCGCTTCGAAGCCGGGACGCTGCATCGCCAGGTAGGCGAGCGTCTTACCGTCCGGCGAGAACTGCGGCTTGGTGTCCCAGGCCGGATTGTCGGCCGTCAGGTTGCGCGGTGCGGCGCCGCCGGCGGCCGGCACGTCGTACAGGTCGAAGTTGGTGGACCATGCTTCGCCTTTGCCCGCCACGCGCACGGAGAACACGATGCGCTGGCCGTCCGGACTGAACGTGTATTCGCCGCGGTCGCCGAACGGCTTGCTGGTGATGTCGCCATCGAGCGCGCCGGACAGGTTGACGGCGCTGGTTGCCATGCCGCCGGTCAGCGGCACCGTGTACAGCACGTTGCGGCGGCCATCGGCCCAGGTATCCCAGTGACGGACGAACATCTGGTCGTAGATCTTGCCGGTGGCCTTGTCCTTGGCCTTGTCGTCCAGGCGCTTCTTCGTGCAGGCGAGATCGGCGCAGTCGCGGAACACGGCCAGCGTCACGGCCAGGCGGTCGCCCTTCGGCGACACGTGGAAGCTGTCCACGTCCAGCGGCAGGTCGGTGACGCGCACGGCTTCGCCGCCGGCCACCGGCAGGCGCCACACCTGCGACGAACCGGAGCGGCCGGTCAGGAAGTACACGGCATCGCCGCTGGCGGACCATTCGGGGTCGCCGGCGCTGGCGTCATGCGACGTGAGTTGTTGCGGGACGGGTTTGGCGGCGCGCAGGTCGATCATCCACAGCTGCGTGTTGCCGCGGTTCTTATCCATGTTCGTGGTGCGCACGGTGTACACGACACGGGAAGCGTCCGGCGACAGCACGGGGCTGCCGACGCGGTCCATGGCGGCCAGGTCTTCGATGGTGAGGCCGCGCGGTGCGGCCATCGCACTGGTGGCCGCTGCAAGCGCGGCGCCGGTTACCAGCAGGCGTAAGGTCATTCGGTATCTCCGATCATCAAGGATGGCCGGACGCGCGCCGGCCAGGCGCGCATGATACCAGTTCGCTCAGGTCAGAAAGGCAGGCCGTCCAGCGACGCCGGCTCGACGATCGGTGCGCCGCGGCGTTGCGCGCGCGCCTTCGACGACATCTCGTAGGCTGCCTTGCGCACGCGGTTGATCGCGCCCAGCGGACGGTGCGCGGCCAGGCCGTGCCAGATCGAGAAGCTCATGCCTTCGTCGATCGCGTTCGACAGCGACTCCGTCCAGCCGGCCTGCGGCGGGGCGACGATGCGCGCCACGGTCACGTACGGGCTGACCGCTTCCGGCCATTCGATCGACGCGTCCTCGATCGGCATCTCTTCGATGTTCGTGTTGAACTGCACGCGCAGCTCCCACTCGCCGCCCTGCTGGGCGAAGTGGTCGCGCACCACCTGGCGCAGCACGTCCGGATTATCCAGGTCGACCGGCGCGTTGTGCAGCTGCGTCAGGCCGACGGAGACGGGCACCAGCGCCACCTTGACGATGTACGGGCCGAACAGGATCGGCGTCTGGCTGTAGTAGGTTTCGCCCAGCGGATGCGTGGCGGGGTGGCCGCCCATCGACTTGACCTGCGCGCTTTCCGTGCCGGCTTTTTCCAGCCCTTTTTCAATGCTGCGCAGCGCGGCCGACAGCGCCTTCTTCAGCGCGGGCGCCTTGTCGGTGGTCGCCGCCAGCATCTTCAGGCCGCCGAGGAACTGCTTCGGCCCCGAGTTCATGAAGGCGGGACCGTTGACCATCACGAAGTCCTGCGTGGTATCGCCTTCCGTGCCGGGCAGGCGGGCGCCGTCGACGCCGAGCACTTTCAGCGACATGCCGCGCGGCGTGGAGACACTGTCGGCCAGCACGTCGCCGGGCGTCGTGGACAGGCGCATCACCACCGGGTAGCTGCCCGGCTGGGCAAACAGGCCCTGTGCCAGCACGGGCGGCAGGCCGTCGGGGATGGTGATCTCGGCGCGCAGCAGGCCGTGGCTCTTCGCGTGGACGCTGCGCAGCGGCTTGCCGGTGTCCTTGAAGGTGGTGTCGGAAATCGAGTGCAGCGTGTCGAGCAGTTCTGCCTGGGTGTCGCCTTCGTCCTCTTCCAGTATTTCGAAGCGGGGATCGTATTCGATGGGGGTGTGCATGGCGGTTCCTTGGTTGTTCCGGACAATGGAACTGCCATTGTTGCTGCGCACGATAGGCGGGTCTGTGCTCCACCATACAAAGTGGCCAGACGAAAAAAAGCGCAGCGTTGCCGCTGCGCCCGGTCTCCTCCGTGGCGGTACCGCGCTTCGGGGGCGCGGGCCGTCATCTCTCAAGGAATGGTTGGGACTCTGTACTGCGGCAGCCCGTTACGGATACAGGCCGCGCACTTCGCGCGCCTGCAGCACGCGGGTGCACGCCAGGATGAAGGTGGCGGTGCGCAGCGTGACCTTCTTGTCCTGCGCCACGTCCCACACGGCCGAGAAGGCGTCCTGCATGATGCGGGTCAGGCGGGCGTTGATCTCGTCTTCCGACCAGAAGAAGCTGGAGAAGTCCTGCACCCACTCGAAGTAGGAGACGGTGACGCCGCCGGCATTGGCCAGGACGTCCGGCACGATCAGCACGTCCTTGTCGGTCAGGATATCGTCCGCCTCCGGCGTGGTCGGGCCGTTGGCGCCTTCCAGGATGATCTTGGTGCGAATGCGTGGCGCGTTGTCGGCGGTGATCTGCTGTTCCAGCGCGGCCGGGATCAGGATGTCCGATTCGATGCCCCAGAACGCGTCGCGGTCGAGGAACTGCTCGGCACCGGGGAAGCCCTTGACGCCGCCCGCTTCGGCCACGTGCTTGTGCAGCTGGGCCACGTCCAGGCCGCCTTCGTTGACGATGGTGCCGGTGTGATCCTGCACGCTGATGATTTTCGCGCCCGCTTCGGCGAACATCGTGGCGGCCACGCCGCCCACATTGCCGAAGCCCTGCACGGCGATGCGTGCGCCGGCAATCGCCACGCCGCGCTGGCGGGCTGCTTCGCGGCCGACGACGAACACGCCGCGCCCGGTGGCTTCGCGGCGGCCCAGCGAGCCGCCCAGCGAAATCGGCTTGCCGGTGACGACGCCGGTCGACAGGTTACCTTCGATCATGGCGTAGGAGTCCATCATCCATGCCATCACCTGTTCGTTGGTGTTCACGTCCGGCGCCGGGATGTCCTTGGTCGGGCCGATGATCAGGCTGATCTCGCTGGTGTAGCGGCGCGTCAGGCGCTGCAGCTCGTTCTTCGACAGCGTCTTCGGATCGACGCGGATGCCGCCCTTGGCGCCGCCGTAAGGCACGTTGACCGCCGCGTTCTTCACCGTCATCCAGGCCGACAGGGCCATCACTTCGGACAGCGTCACGTCCTGGTGGAAGCGCACGCCGCCTTTGCCCGGGCCGCGCGACATATTGTGCTGCACGCGGTAGCCCTCGAAGTGGGCGATGGAGCCGTCGTCACGCTCGATCGGCACGTCCACCGTCAGGATCCGCTTCGGCCGTTTCAGCGTCTCGACCCAGCGGGACAAAGCGCCCAGGTGGGGCGTGACGCGGTCGATCTGTTGCAGGTACTGGCCCCATGGTCCGAGGTCGTCGGGATTGAGGTAGGAAGGCAGGGCGTGGTTCGTCATGGTGTGACTCCAGGATTCGCAGGTTACGGCAGGGTGGTGCCGGATCGCTGCGAATCATAGGCCGGGCGCCCATGGCAGAGCCAATGCTGGTTGCGCATCCGGCTATGCAAAAAACGCATAACGTGGCGGGGACTGTCCCCGCAGGGGCCTGTCCCCGGGGTTGCTGTTTCTGTTTGGCGCCGTGGATGCAAAGCCAAAAACAACCCCGTGGACAGGCCCTTGCAGGGACAGTCCCCAGCCATCACCGTTCGGAGGACGGCACCCGCCGCTTCGACGCGGCCGGCTGCAACTGCTCGGCGAGGAACTCCCACAGCCTGCCGACGATGGCCTTGCCGGGCCGCGCCGCCGAGGGCCGCTCGCGATACAGCCGGATCTCCATTTCGATCTCCCAGCTGCCGCCCGCATCGGCGCGGGCCAGCTGCTTCTGCTTCACTTCGCGCGTGACGGCCGATTCGGGCAGGAAGGCGATGCCGCGGCCTTCCAGCGCCATCATCTTCAGGCCTTCGGCCATATCCGTTTCGTACTGTTTGTCGAGGTGCAGCGCCGGCTTCGCATCGGCGAGAATCAGGTCCACCATGCGGCCCAGGTAGGCGTTCGTCGTGTACGACAGGAAGGGCAGCGGCGCCGCCTTGCGGCCGGGCAGGCTGAACTCGGGCTGCTTCGCCTTGTCGCAGCGGGCGTAGGCGCGCAGCGCTTCGCGGCCCATCACCAGCATGTCGTAACGGCCCGGGTCCAGCTGCACCGGCTGGCGCGGATGGTGGTAGCACAGCAGCAGGTCGCAGCCGCCTTCGACCAGCTGCAGCACGGCGTCGTGCACGTTCAGCGCCTTCAGGCGGCTATTGAGTGGCGCGAAGTCGCGTTCGAGCGCGGTCAGCCACTTCGGCACGAAGGTCAGCGACAGCGTGTGCGGCGTGGCCAGGTCGATCGTCGTCTGCGATGCCGCGCGCCGGTGGCGCAGCAGGTCGCGTACGCCGTTGATCTGGCCCAGCATCTCCAGTGCCTGTTCGTAGAACACCACGCCGGCCGGCGTCAGGCGGGTGGGGAAGGTGGTGCGGTCGACCAGGTCCGTGCCCAGCCAGTTTTCCAGCGACTGGATGCGGCGCGAGAAGGCCGGCTGCGTCACGTGGCGCAGCTGGGCGGAGCGGCTGAAGTTATTGGTCTCCACCAGCGATATAAAATCCTCCAGCCATTTGGTTTCCATCCGTGCGCTCCGTATTTTCGACGCGCCATTCTAACGGGCGGTGGCGATGTTGCCGAGAACAGCCGTCAGCGCATCCAGCTGGTCCTGCGGCGCATGTTTCAGCAGTTCGGCGCAGGCTTCGCGCGCCGTTACCAGCGCGTTGTCGAGCAGGTTGTGGCCGGCCGGCGTGATGGCGGCGAAGCCGACGCGGGCGTCGCGCTCGTCGGCCATGCGCGCGACGAGACCGGTTTTTTCCATCGGCAGCAGCGTGCGTGTGACGCCGGAGGCGGTGAGGCCTTGCCGGTCGGCCAGATCGACGCGGCGCAGCCGGCCGCCGGGCGCTTTCGACAGGTGCGTCAGCAGCATGAAGTCGCCGAACGACAGGCCGTGGTGACCGCCCAGCACGGTGTCCAGCCGGCGGACGATGGTGGCTTGCGCGCGGGCCAGGCGCAGGCAGAATTCGAGCGCGGTGGCGCCCGGCGTGAGATCGTCTTGCATCGGATTTCCTTGATGGTTGCTTGAGTAATCAAGTATATATCAATGGATTGCTGCGCGCCATAGTTCTGCAGCGTCGGCACAACAGGGGTATGATTCAGGGATGAACAATCGCCGATCATTCCTCAAAACATCTGTTGCCGTCGCATCCGCGCTGAGCTTGCCGGCGCTGGCGCGGGCCGCCGTCGCGGCACCGCACGAGCGCAGCCTGAGGTTTTACAACACGCACACGGGGGAGACCCTGAAAAGCGTGTTCTGGGCCGAGGGGGAGTTCATTCCGGATGCACTGCAGGACATCAACCGGCTGCTCCGCGATCACCGCAGCAATACGATCCACACGATCGACCCGGAGCTGCTGGTGCTGGTCGACCGCGTCAGCGCGCAGTTCGGTACCAACAACGTGATCCACGTGATCTCGGGTTACCGCTCGCCGGAAACCAACCGCAAGCTGGCTGCCGCCAGCGGCGGCGTGGCGAAGCACAGCCTGCACCTGGAAGGCCAGGCCATCGACCTGCGCATCCCCGGCCGGGACCTGAAGGACATCCACAGGGCCGCGCTGGCGCTGAAGGGCGGCGGCGTGGGCTATTACCAGGATTCGCAGTTCGTCCACATGGACACGGGCCGCGTGCGGCACTGGTAAACACAAAACCGGTGACAGGCTC
>DKJA01000214.1:0-210 GCA_002454505.1 Oxalobacteraceae bacterium UBA6704
ATCCCGGCCTCGGTCTCGCAGACGGCCGGCACCTTCGTCTGCAACCACGTGTTCTATGGCCTGATGCACGCGCTGCGCGAGCGGCCTGCCATCCGCGGCGGCTTCATCCACATCCCCTTCCTGCCGCAGCAGGCCGCCAAGCAGCCCGGCGCGCCCAGCATGGCGCTGGCCGACATGATCGAGGCGATCCGCATTGCCGTCGCCACGTCG
>DKJA01000214.1:398-61716 GCA_002454505.1 Oxalobacteraceae bacterium UBA6704
CATTGCCGTCGCCACGTCGTGCAGCGCAACGCACGACCTGCGCGAAGCTGGCGGCAAGACCCACTGACAACGGCTCAGCCCGTGTCCACCATGGTGTCAGACACCGACAGAGACACGAACTCGACAATGCAGGGCGGTTGAGCTCGTGTCCACGTCGGTGTCTGACACCAGGGTGGGGAAAGTGGACACGACCTCGACTGTAGCGGAGCTTATTCCCGCTCGGGCGGCCGCAGGATGTTGAGGAAGGCGCGCACGACGGGCGCGTCATCGGTGGTGGTGTAGGTGATGTACAGGTTTGCCGACGGCGGGTTGGTGCGGATCGGCAGGAAGACGACGCCCGGCCAGCCGATGCGGCTCGTCGTTTCCGGCATCAGCGTCACGCCCAGGCCGGCGCCGACCATTGCCAGCAAAGTCTGCGGCTCGCTCGCTTCCTGGAAGATCTTCGGCTGGAAGCCGGCGTTGACGCAGCACTGGATCAGGTAGCGGGGGAACGCGGATTTGTCCAGCGCCAGCGTCAGCATCGGTTCGCCGGCGATGTCGGTCAGTTCGATCGCATCCAGCTTGGCCAGCGGGTGATGCTCGTTGACGGCCACGCACACGTTCTCGCGGAAGCACAGTTCCTGGCGCAGGTTGTCGTTCTTCAGGTCGTCCGCATCGAGCTTCGGTTCGCGCCAGAAGCCCACGTCGATCTGCTTGGCGCGCAGCGCGTCGTACTGCACGTTGGGGCCGAATTCGTGGATCGTCCACGTCACCTTCGGGTACTTGCTCTGGAATTCTTCCAGCAGGCTGGGGATCGGCCCCCACATCGCCGAGCCGACGATGCCCACCCGCAGCCGGCCCACTTCGCCGCGGTCGATCTGGCGCACCGTGTCGATCGTGATGCGCATCCTGGCCAGCATGTCCGCCGCTTCCTGCATCAGCGCGCGGCCGGCCACCGTCAGCTCGAAGCTGCGCGTGGTGCGGGCAAACAGCTTGACGCCCAGTTCCGCCTCCAGCTTCATGATCTGCTGCGACAGCGGCGGCTGCGAGATGTGCAGCCTTTCGGCGGCACGGCTGAAACTCTTTTCTTCGGCGACGGCTAGAAAGTACTTCAGTTGCTTCAGATCGATCGACATGGCTTCTGGCTGAAATGGACGGCTCAGGTGGAAGGATACTCCAGCAGGGCGCGGGCCAGTGCGGCGCCGATGCGCGCGTTGTTCTTCACCAGCGCGATATTGGTTGCCAGGCTGCGCCCTTCGGTCAGCGTCTTGATGCGCGCCAGCAGGAACGGCGTGACCTTCTTGCCCGTCACGCCGTTCTCCGCCGCTTCCTGCAGGGCCTGCAGCGTGATGCCGTCGATTTCCTCTGCCGGCATCGCATCGCTTTCCGGCACGGGGGCCGACACCACCACGCCGCCCTTCAGGCCCAGGCGCCATTTGGTCTGGATGAACGAGGCCTGCTCCGCCGCCGTATCGAGCTGGAAGTCGGCATTGAAGCCGCTTTCGCGCGTGAAGAATGCGGGGAAGCCGGGCTGGCCGACGCTGACCACCGGCACGCCCTGGGTTTCCAGGTATTCCAGCGTCAGGCCGATGTCGAGGATGGATTTGACGCCCGCGCACACGACGGCCACATTGGTCTGCGCCAGTTCCTGCAGGTCGGCGGAGATGTCGAAGCTCGTCTCGGCGCCGCGGTGCACGCCGCCGATGCCGCCCGTGACGAACACGGGAATGCCGGCCAGCTGCGCGCAGATCATCGTCGCGGCCACGGTGGTGGCGCCCAGCTTGTTCTGCGACAGCACATAGGCCAGGTCGCGGCGGCTCACCTTCAGCGCATCCGGCGAATTGCCCAGCAATTCCAGCTGTTCGTCGGTCAGGCCGATGCAGATCTTGCCGCCGATGATGGCGATGGTGGCCGGCACGGCGCCGCCGTCGCGGATGATCTGTTCGACTTCCCTTGCCGTCTGCACGTTCTGCGGATACGGCATGCCGTGCGAGATGATCGTCGATTCCAGCGCCACGATCGGCTTGCCGGTGGTGCGTGCGTTGGCCACTTCGGGCGAGAAGGAGAGGTACTGTTGCATGATCATTCCTGGTCGGTGGGGGAGGGCGCGCTGAAGATGGTCGCGTTCAGCGCGGGCGATACGGTATAGGGACTTTGCAGCGTCAGCGCGGCCGCTTCCAGGCCCCGCCCGCAGGCGCGCGACAGGTCGCAATCGCCCTGCGCCAGCGACCAGCAGACGGCGGCGGAGAACGCATCGCCGGCGCCGGTGACGTCGACGACGGCCGCTTCGGCCACTTCGTGGGCGGGCAGCCACTGCAGGTCGCCGGGCACGGTGTGGTAGACACCGGCGGCGCCGCAGGTGACGATCACGTCCTGCGCGCCATCGGCCTGCAAGGCGCGGCACGCGTCGCGCACGGCGCTTTCGGTGGGCAGCGCGCGGCCGGCCCGCGTTTCCAGCTCGCCGCGGTTCAGGATCAACAGCCGCAGGCCGCGCAGGTCGCGCGGCAGCCGCGCCATCTTCGGCTGCGACACGGCCACCAGCGCCAGCGGCGCGCCGCCCCGCTGCGCGTCGGCCAGCAGCAGCGCGATGCTGGCGTGCGGCAGGTTCAGGTCCGCCACGATCAGCGATGCGGCATTGCGCTGCGGCTGCCGGCTTTCCAGCCAGGCGGGCGTCAGCTGTTCGTAGATGGCCATGTCGGCCAGCGCCAGCACCATCTCGCCGCCGGCATCGAGCACCGCGGTATAGGTGCCGGTCGACGCGCCGGCCGGCACCAGCGTGCCCGTCATGTCGATGCCGCCCGCTTCCGCATGCGTGCGCAGCGTCTGACCGGACGAGTCGTCGCCCAGCGCCGTCAGCAACGCGCACGGCGAGCCGAGGCGGGCCAGGTTTTCCGCGATGTTGCGGGCCACGCCGCCATACGTCTCGGCGGCGGTGGCGGGATTCGACGTGGCCATGCGCAGCGGTTCCAGCGTGCGCAGTTTGCGGTCCAGGTTGGCGGCGCCGATGCACAGCACGGCGCGGTCGTCGGGCAGCACGTAGGCGCGGCCCATCAGGCGGCGTTCGCGGATCAGGCCCGCCACGTGGCCGGCCACGGCGGAGCGCGACAGGCCCAGCGCGTCGGCCAGCTCCTGCTGCGAAATGAAGGGATTCGACCGGATCAGCCGGTACAGCTGCTCTTTTTTGCTCACCTGGACCACGCTGCGCAACCTCGTTTAAACATATGTCGATCATCGTAAACACTTGTTGGCCCAGTGTCAAACGGCGTCTTCCGCTATAATATGGTCCCACTTATACGTCCTCGATATAAATGGCAAAGAAAAATGGTATTTGTCATACATATAGGGGATCATGCATAGTGTCGCCTGCATAAGAACGCCAATCAAAGTGCTTACCGCGGGCCCGCTGCGCTGCCAACGCTGTACTGCCAAAGAATACGAGAGAGATCATGTCGAACAATTCCCCCTTCCAGGCCGCCGCCATCGTGCGTGCGCGCATGCCAGCCGGCTTTGCACCGCGCGCCGCACTGATCCTGGGTTCCGGCCTGGGCGTGCTGGCCGAACAGATGACGGATGCCGTCTCGATCGGCTTCGACGAGCTGCCCGGCTTCCCGATCAGCACCGTGCACGGCCACGCGGGCCAGATGGTGCTGGGCACGCTGGCCGGCGTGCAGGTCGTCTGCCTGAAGGGCCGCGGCCACTTCTACGAAGGTTACGGCATGGGCGTGATGACGAGCGCCGTGCGCACGCTCAAGCTGCTGGGCTGCGAGTTCGTGTTCGTCACCAACGCGGCCGGTTCGCTGCGGCCGGAAGTGGATGCCGGCTCGCTGGTGGCACTGAACGACCACATCAACTTCCTGCCGGGCACGCCGATGATCGGCCCGAACGACGAACGCTTCGGCCCGCGCTTCTTCAGCATGGCCAATGCCTACGACGCCGACCTGCGCAAGCTGCTGCAGGATACCGCCGCCGCGCAGAACATCACGCTGCACGAAGGCGTGTACATCGCCTACGCCGGCCCGAACTTCGAAACGCCGGCCGAGATCCGCGCCTTCGGCCGCCTCGGTGCGGACGTCGTCGGCATGTCGGTGGTGCCGGAAGTGGTGCCGGCCCGTCACTGCGGCCTGAAGGTGGTCGGCGTGTCCGTGATCACCAACCTGGCCGAAGGGCTGTCGCCGTTCCCGCTGTCCCACGAGCAGACGCTGAAGTACGCGGCCGTGGGCGCAGAAAGCCTGGTGAAGCTGATCCATGCCTTCATGACCAATATTGCAAGCACGCCGAAGGCGTAAGCAGAAAGGGCGGCCGCGGGGCCGCCCTTGAACTTTTCGGCTGTCATTTTTATTAAAGAGACGATCATGTCACGCGCATTCATCCTCCTGCTCGATTCCTTCGGCCTGGGCGCCACGCCCGATGCCGACAAATACGGCGATGCCGCCACCAACACCTTCGGCCACATCGCCAAATGGGCGGCCGAACAAGGCAAGCCGATGTCGCTGCCGGCGATGGAAGGCCTGGGCCTGGCCGCGGCCGCGCACAGCGCCACCGGCACGTGGGCCACCGGCTTCGAACAACGCGAAGGCTTCACGGGTGCCTACGGCGCCGCACGCGAACAGTCGACCGGCAAGGACACGCAGAGCGGCCACTGGGAAATCGCCGGCGTGCCGGTGCTGTTCGACTGGGGCTACTTCCCGAAAACCGTGCCCACGTTCCCGCAGGAGCTGACGGACAAGCTGCAGGAACTGACCGGCGTGCCCGGCTTCCTCGGCAACTGCCACGCCTCGGGCACGACGATCATCAACGAGCTGGGCGACGAGAGCGTCGCCACCGGCAAGCCGATCCTGTACACGTCGGCCGACTCGGTGCTGCAGATCGCCGCGCATGAGGAACACTTCGGCCTGGAGCGCCTGTACGACATGTGCGAGAAGGCGTACGAGCTGGTGCAGCCCTACAACATCGGCCGCGTGATCGCCCGCCCGTTCCTCGGCGCCGATGGCGACTACAAGCGCACGCCGAACCGCCACGACTACGCCGTGCCGCCCACCGGGCCGACGCTGCTGGACCACGTCAAGGATGCCGGCGGCGAAGTCATCGCGCTGGGTAAAATCAGCGACATCTACGCCGGCAAGGGCGTCTCGCGCGTGGTCAAGGGCCCGGACAATATGGCGCTGTTCGACCGGCTGATGGAAGTCGAGGCGCAGGCCGGCGACAAGTCGCTGACCTTCGTGAACTTCGTCGACTTCGACATGATGTTCGGCCACCGCCGCGACGTGCAGGGCTACTCGCAGGCGCTGCACGAGCTGGATGCGCGGCTGCCGGAATTCATCGCGCAACTGAAGGACGGCGACCTGGTCGTCATCACGGCGGACCACGGCTGCGACCCCACGTCGCCCGGCTCCGACCACACGCGCGAGCACATTCCGATGATCTTCTTCGGCCCCGGCGTGGCCGGCCGCGCGCTGGGCATCTCGGAAACGTTCTCCGACATCGGCCAGACCATCGCATCGCACCTCGGCGTGAAACCCCTTTCCAACGGAACCAATCTGCTATGAGTACTCCGCAAGACTTCAAGCGCAACGAGGCGATTGGCCTCGACCTGGGCTGGCTGAACCACATCCACATCAACAAGGCGGCCGCCGACCGCCGCGCCGCGTCGCTGGCCAACCGCCGCACCGTCAAGAAGGAATACCAGGCCGCCTGGCTGGTGAAGGCCATCGAACTGATCGACCTGACCACGCTGTCCGGTGACGACACGCCGGGCCGCGTCGAGCGCCTGTGCATGAAGGCGATGCGCCCGCTGCGCACGGACCTCGTCGAGGCGCTGGGCCTGCAGGACCGCAACCTGATGACGGGTGCCGTCTGCGTGTACCACGAGATGATCCGCCATGCGGACAAGGTGCTGAAGGGCCGCCTGCCGATCGCCGCCGTGTCGACCGGCTTCCCGGCCGGCCTGACGAATATGGAAACCAAGGTGCGCGAGATCGAACTGTCGGTGGCCGACGGCGCGCAGGAGATCGATATCGTCATCACGCGCCAGCACGTCCTGACGGGCAACTGGCAGGCGCTGTACGACGAGATGCTGGCTTACCGCCAGGCTTGCGGCGACGCACACGTGAAAGCGATCCTGGCAACGGGCGAGCTGATGACGCTGGAGAACGTGGCCAAGGCATCGTGGGTGTGCATGATGGCCGGCGCGGACTTCATCAAGACGTCGACGGGTAAAGAGAGCGTCAACGCGACGATTCCCGTCTCGCTGACGATGGTGCGCGCGATCCGCGAATACCATGAACGCACCGGCTTCAAGATCGGCTACAAGCCGGCCGGCGGCGTCTCCACGGCCAAGGCCGCGCTGCAGTACATGACGGTGATGAAGGAAGAACTGGGCAACGAGTGGCTGGAGCCGCACCTGTTCCGCATCGGCGCATCGAGCCTGCTGACCGACATTGAGCGCCAGCTGGAACACTACGTGACCGGCAATTACTCGGCCGCCCACCGCCACGCGCAACCTTAATACACGACTGCCATGCCAACTATCAACGAGATCCTCAATACCATGGAATACGGCCCAGCCCCCGAGAGCCAGAAGGAAGCGCAAGCGTGGCTGGACCAGCGCGGCCGTACCTTCGGCCTGTTCATCGACAACGCGTGGACCGACGCTGGTGAGCTGTTCGCATCGACCAATCCTGCGGATGGCAAGCAGCTGGCCGAACTGACGCAAGCGACCAGCGACGACGTGAACCGCGCCGTCGAAGCCGCGCGCCGCGCCCAGCCGGCATGGGCCGCGCTGGGTGGTGCTGGCCGCGCGAAGATCCTGTACGCGATCGCGCGCCTGATGCAGAAGCACGCGCGCCTGTTCGCCGTGCTGGAGACGCTGGACAACGGCAAGACCATCCGCGAAACGCGCGATGCCGACCTGCCGCTGGTCGCGCGCCACTTCTACCACCACGCCGGCTGGGCGCAACTGCTGGACGAAGAGTTCCCGAACCACCGCCCGGTGGGCGTCGTCGGCCAGATCGTGCCGTGGAATTTCCCGCTGCTCATGCTGGCCTGGAAGATCGCGCCGGCACTGGCGGCCGGCAACACGGTGGTGTTCAAGCCGGCCGAGTTCACGCCGCTGTCCGCGCTGCTGTTCGCTGAAATTTGCCTGCAGGCCGGCGTGCCGGCGGGCGTCGTCAACATCGTCACCGGCGATGGCCGCACCGGCGAGGCGATCGTCAATCATGCAGGCATCGACAAGCTGGCGTTCACCGGTTCCACCGAAGTGGGCCGCCTGATCCGCGAAGCGACGGCCGGCAGCGGCAAGAAGCTGTCGCTGGAACTGGGCGGCAAATCGCCGTTCATCGTGTTCGACGATGCCGACCTGGATGCGGCCGTCGAAGGCCTCGTCGATTCGATCTGGTTCAACCAGGGGCAGGTGTGCTGCGCCGGTTCGCGGCTGCTGGTGCAGGAGTCCATCGAAGAGCGCTTCCTGAAAAAGCTGAAAGCGCGCATGGACAACCTGCGCCTCGGCTCGCCGCTGGACAAGTCGATGGACATCGGCGCACTGGTCGATCCGATCCAGCGCCAGCGCATTCACGGCCTGGTGGAAGCGGCCCGCGCCGAAGGTTGCGAGGTGTACCAGCCGGCCGGTTGCGAAATCCCCGCCGACGGCTCGTGGTTCGCGCCGACGCTGATCACGGGCGCGTCGACGTCCGCCGCCGTGGCGCAGGCCGAGATCTTCGGCCCGGTGCTGGTGGCGATGAGCTTCCGCACGCCGGCCGAAGCGGTCCAGCTGGCGAACAACACCGTCTACGGCCTCGCGTCGTGCGTGTGGACGGAGAACATCAGCCTGGCGCTGGACGTTGCGCCGCAGATCAAGGCCGGCGTCGTGTGGATCAACACGGCCAACCAGTTCGATGCCGCATGCGGCTTCGGCGGCTACAAGGAATCCGGCTACGGCCGTGAAGGCGGCCGCGAAGGCCTGTACGAATACCTGGTGCCGGTGAGCGAGGATGCCCGTCCTGCCGTTCCTGCCGCGATCAAGTCGGCAGCCGCGAAAGCCGTGGTGCCATCGAGCGATCCGTTCGCGATCGACCGTACCGCCAAGCTGTACATCGGCGGCAAGCAGGCCCGCCCGGACGGCGCCTACAGCCGCGCCATTCATGGTGCGGACGGGACCTTCCTCGGCGAGATCGGCGAAGGTTCGCGCAAGGACATCCGCAACGCCGTCGAAGCAGCCCACAAGGCCGGCGGCTGGACCAAGGCCACCGCGCACAACCGCGCCCAGGTGCTGTACTACATCGCCGAAAACCTGGCCGCCCGCGGCCGCGAATTCGCCGACCGCATCGCCGCGCAGACGGGTGCCAAGGACGCGGAAAAAGAAGTGCAGGCCGCGATCGACCGCCTGTTCTACTGGGCCGCGTGGGCCGACAAATACGACGGCGCCGCGCACCAGCCGCCGATGCACGGCATCACGGTGGCGCTGAACGAAGCGATCGGCGTGATCGGCATCGTCTGCCCGAACGAGAACCCGCTGCTGGGCTTCATCTCGCTGGTCGCACCGGCCATCGCCATGGGCAACCGCGTGATTGCGGTGCCGTCCGAAGCGCATCCTTTGAGCGCCACGGACCTGTACCAGGTGTTCGATACGTCGGACCTGCCGGGCGGCGTGGTCAACATCGTCACCGGCAATGCCGACGAACTGGCCCGCACGCTGGCCACGCACTCGGACATCGATGCGGTGTGGCGTCACGACGGCTCGGCCGACGGCTGCGCCGAAGTGGAGCGCCTGTCGGCCGGTTCGCTGAAGCGCACGTGGACGGGCGGCGCGAAGGGACGCGACTGGTTCAGCACCCAGCAGGCCGCCGGCCGCACGGTGCTGCAGCATGCGACGCAGGTGAAGAATATCTGGATTCCTTACGGCGTCTGAGAATAGCTGACCCTGGAAGCAAACCCTGGGGTTGCCAAAGGGCCGCAGTCTGTCACGGACTGCGGCCCGTCAGTTTTAAAGAAAGAGAGAACACATGTACCTGCCACAGGAAATCATCCGCAAGAAGCGCGATGGCGGCGTAATGAGCACCGAGGAAATCCGCTTCTTCGTCGAAGGCATCACCTCCGGCCGCACCACGGAAGGCCAGATCGCCGCGCTGGCGATGGCCGTCTTCTTCAACGACATGACGATGGACGAGCGCGTGGCGTTCACGCTGGCGATGCGCGACTCCGGCGACGTGCTGGAATGGAAATCGCTGAGCCTGCCGGGCCCCGTGATGGACAAGCATTCGACGGGCGGCGTGGGCGACGTGGTGTCGCTGCTGCTTGGCCCGATGATCGCCGCCTGCGGCGGCTTCGTGCCGATGATCTCCGGCCGCGGCCTGGGCCACACCGGCGGCACGCTGGACAAATTCGATTCGATCCCCGGCTACACGACGGTGCCGGACAATGAACTGTTCCGCAAGGTCGTGCGCGAAGTGGGCGTCGCGATCATTGGCCAGACGGCCGCGCTGGCGCCGGCGGACAAGCGTTTCTACGGCATCCGCGACGTGACGGCGACGGTGGAATCGGTGGCGATGATCACCGGCTCGATCCTGTCGAAGAAGCTGTCGGCGGGCCTGGACGTGCTGGCGATGGACGTCAAAGCGGGCAGCGGCGCCTTCATGCCGACATACGACAAATCGGTGGAGCTGGCCGAGTCGATCGTCAAGGTCGGCAATGGCGCGGGCATGCTGACGTCGGCGCTGCTGACGGACATGAACGAGTCGCTGGCGCCCGCCGCCGGCAACGCGGTGGAAGTGCGCTGCGCGGTCGATTACCTGACCGGCAAGGCGCGTCCGGCGCGCCTGCACGAAGTGACGATGGCGCTGTGCGCCGAGATGCTCGTGCTGGGCAAGCTGGCCGCCAACGAAACGGAAGCGCGTGCCAAGCTGCAGGCATCGCTGGACTCGGGCGAGGCGCTGGTGCGCTTCGCGAAGATGGTCTCGGCGCTGGGCGGCCCGACCGACTTCGTCGAGAAGATGGATACGCACCTGGAAACGGCACCGGTCATCGTGCCGGTGCCCGCACCGCGCGCCGGTTACGCGTCGGCGACCAACTGCCGCGGCCTGGGCCTGGCCGTCGTCGCGCTGGGCGGCGGCCGCACCCGCCCGCAGGATGCGATCGACTTTGCCGTCGGCCTCACCGGGCTGGTGGAGCTGGGCCAGAAAGTGGACGCCGGCCAGCCGCTGGCGCTGGTCCACGCCCGCACGCCGGAAGCGGCCGCCCGCGCCGTCGCCGAAGTGCAGGCCGCGTACACGATCGCCGATGCGGCGCCTGCCGCGAACCCGATCGTCTATCGCACGATCCGCCCGTAAAAAAGTTGCCAGAAAAATGGGGACAGACCCCATTTTTCTGGAAATAATTGCCTGAAAAATGGGGTCTGTCCCCATTTTTTGAGCAACTTTTTGAGAGTGACCATGAACACCGAACAATTGATCGAAGAAGCCAAGGCTGCGCGGCTGAAGGCTTATACGCCGTACTCCAACTTCAAGGTGGGGGCGGCGCTGCTGGCCAGTGACGGCAAGGTTTTCCACGGCTGTAATGTTGAGAACGCGTCGTATGGCCTGTGCAACTGCGCCGAGCGCACGGCGTTCTTCAGCGCCTTTGCGCACGGTTACAAGCAGGGCGATTTCAGCAAGCTCGTCGTCGTCGGCGAGACGGATGGCCCGATCGCGCCATGCGGTGCGTGCCGCCAGGTGATCCTGGAACTGGGCGGCAACGCGCTGCCCGTCGTGCTGACCAACCTGAAGGGCGACGTGTACGAAACCACCGCCGCCGCCCAGCTGCCGAATGCCTTCGGCGGCCAGGACCTGCAGAAGTAAATACCGGTGAAAGAAGCGCGGTGAAAAAGACGATCGACGTGCAGGCCGCCGTCGCCATCGCGGCGGGCGAGGCCATCGCCGCGAAGACGCAGGGCACGTTCGGCGTCGGCGCCTTGCTGCTGGACCACTTCGGCAATGTGCTGAAGGCGATCCACAACAACGTCATCCGCGACGGCCTGATCTGGGATCCCACCGCGCATGGCGAACGCCAGCTGATCGACTGGTACTACGCCGAAGTCGCAAGGGCGCGCAGCTGCCGGCGCCGCGCGAGCTGACCATCGTCACGTCGCTGGACCCGTGCTGCATGTGCGCGGGCGCGATCCTCTCCGCCGGCTTCAACGTGGTGGTCGCGGCCAGCGACCGCAATGCCGGCATCGATTGCGATGGCACCGGCACGTTTGCGGCGCTGCCGCCCGCCTTGCAGCAGCAGGCGCAGCAGACGTTCGCTTATCCCGCCGTGCTCGGCACCTCGTCGTATGCGCGCGAGGCGAAGGGGGCACCGCCGCCTTCCTTCTTCATCGGCAAGACCATCGCCGAACCCACGCTGGCCCTGTGCTCGCTCGTGTTCGAAGCCACCACCGAGACGGTGAAGGACCTGTTCGACAACGATCCGCCCCGCGCCGCATTGCTCGACCCGGCCACGCTGCCGGACGACCACCCGATCGTCCGCGCACTGAAGCGCACCAGCCCGGATGCGCTGACCTACCGCGCGGCGCCGCGGCAGCCGGATGCCGGCCTCGCGCCTTACCTGCTGCACGCGATGGAGCGCGACCGGGCGCAGGGCGGCAGCGGCAATGCCGTCGCGCTGCTCGATGCGTTCGGCAACCTGCTGCTGTGCAGCCATGGTCGGCGCACGCAGTCCGGCATCCGCACCGCGTTCATGGAATGCACGCGGGCTTATGCGCAGCTGCGCTACAAACTGATGGAAGGCGCCGACGCCGCGCGCCAGCTGGAAGTGCGCCGCTACCTGGGCCACCCGAAGGATGGCACGTTCGTGTTCGCCGTCGGGCCGGACGACAGTGCCCACAGCTTCATGGAGCTGGGCGCCTATGGTTCGACAATGGAGGGCCCGCTGCCGGCGGATAATCCGGCGCAGTTCCAGTACGTGAAACCGGGCATGCCGGCCGACGAGCTGGAGCGCCTGTGTGCCAGCCTGCCGCCGCTGTACCGCGACCTGATCGGCATCCGCCCCATGCCGGTGACCGACACCGCACTCGCCGGCGCACTCGACTAGGCCGGCTTACTGCAGCCGCAGCGGCTGCTCCCACGGGTCGTATGTGCCCACATTCCACACGTGGCCCTCGGGATCGCGGCACGCGAAGCCCCGCCCCCCGTAATCTTCATCCTGCAGCGGCAGCACGATCGGCGCGCCCGCCTGCAGCGCCCGTTCGTGGACGAGGTCGGCATCGTTGACGGCCAGGTAGTTGGTCTGCGTGACGAACATGGCGGTTTCCCACGGCTGTTTCAGCAGGCGCCCGTAGTCGGTATCGAACACGGAACCCAGCATGATCATGCCGTTGCCATAGGTGAGCTGGGCGTGCGCGACCGTGCCGTCGTCGTTGTGGACCACCAGCAGGGCTTCGAAGCCCAGCGTGTTGCACAGCCAGTCGATGGCGGCGGGCGCGTCGCGATAACGCAGGCAAGGCATGATCGTCGCGCGGGTTGCTTTCGGTATCGTCATCATTGCACTTCTCCCTGTTGTATTGGCCGTCGCGGAGGTGAAGTCCAAAATATAGACCAGCACAATAGGCGCGGCAAGCGAGGTCAGGCAGTGCAAATGGTGTCGTTGTCAGACCTCAGACGAGCGACAGGCATGATGCAAGTAATGTGCCGTGGTGCCGGCGCGACGTTGCCTGCCGGACTCTACGACACCGACGCGCGGGCCGGGCGGCCGGCCTGCCGCGCGATGCTCTGCAGGTCCAGCGGCCGCGTCACGCGGTGGCGCGCCAGCGCCGCGGCGCCAACAGCTACCGCATCCGCGCCGAAGTGCGACGTTCGGATGTCCGGCGGTGCCAGCATCGTTTCATCCGCATAAGCCGCCAGCACGGCCCGCGCCGGCGCAATGAAGGTATCGCCCAGCAACAACGCCGGGCCGCCGATGACGATGGCCATCGGATCGAAGCTGGCCCACAGATTGTTCAGCAGCACGCCCAGCTGGCGGCCGGCCTGCTGCACTGCCACGCAAGTGGCCGCGTCGCCGCTTTTGACACGATCGAACAGCCGCTCCAGCGCGGCATAGGCGGGCCTTGCCTCGCCCAGCAGCGCACCCAGGCCGATCAGCGCATCGGCGCAGCCGCGCCGGCCGCACGAGCAGCGGGGGCCATCGACCTGCAGGATCGCGTGACCGACTTCGCCGGCAAAGCCGTGCAGCCCCGTCAGCAGGCGGTCGCTGACGATGACGCCCGCGCCGACGCCATAACCGATCGACAGGTAGATCAGCGGATCGGTGGCCGACTGCGGCGTGAACTCGAACTCGGCCAGCGCCGCCACGTTGGCTTCGTTCTGCATGTACAGCGGCTGACCTTCCAGCAGCGAGCCGGCAAACTGTTCCCGCACCAGGCTGCCGACATCCACATTGCGCCAGCCCAGGTGAGGCGCGTGACGGAGCATGCCGGTGGCCTCGTCCACCGCGCCGTGCAGTCCCAGGCCGGTGCCCAGCACGCGCCGCGGGCCGCCCGAGGCGTCGGGCCGGGCCAGCCGGCGCGCCACGCGCACCAGCGCCTGCGCCACGAGGCGGATGCAGGAGGCGGGGTCCTGCGCGTCGTCGTAGGGCACGATGCGGCTGTCCAGCACGACGCCCAGCAGGTTGGTGGCGACAACGCGCGCTTCGTCCACGCCAACGTCCGCACCGAGCAGCACGAGGCGGCCCGCATCGAGGTGCAGCGGCGTGGCGCGCCGGCCCACGTCGCCGGTGATCATCAGCTCGCGTTCGGCCAGCCAGCCTTCGTCCATCAGCTCGCGCACGAGCTGGGTGATGGTGGATTTGGTCAGGCCCAGCACGTCCGCCAGCGCCGCGCGCGACAGCCCCGGCTGCAGGCTGACCTGGCGCACCAGCGCCATCCGGTTGATCTGTTTCAGGAGTTGCTGGTCGCCGGTGACGGGCATGGCTCGTGTGCGTGGTTCGGATGTGATGATTATGCAACACGCAAACCACCGGCGGCCTTTTTTATCGAGGCAGCAACCGCCTTGCAAGTCGTCGGACCGGTCGTGGCCGCTTTTCACCAATGCTTTCCCGAAGTCGTTGATTTGATTATGAAAACGTTTTCGGCGCGCTCCCGGGAATTGGCAGCACGCGCCGAAAAGCCTGCAACGACGGGCGTTATGGCCAATAAACCTCTCAGGAATGAACAATATTAATTTGTTCGTTCGATTGACCAATTACCGGTGTTTCCATAATCTTCGTGCAAGACATCCGCTCACGGATGCGGTCCCACAGCGAAATCAGACATGGGGCAGGTGAGTTCCCGTACCACCGACCAGCGCCTTCAGGGCGTTCCATAAAAACAGAGGAGACAACGTGCTGCACACACATAAAAGGGACGCCTTGCGTCCCGAGTCCTATCCCCACGTCCGGTTGCGCCTGATCACCCTGGCCGTCGCCAGCGCCTGCACCACCTTCATCGCACCGGCCCACGGCCAGGATGCCACCACGGCCGCCGCACCGGCGGATGCGAATGGCAACGCGGCCACCGTCGTCGTCACCGGCATCCGCGCCAGCATGCAGTCGACGCTGAACCTGAAGCGGGGTTCGGACGGCATCGTCGACGGCATCGTGGCCGACGATATCGGCAAATTCCCCGACACGAACCTGGCCGAATCGCTGCAGCGCATCAGCGGCGTGTCGATCGATCGCAACCGGGGCGAGGGCGCGCAGGTCACCGTGCGCGGCGTCGGGCCGGACCTGAACATGGTGCTGCTGAACGGCCGCCAGATGCCCACGTCGAACCTGGGCGACCTGGCCGGCCGCGCGTTCGACTTCTCGAACCTGGCATCCGAATCGGTATCGCAGATCCAGGTGTACAAGAGCGCCCGCGCGGACACGCCGCCGGGCGGCATCGGCGCCACCATCAACATCATGACGGCGCGCCCGCTGGAACTGGGCAAGCAGGCCAGCGTCGGCGTCAAGGCCGTCTACGACAGTTCGAACGACCGGCTGCCGATGGAGGACAAGGCCAGGCGTTCGTACACGCCGGAGTTCTCCGGCATCTACAGCACCACGTGGGGCGATGGCATGTTCGGCGTGGCCGTCAGCGCCAGCTACCAGGAACGCAACCTGGGCGCCAACACGGCCTCGATCACCAACGGCTGGAAGGGCCCGTTCCGCGGCGACGCCACCGGCACCGGCACGATTCCGCAGGCCGGCGAGCCGGGCTTCGGCGCCATCGAGAACCGTCCCGGCGCATCCGACGTGTACTCGGTGCCGCAGAATATCTCCTACTTCATGCGCGGCTCGCAGCGGCAGCGCACCAACGGCCAGCTGACGTTCCAGTTCCGTCCCGACAAGGACCTGACGACGACGCTGGATTACACCTATTCCGAAAACAGGGTGCAGACGAAGTACCACGAGCTGTCGGCCTGGTTCAACTTCGGCCCGTCGACGAGCAGGTGGACGGATGGCCCGATCGCGTCGCCGCTGTACTATCAAGAAAACGTTGCCAACCAGGATATCGCGATGAACGGCGGCGATTACGCCACCAAGTCGCAGAACGATTCGATCGGCTTCAACGCCCAGTGGAAGGCATCGCGCGACCTGAAGCTGACGTTCGATGCCCACCATTCCGTTGCCGAATCGAAGAAGGACAGCCCGTTCGGCTCGAACAACGACCTGGCCACGGTCAGCTTCAGCCGCGGCAACACGGGCGTCGACTTCACCCACTACATGCCGGTGCTGTCGATCGAAGGCGCCGACTTCGACCGCGCGCCGATGCAGGTGTCCGGCTCGTGGTTCCAGGACGGCTACCAGAAGATGGAGATCGACCAGGCGCAGGCGGGCGGCAAGCTGAAACTGTTCGAGGCGTCGGAGCTGAACTTCGGGCTGGCGCTGACGAACGTGAAGAACCGCTCGGCGTTCCAGCAGGTGCAGCGCGACACGTGGGGCGGCGCGACGACGCCGGCCGACTACCCGCAGGACATGTGGCGCGCCGATTCCTTGAGCCGCTACTTCCGGGAGCTGGGCGGCTCCAACGACCCGGCGCTGTTCCAGCAGATCCACCTGTTCGACTTCGCCGCGATGCGCCAGCGCGTGTCCGATGCGACGGGCCTGCCGGACATGTACCTGCCCAGCCTCGACAACCCGGACTACGACCGCCGCACGACGGAAAAGAGCAAGGCGCTGCACATGCAGTTCAATACGGAGTGGGATACGGCGATGCCGATGCACACCGGCGTCGGCTTCCGCTACGAGAAGACGGACGTGACGTCCACCGCGCTGTCGCAGACGGTGGCCGGCGTGAACTGGGTGTCCCAGAACGAGCTGCCGTATGTCTTCAGCGGCAAGGACTTCATGACGCTGAAGGGCAAGTACCACCACTTCCTGCCGAGTCTCGACTGGGACATGGACGTGCGCTCCGACTTCAAGGTGCGCGCCAGCTACGGCCAGACGATCGGCCGTCCCCGCTACGACCAGATCCAGGGCGGCACGACGATCAACCCGACCGGCACCGTCACCAACGGCACGGGCTCGCGCGGCAATCCGCAGCTGGAACCCGTGAAGTCGAAGAACATCGACCTGTCGGCGGAGTGGTACTACCAGCGCCAGAGCCTTGTGTCGCTGGGCCTGTTCCATAAAAGCCTGTCCAACTATGCGGGCCAGACGGTGTTGACGGAAACCTCCGGCAACGTGACGACGCCCATCGGCGGCAAGTACTGGAACGCGGCGCTGGCGGCGGGCTGCATCGCGACGGATACGACCTGCATCCGCAACTACATCTTCCGCAACTTCGACGGCCAGCTCGGCGTCACGCGCGGCGCGGACAATGCACTGGGCAACGCCACCGGCACGATCACCGGCATTCCGGGCGATCCGTTGGCGAAGTACCAGATCACCACCTTCGTCAACGAGAAGTCGGCCAACCTGAAGGGCGCCGAGGTGAACTGGCAGCATATGTTCGGCAACAGCGGCTTCGGCTTCCAGGCCAACTACACCTACGTGAAGTCGAACCTGAAGTACGACAACGCCGGTGCCGGCAACCAGTTCGCGCTGGTGGGGCTGTCCGATTCGGCCAACCTGATCGGCATCTACGAAGACGCCAAGTGGTCGATCCGCGCCGCGTACAACTGGCGCGACGAGTTCCTGTCGTCCGTCACCGACCAGGCGGGCGCCAATCCCCAGTACGTGGAACCGTATGGCCAGCTTGACCTGTCGATCGGCTACAACGTGACGAAGAACCTGAGCCTGTCGCTGGAAGCGATCAACCTCAACGACGAGACGCAGCGGATTCACGGGCGGACGAAGACGATGGTGCTGAGTGCCACGCAGGGCGGGCCAAGGTATATGGTGGGGGCGCGGTACAAGTTCTAGTTGGCATCTGCTCACGCAGAAAACCGGTGACAGGCACCATTTGTTTGGAAATAATTTCCCGGAAAATGGTGCCTGTCACCGTTTTTCACATCTGCTGGAACAGATACGTATTCCCCCGGCTGACCTCCAGCTCCTCCGTGGAATTCTTCACCCGCACCATCTGCCTTCCCCTTAAATCCCGGGTCACCTCGGCGATGGCATCCACGCGCACCAGCGTGGAACGGTGAATGCGCCAGAACTCGTCCGGATCCAGTTCGTCGGCCAGCTCCTTCAATGTCTTGCGGATCAGGACTTCGCCCTGCGCCGTCTGCACGCGCGTGTATTTCTCGTCGGCGCGGAAGAACAGGATCTCGCGCGTGCTGATCATGCGCAGGCTGGCGCCCACCTGCGCCTGGATCCAGTGCAGGTAGTCGCGCTTCGCCGTCGTGCCGCCGCCGGCCAGCAGCCGCGCCAGCTGGCTCTCGATGTCTGATGGCCGCTGGCCGATGCGCTCCTTCAGCCGCGCGCACGTGGTCTTCAGGCGCTCGCCGCCGACGGGCTTCAGCAGGTAATCCAGCGCGCCCTGTTCGAAGGCTTCGATCGCATATTGATCGTACGCGGTGACGAACACGATGTGGCACCGGTTGAACAGCTTGCGCGCCGCCTCGATGCCGGACATGCCCGGCATGCGGATGTCGAGGAACACGATGTCGGGCTTGTGCTGGCTGGCCAGGTCCACCGCTTCCACGCCGTTGGCCGCCTCCGCGACGATCTGCAACTCGGGCCAGCATTCGCGCAGCCTTGCGCGCAGCATGTCGCGCATCGGCTCCTCGTCGTCGGCGATTAGTGCAGTGGGGCTGGTATCAATACGATTCATGCGGCTTTCCCGGCAAAGATATCAGGAGCGAACGGCACGCGGATAGACGCGCGGCAGCCGCCTTCCGGCGGCATCTCGATGGCCAGTTCGGCGCGGGTGCCGTACACCAGCTTGAGGCGCTCGCGCACATTGGTCAGGCCGACGCCGTCGCCGGCGTAGCGGGCGAAGCCCACGCCATCGTCCTGCACGTCCACCTGGATCGTGTTGCCGTAGACGGCGGCGCGGATGTCGATGCGGCCGCCCTCGATCTTCGGCTCCAGGCCGTGCTTGATGGCGTTCTCGATCAGGATCTGCAGCATCATCGCCGGGAAGGTGGCGCTTTCCAGTTCCGGCGGCACGTCGATCGAGACGCCCAGGCGCGACTTCATCCGCGCCTGCATGATGGCCAGGTAGGAGCGCGACAGCGCGATCTGCCGGCCCAGCGTGCCGTTGCCCCGCGAACGCATCTGCGGCAGCGTCGAGCGCAGGTAGTCGATCAGGTGCTGGTGGATCTGCGCGGCCTGCGGCGGATCCGTCTCGATCAGCTGGCCGATCAGGGCGAGGGTATTGAACAGGAAGTGCGGTTCGACCTGGGCCTGCAGCGCGGCCATCTGCGCTTCGACGAGGCGGCGCTCCATGCCTTCCGTGCCTGCCTGCGCGGACGCGGCGCGGGCCTCGATCTCGGCCTTGCGCTTGCCGCCGGCCAGCACCTTCAGGCCGCAGGAAATCAGGATGAAGGCGACCACCTGCTTCGGCAGCAGCACGGGCGTGCAGGCCAGCAGCAGCGCCAGCACCCAGGTGATGACGAGCTGGCGGAACGGCACCTGCGCCAGCCAGTCGAAGAACTGCCACCACAGGCTGCTGGCCGTTTCGCCCAGCTCGCGGACGAAGCCGATGGCACCATTCGCACCGTGTGCCGCCCGCTTCATTTGCCGGTCTCGTTCGGGTCGCGGCGGGCGTGGTAGTGGCTGACGCCGAACGCGCCCAGCACGAGCTTGGCCAGCAGGAAGACGACGAACAGCGTCAGCGCCAGCGGCAGCACGGAGATGAACAGCGCCAGCATCAGGCACATGACCAGCAGCGCCGGCCACGGCATCCGTTCGATCCGGCGCGCCGCATGACGGACCAGCGTGACGATGGTGTCGCAGGCTTCGCGCAGCGTTTCGGTGAAGCTCTTGTTGATGGTTTTCATGGTGATCTCCCGGTGTTCTTCAGTGGCGATGGTGAGACTGTAACGCTGCCGCGCAGCCGGTGGAATGGCGATCCGACGAACGGTGATTTATCGGGCATGACTTGCGGCCGCGGCGGACAAGCGGTGTGCGCAATAACGCTACTTAAAAACGGGCAAATCCCTTGAACAGGCGCAAGCTTTGCCAGCAATCGTGGTATCCTTTCGGAAATAACAATGATATTTCTATTAATGTAACGCTGCGGTCGCGCCGGCCGCCAGGAAAATCCATGCTTCGTGCCAGCCTTCTAGCCGCCATCCTTTCGCTCACCTTCCCGGCCGCGCAAGCCGCGCCCATCACGCCACTGACCGCCACCCAGGTGCTGAACCAGATGAACGTGGTGGCGAAGAACACCATCAATTCGTCGTCGCACGTGGATGGCCGCACGTATGCCGGCGGCTCCGTCAGCGGCGGCGAGTATGGCGGCCACATCTCGTCGGCCACGGCGTCGAACTACGCGGGCCTGACGGCCGGCGGCGCGGTCAGCAATGTGCATGTCAACGGCGGCGGCGCCGTGGTCGGCGGCTCGATCTCGAATTCGATCGTCAACTCCGGCGGCACCGTCGTCAAGGGCAGCGCGTCGAACAGCACGTTCAACGGCAACGCCACGGTGGCCGGGGGCGCGGCGAACACCAACTTCAACGGCAAGCAGACGGCCACCGATGCGATGAAGGCGGCCGATGCGGCGGCGTCGTCCACCAATTTCAACCAGGTGCTGGCCAATCTGTCGACATCGCTGTCCAGCCTCGGCTCGACCGGCAGCACCGTGGACTTCAGCGGCAACAAGGCCACGTTCAACGCGAAGGCCAATGCGAGCGGCGTGGCCGTGTTCGACCTGTCGGCCATCGACGAGGCGCTGTTCAAGCTGGGCGAGTTCCAGTTCAACCTGAACGGCGCCAGCACGGTGATCTTCAACACGGACATCATCTCCGCCACGATCGGCGCCAACTTCCTCGGCGGCGCCGCGCAGGCCATCGGCAGCAAGGCGATCTGGAACTTCTACAACGCCGAGAACCTGACGATCAACAACCAGTTCGGCGGCTCCGTGCTGGCCGTGAACGCGCTGCTGACGAACAACCAGAACATCGAAGGCGGCGTCTACGTGGAAGACCTCGTGCAGAGGGGCGAGATCCACCTGCAGGCCTTCACCGGCAACGTCGACTTCCTCGACAAGCCCCGCGCCGGCGTGCCCGAACCGGGCAGCATCGCCCTCGTGCTGACGGGCCTGCTGGCGCTGGGTTGCGTGCGGCTGCGTCGCCGCAATACCTGAGTGCAAAATCAGGGACAGACCCTGTTTTTGAGGAAATTTAGAATTAGAGACAGCCTGAGCACAGGGCCGTCCAGGAAAAATTAGGGACAGCCGGAGCGCCGGACCGCCCTGTTTTCCAGGAAATTAATTTCCCAGAAAACAGGGTCTGTCCCTATTTTTCTGCCGGCGGCTGGACGGCCGCCAGCACCATCCGCGCGATGGTGTCTTCGGCGTCGCTGAAGTCGTGGCCGGACAGATCATCGCGGCCCAGCACCAGCGCCATCTGCGGCGCGAAGTCGGCGTAGGACTGCGTCATCGCCCAGATCGCGAACAGCAGGTGGGTGGCGTTGACGGGCGCGATGCGGCCCGCGGCGATCCACCGTTCGAAGGTTTCGATATCGCGCCGCAGTACCGGCACGACACGCTCCCTGATCTGCTCTCCATACAGCCGCGCACCGGCGATCACCTCCATCGCATACACGCGCGACGCATATGGCTGCTCGCGGGAGAAACGCAGCTTCGCCTGGATGTACGCGCGCAGCACGTCGGCCGGTGCGTCATCCGGGCCCGCCGCCGCCAGCTGGGTCATGCGCGCCAGCCAGTCGTCCAGCACATCGTCCAGCACGCGTTCGTACAGCACCTGCTTGGTGGGGTAGTAGTACATCAGGTTCTGCTTCGACAGGCCGGCCTGCTCGGCGATCGTCGCCACCGACGCGCCTTCGTAGCCGCATTCGGCGAACACGCGCACCGCGACGGCCGCGATGTCCCCTTCCAGCCGGCCGCGGTTCTGCATGCGGCGCGAGGCGCCGGCCAGCTTATCGTCCATGTTCCGCCCGGACCGATTGCAGGAAGGTGCGCAGCGCCGGCTCGTGCGCGTAGGCGGCATTGAAGCGGAACCATACTGTGCTGCCGGGCTGCTGCAGGAAGAACTCGTCCGGCGCCAGCAGGATGCCGGCCTTCAGCGCGCGGTCGGCAATCGCACGGCCGTTGAAGTCAGCAGTGGGCGCCGCATCCCAGCCGGCGCTGACGAACATGCCGCCGCGCGGCCGGGCCACCGGCGTCAGGCCCGCTTCGGCCAGCGCCTCGATGCTGCGCTCGCGGCCCGCGTCCAGCTGGGCGATCAGCTTCTCCACCATCTTGCGATAAGGCCGCGCCGTCACCGCATGGAACACGGCGCGCTCGTTGATTTCGGAAGTCGTCAGCCCCGTCAGCATCTTCACGCGCACCAGTTCCGGCACCAGCGACGCCGACGCGCAGATCGAGCCCACGCGCAGTACGGGCGACAGCGTCTTCGAAAAACTGCCCACGCGGATCACGCGGCGCAGGCCATCCATCGCCGCCAGCGACGCTTCGCCGCGGCCGGCCAGTTCGCGGTAGATATCGTCTTCCACCAGCCAGAAGTCGAACTGCTCGGCCATGCCCAGCAGCCGGTGCGCCTGCGCGGGCGACAGCGACGTGCCGAGGGGATTCTGCAGCACCGTGTTGACGAACATGAGCCGCGGCTGCGTGCGCTGCGCGGCGGCGGCCAGCGCATCGAGATCGAGGCCCTTGTCGCCGCGCGGGATGCCGACCACGTTGCAGCCATGGTGGCGGATCAGCGACAGCAGGTTGCTGTAGCCGGGATCCTCGACGAACACGGTGTCGCCGGGCCGCGTCAGCGTGCGCAGGACCAGGTCGAAGGCGTGGGTGGCGCCATGCGTCAGCAGCACCTGGTCCGGCTCGACGGGGAACAGTTCGTCCGCCAGCGTGGCGGCCAGGTGCTGGCGCAGCGCCGGGAAGCCCAGCGGGTGGCCATAGCCGCGCAGCCGGTTCGCCGGGATGCGCATCGCGTGGCGCACCGCATCGAGGATGGTGTCCTCGCCATACCACTCCGGCGGCAGCCAGCCGGCGCCGACCGGCAGCGCATCGGAGACGCCCGAGTACAGCTCCGGCGTCAGCGCATCCACGGCAGCGGGACCGGTCGCGATGGCCGGCGCCGCCAGCGACGGCACGTCCTGCCGCGCGACGAAATAGCCGGAACCACGCCGCGAGGACAGCAGGCCCAGCGTCACGAGCCGGTCGTAGGCCTCGACAACTGTAAAGGTGCTGATCCCATTACACTTGGCGAATTGCCGTACGGAAGGCATGCGCGTGCCGATGCGCAGTTCCTTGCCTGAGATGAGGTCCGTCAGCGTTGTGACGATCTTGTCGACGAGGCTGCCCTTGCTGGCCCGCGCTATGGCGATCGCCGGCCAGACGGGGGCGGCGGCCGTGGCTGCTTCTTGATCGTCTGCAATTTCCCGTGTGCCAGCCAATGCACTCTCCGTGTTAAAACTGTAGTGGTTTTAAGACCTGTACGGTTGGAACGATTTTCCGATTGTGTATATGTGCCATTCGTCTATGGCGTGTCTATTATTGCATCATCATTTTGCCAACTGGTAAAAAATTTCAGGGAGCGGGCATGAACAATCAAGCAGAGCAAGCGCTGGCCTCCTTCTGGATGCCGTTCACGAACAACCGCGATTTCAAGGCCAGTCCGCGGCTGCTCGCGTCGGCGTCCGGCGTGCATTACAAGGATGTCGCCGGCAACACGATCCTCGATGGCACCGCCGGCCTGTGGTGCGTGCCGTGCGGGCACAGCGTGCCGCGCATCGTCGAGGCGGTGCGCGAGATGGTGGGCAAGCTGGACTTCGCACCCACGTTCCAGATGGGCCACCCGGCCGCCTTCGAACTGGCCGAGAAGCTGATGGCCTACACCAACCACCGCTACGGCCACGTGTTCTACACGAACTCGGGGTCGGAGGCCGTGGACACCGCGCTGAAGATGGCGCTGGCCTACCACCGCGCCCGCGGCGACGCATCGCGCACGCGCTTCATCGGCCGCGAGCGGGGCTATCACGGCGTGGGCTTCGGCGGCATTTCCGTCGGCGGCATCGCGGCCAACCGCAAGCCTTACGGCACGCTGCTGCCTGGCGTCGATCACCTGCCGCACACGCACAACCTGGAGAAGAACGCGTTCACGCGCGGCGAGCCGGAATACGGCGCGCACCTGGCGGAAGAACTGGAAAGGATCGTCGCGCTGCACGACGCATCTACCATCGCCGCGGTGATCGTCGAGCCGGTGGCCGGATCGACGGGCGTGCTGATTCCGCCTAAGGGCTACCTGAAGCGCTTGCGCGAACTGTGCACCAAGCACGGCATCCTGCTGATCTTCGATGAGGTGATCACGGGCTTCGGCCGCATGACGACGCCGTTCGCCGCCGATTACTTCGACGTCGAGCCGGACATGATGACTACCGCGAAAGGCCTCACCAACGGCACAGTGCCGATGGGCGCCGTGTTCACCAAAGGCTTCGTGTACGACGCATTCATGGATGCGCCAGCCGGCATCGAGCTGTTCCACGGTTACACGTATTCGGGCCACCCGCTGGCCTGCGCGGCATCGCTGGCCACGCTGCAGGTGTTCGAAGAACAGAACATCCTGGAACACGCGAAAGGCTTGCAGGAATACTGGATGGACGCCGTGTATTCGCTGAAAGGCCTGCCGCACGTGATCGACCTGCGCGTGATCGGCCTGATCGCCGGCATCGAACTGGCGCCGATCGCCGGCAAGCCGGGTGCGCGTGCCTTTGCTGCCTTCAAGAAGGCGTTTGCCGATGGCGTGCTTACACGCGTGACGGGCGACATCATCGCGCTGTCGCCGCCGCTGGTGTTCGAGAAGCACCACATCGACGAGTTGTTCGGCAAGCTGGCAAAGATATTGAAGGAGCTGGACTGACACGCAGGTATTAACCCACAAGGACAGGCCACGGCGGCAGCGTTGCCGACACAATCGGCAGCGCCAGCCACCGGGCCACAAGGAGGAGACATCATGCTGATCGGCGTACCCAAGGAAATCAAGAACCAGGAATCCCGCGTCGGCCTCACGCCGGCCAGCGTCAAGGAACTCACGCTGCGCGGCCACACGGTGCTGGTGCAGCAGGGCGCCGGTGCCGCGATCGGCCTGACGGATGCGATGTACGAGGCCTCCGGCGCCACGATCGTTGGCAGCGCGGGCGAGATCTTCGAGCGCGCCGAAATGGTCGTCAAGGTGAAGGAACCGCAGCCGCAGGAATGCGCGATGCTGCGCGAAGGGCAGATCCTGTACACGTACCTGCACCTGGCGCCGGACCCGGAACAGACCAAGGCGTTGGTGAAATCGGGCGCCATCTGTATCGCTTACGAAACCATCACGGGGCCGAACGGCGGCCTGCCGCTGCTGGCGCCGATGAGCGAAGTGGCGGGCCGGATGGCCATCCAGGCCGGCGCCGCGCACCTGGAGAAATCCAAGGGCGGCATGGGCCTGCTGCTGGGCGGCGTGCCCGGTGTGGCACCCGGCCACGTGGCGATCATCGGTGCCGGCGTGGTGGGCACGAATGCGCTGCAGATCGCCGTCGGCATGGGCGCGCGCGTGACGGTCCTCGACAAGAACGTCGACCGGTTGCGCCACCTGGACCTCGTGTTCGGCAACCGCGTGCAGACGATGTATTCGAACGCGCACACGATCGAGGAAGCGGTGCTCGATGCGGACCTCGTCATCGGCGGCGTGCTGGTGCCGGGTGCCGCGGCACCGCGGCTCGTCACGCGGGCGATGGTGGCGAAGATGAAGCAGGGCGCCGTCGTGGTGGACGTAGCCATCGACCAGGGCGGCTGCTTCGAAACGTCGCATGCGACGACGCACGAGCATCCCACCTTCGTCGTCGACGGCGTGGTGCATTACTGCGTGGCGAACATGCCGGGCGCCGTGGCGCGCACGTCCACGTTCGCACTGAACAACGCCACGATCGCCCATGCGGTGGCGCTGGCGGACCATGGCTGGCGCCGCGCGCTGGCCGCGAATCCGCACCTGAAGCATGGCCTGAACGTCGGCCTGGGCAAGGTCACTTATGAAGCGGTGGCGCGCGATCTCGGTTACGAGTACGTGCCGGCCGAAACGCTGTTGTCCTGATTTTTTAAAGAGAAAACGATGAGCGACCTGGATACGATTACCCATTACATCGGCGGCCGCAAGGCCGATACGCAAAGCGGCCGTTACGCGGACGTGTTCAATCCCGCGGTCGGCGAACCGGTCGCCCGCGTGGCGCTCGGCACGGCGGACGAAGTGGATGCGGCCGTGCAGGCCGCGCATGCAGCGTTTCCCGCATGGGCCGACACGCCGCCGCTGGGCCGGGCGCGCATCCTGTCGAAATACCTGCAGCTGTGCCAGCAGCACACCGACGATTTCGCAGCAATGCTCACGCGCGAACACGGCAAGACGTTTGCCGATGCCCGCGGCGAAGTGGCGCGCGGCATCGAGGTCGTCGAATTCGCCATCGGCATACCGCATCTGCTGAAGGGCGAATTCACCGACCAGATCGCGCGAGGGATCGATGCGTGGTCGATGCGCCAGCCGCTCGGCGTCGTCGCCGGCATCACGCCGTTCAACTTCCCCGTGATGGTGCCGATGTGGATGTTCCCCGTGGCGCTGGCATGCGGGAATACGTTCATTTTGAAGCCTTCCGAACGCGATCCGTCGCCGTCGCTGCTGCATGCGGAACTGCTGAAGCAGGCGGGCCTGCCGGACGGCGTGTTCAACGTCGTGCAGGGCGACAAGCTCGTCGTCGATGCGCTGCTGGAGCACGAGCACGTGCAGGCGATCAGCTTCGTCGGTTCGACGCCGATCGCCGAATACATCTACGCGAAAGGCACGGCCAACGGCAAGCGCGTGCAGGCGCTGGGCGGTGCGAAGAACCATATGGTGGTGATGCCGGATGCGGACATGGACATGACCGTCGATGCGCTGATGGGCGCCGCCTACGGCTCGGCCGGCGAACGGTGCATGGCGATCTCAGTGGTGGTGGCGATCGGCGCGGCAGGCGACGAACTGGTGAGCGCACTGGAACGGCGCACGGCTGCACTGAAAGTACGCGACGGCATGGCGCACGATGCGGAGATGGGGCCCGTGGTGACGGCCGCCGCCAAGCAGCGCATCGAGCGCCTGATCGGCGAAGGCGTGGAGCAGGGCGCAACGCTAGTCGTCGACGGCCGCAATTTCCAGGTGCCCGACCGCCCGAATGGCTTCTTCGTCGGCGGCACGCTGTTCGATCATGTGACCGAGGACATGACGATCTACCAGGAAGAAATCTTCGGCCCCGTGCTGTGCGTGATGCGGCTGCCGGACGTGGGCACCGCCGTGGAGCTGATCAACCGTAACGAGTACGGCAACGGCGTGGCCGTGTTCACGCGCGATGGCGGCGTGGCGCGCGAATTCGTGCGGCAGATCCAGGTGGGCATGGTGGGCGTCAACGTGCCGCTGCCGGTGCCGATGGCCTTCAACAGTTTCGGCGGCTGGAAGCGCAGCCTGTTCGGCGACCACCATGCGTATGGCCCCGAAGGCGTGCGGTTCTACACGCGGCACAAGGCCGTGATGCAGCGGTGGCCCTCATTGGAAAAAGGCGCCGCCACCGCTGGCGCGGAATTTGCATTCCCTCAGATGAAGTAGTAGCAGGTTGGGGACTGTTCCTGCAAGGACTGTCCCCGGGGTTCGCCCTTCGTCCAGCCACCAGCCAGGAACCACCATGCTCGACTCACTCAGCTACATTCCGCAAGCGTCCGCAACCAACGGCGAACTGTCCACGCACTTCACCGACCTGGCACCGCCATTGAACGCGCGCCAGGCGGCGATCGAAAGCGCGCGCTGCCTGTACTGCTACGACGCGCCGTGCACGCGCATCTGCCCGTCCGACATCGACGTGGCGAGCTTCATCCGCAACATCAACGACCGCAACGTCGATGGTGCCGCGCAGGGCATCCTGAAGCAGAACATCTTCGGCGGCAGCTGCAGCCGCGTGTGCCCCACCGAGATCCTGTGCGAGGACGCCTGCGTGCGCAATCACGATGCGGAAGGCCAGCCGGTGAAGATCGCACTGCTGCAGCGCTACGCCATCGACAATATGAGTTTCAAGGAGCACCCGTTCCGCCGCGCGCCATCCACCGGCCGCAGGATCGCTGTCGTCGGTGCCGGTCCCGCAGGCCTGTCGTGCGCGCACCGCCTCGCGATGCTGGGCAACGACGTCGTCGTCTTCGAGGCACACGAAAAAGCCGGTGGCCTGAACGAATACGGCATCGCCAAATACAAGCTGACCAACGACTATGCGCAGCGCGAAGTCGACTTCCTGCTGGGGATAGGCGGCATCGAGATCCGCCACGGCCTGAAGCTGGGCGACAACCTGCACCTGAAGGACCTGCATGCGGAATACGACGCCGTCTTCCTCGGCATCGGCCTCGGCGCCAGCCGCCAGCTGGGGCTGACGGGCGAGGATGCACCGGGCCTGCTGGCCGCCGTCGACTACATCGCCGAACTGCGCCAGGCCAGCGACCTGGCCGCGCTGCCGGTGCCGCGCCGCGCGATCGTCATCGGTGCCGGCAATACGGCCATCGACATGGCGGTGCAGGTGCAGCGTCTCGGTGCGGAAGAAGTCACACTGGTCTACCGCCGCGGCTTCGATGCGATGAGCGCTACGCATCACGAGCAGGAAATCGCCAAGGCCAACCAGGTGCGCATGGTCACATGGGCGCAGCCGCAGCAGGTGCTGCTGGACGGCTTCGGCCGCATGCGCGGCATGCGCTTCGAGAAAACGCGCCTGGAAAGCGGCCGGCTGCTCGGCACCGGCGAAACGTTCGAGGTCGCGGCCGATGCGGTATTTAAAGCCATCGGCCAGACGATGGACGATGGTGCGCTGGCCGATCCGCTGGCCACGCTGCTGAAACGCGACGGCGACCGCATCCACGTCGATGCTTCGTTCCGCACCGTCCTGCCGGGCATCTATGCCGGCGGCGACTGCGTGGCGCCGGGGCAGGACCTGACGGTGCAGGCCGTCCAGCATGGCAAGCTCGCCGCGATGGCGATCCACGCCGACATTCAACTGAAAGCACTGGAGGCAGCATGAGCGACCTGTCCATCGACTTCTGCGGCATCAAGTCGCCGAACCCGTTCTGGCTGGCGTCCGCGCCGCCGACCGACAAGGCCTATAACGTGATCCGCGCCTTCGAAGCAGGGTGGGGCGGCGTGGTGTGGAAGACGCTGGGCGAGGACCCGCCGGCCGTCAACGTGTCGTCGCGCTATTCCGCCATCTACGGCAAGAACCGGGAGGTCATCGGCTTCAACAACATCGAACTGATCACCGACCGCTCGCTGGAGCAGAACCTGCAGGAGATCACGGCCGTCAAGGAAGCATGGCCGGACCGCGCGATCGTCGTGTCGCTGATGCTGCCGTGCGAAGAGCACTACTGGGCCGACATCCTGCCGAAAGTGGAAGCAACGGGCGCGGATGGCATCGAGCTCAATTTCGGCTGCCCGCACGGCATGCCGGAGCGGGGCATGGGCGCCGCCGTCGGCCAGGTGCCGGAGTACGTGCAGATGGTGACAGGCTGGTGCAAGAAGCATAGCCGGCTGCCGGTGATCGTCAAGCTGACGCCGAACATCACGGACATCCGCCAGCCCGCGCGCGCCGCGCACAACGGCGGCGCGGATGCCGTCTCGCTGATCAACACGATCAACTCGATCACGTCGATCGACCTGGACCGGATGGTGGCGCTGCCCGTCGTCGGCTCGGCCAGCACGCACGGCGGTTACTGCGGCACGGCCGTGAAACCGATCGCGCTGAACATGGTGGCCGAAATCGCCCGCGACCCGCAGACGCGCGGCCTGCCGATCTCCGGCATCGGCGGCATCAACAACTGGCGCGACGCGGCCGAATTCATCGCGCTTGGCGCCGGCTGCGTGCAGGTGTGCACGGCCGCGATGCTGCATGGCTTCCGCATCGTCGAAGAGATGAAGGACGGGCTGTCGCGCTGGATGGATACGCAGGGGTACCAGACGCTGGAAGACTTTCGCGGCAAGGCGGTGCCGAATACCACCGACTGGAAATACCTCGACATGAACTACAAGGTCATCGCGCAGATCGACCAGGCGTCGTGCATCGGCTGCGGGCGCTGCCACGTGGCCTGCGAGGATACGTCGCACCAGGCGGTCGCCCGGCTGATCGACGATGCGACCGGCAAGCGCACCTACCAGGTCGTCGAGGAGGAATGCGTGGGCTGCAACCTGTGCGAGATCACGTGCCCCGTGCAGAGCTGCATCACGATGGTGCCGCAGCAGACCGGCAAAGCCTATATGAACTGGACGCAGGATCCGCGCAATCCAAGGGCGGAGAAGGTGCCGACTGCGGCTTGAACGCTGGGGCAAGTCCACGGGGTTGCCTTTGACTTTATTCCAGACCGAAGAACAACCCCGGGGACAGGCCCCATGAAACCGGGGACAGTCCCCCAGCGGAACCAACAATGACAACTACCCACCTCTGGAACGAAGACCTGGCCCCCACCACCGCGGCGCAACGCACCTGGCGCTGGTACCACTTCGCCGCGCTGTGGGTCGGCATGGTGATGTGCATCCCCGCGTACACGCTGTCGGCCAGCCTGATCGAAGGCGGCATGTCCGCCTACCAGGCCGTGTTCACGGTGTTCCTGGCGAACGCCATCGTGCTGCTGCCGATGCTGGCCATCGGCCATGCCGGCACCAAGTACGGCATTCCGTATGCGGTGCTGGCGCGCGCGTCGTTCGGCACATCCGGCGCAAAGCTGCCGGCGCTGATGCGGGCCATCGTCGCCTGCGGCTGGTACGGCATCCAGACGTGGTTCGGTGGTCAGATGATCTATACGCTGCTTGGCGTATTGATGGGGGGCGAGATCGGCGGCAGCAAGCTGGCGGGCCTCGGCATCAATGCCGCGCAACTGGCGTGCTTCCTCGCATTCTGGGCGATCCAGTTCTGGTATATCGTGCACGGCATGGATGCGATCCGCAAGCTCGAAACCTACACCGCGCCTTTGAAGATCGCCATTTGCTTCGTGTTGCTGTGGTGGGTGTATGACAAGGCGGGCGGCTTCGGCCCGCTGCTCGACCAGCCGTCGCAGTTCGCACCGGGCGGCCCGAAAGCAGGCCAGTTCTGGACGGCGTTCTGGCCGTCGCTGACGGCCATGGTCGGCTTCTGGGCCACGCTGGCACTGAACATCCCCGACTTCACCCGCTTCGCTCATTCGCAGCGCGACCAGATCGTCGGCCAGTCCGTCGGCCTGCCGCTGCCGATGGGATTGCTGGCGGCGCTGGCCGTCATCGTCACGTCCGCCACGGTCGTCCTTTATGGGAAGGCGATCTGGGATCCGGTGGATCTGGCCGCGCGCATGACCGGCGTGGCTGTGCTGGTCGCGCTGATCATGCTGCTGATCGACACCGTCAGCGTCAACCTCGCCGCCAATCTCGTCGGCCCGGCCTACGATTTTTCCGCGCTGGCGCCGAAGCGCATTTCCTACCGCACCGGCGGCTACATCACGGCCGCCATCGCGCTGGCGATGATGCCGTGGAAGCTGGTGGAAACCACGCAAGGCTATATCTTCACGTGGCTGATCGGCTATTCGGCGCTGCTGGGGCCCATCGCGGGCGTGCTGATCGTCGACTACTACCTCGTGCGCAGGACGGAACTGGCCGTGGCGGACCTGTACCGCGAGGATGGCGGCTACTCGTACCGCAACGGCTGGAATGTGGCGGCGCTGGTGGCCTTCGCGGCCGGTGTGCTGCCGAATATCCCCGGCTTCCTGAATGCCGCGTTTCCCGCTTCGTTCCCCGATGTGGCGGGCGTCTTCAAGACGATCTATACCTATGCCTGGTTCGTCGGCATCGCCATTTCGGCCGTCGTGTACGCGGCCATGATGCGCGCGCCGGCGCTGCAGCCCACCCCAGTATTGAACGGAGACACGCAATGACCCTCATCATCCGAGGCGGTACCGTGGTGAACGCGGACCGCGCCGTCCGCGCCGATGTGCTGTGCTACGGCGACAAGATCGTCGCTGTCGGCGAACACCTGGAAGCGCCGGCGTCGGCCCGCGTGATCGACGCATCGGGCCAGTACGTGATGCCGGGCGGGATCGACCCGCACACGCACATGAACCTGCCGTTCATGGGCACCGTCACGGCCGACGATTTCTTCACCGGCACGGCGGCCGGGCTGGCGGGCGGCACGACGACGATCATCGACTTCGTCATCCCCAACCCGCAGCAGTCGCTGCTGGAGGCCTATCACCAGTGGCGCGGCTGGGCGGCGAAGTCCGCCGGCGACTACACCTTCCACGTGGCGATCACGTGGTGGTCGGAGCTCGTGCACGAAGAGATGGGAGAGCTGGTGCGCAAGCACGGCGTCAACAGCTTCAAGCACTTCATGGCGTACAAGAACGCGATCATGGCGGACGACGAAACGCTGGTGAAGAGCTTCCGCCGTTCGCTGGAGCTGGGCGCCATCCCCACCGTGCATGCGGAGAACGGGGAGCTGGTCTATCAGCTGCAGCGCGACCTGCTGGCGCGCGGCATCACGGGGCCGGAAGCGCATCCTCTGTCGCGGCCGCCGGCCGTGGAAGCGGAAGCAGCCAATCGCGCCATCGCCATTGCCAGCGTGCTGCAAACGCCGCTGTACATCGTCCACGTGTCGTGCAAGGAATCGCTCGATGCGATCACGCGGGCCCGCGCCACCGGCCAGCGCGTGTATGGCGAGGCGCTGGCCGGCCACCTCGTCATCGACGACAGCGTGTATAAAAATCCCGACTTCGATTTCGCCGCGGGCCACGTAATGAGCCCACCGTTCCGCAGCAAGGAGCACCAGCGCGCGCTGTGGCAGGGGCTGCAGGGCGGGAACCTGCACACCACCGCCACGGATCACTGCACGTTCTGCGACGCGCAGAAGGCCGCCGGCAAGGGCGACTTCACGAAGATCCCGAACGGCTGCGGCGGTGTCGAGGACAGGATGGCTGTCGTGTGGGACGAGGGCGTCAACCAGGGCTTGCTGACGCCCTCCGAATTCGTGCGCGTCACGTCCACCAACGCCGCGCAGATCTTCAATATGTATCCCCGCAAGGGCCTCATCGCGGCGGGCGCCGATGCCGACCTGGTGGTGTGGGACCCGGCGGGCACCCGCACGATCTCGGCAAAGACCCAGCATGCCAAGGGCGGCTTCAATGTGTTCGAAGGCCGCACCGTCAAGGGCATCCCCAGTTCTACCATCGCCGCCGGCAAGGTGATGTTCCACCGCGGCGAACTGATGGCCGAGGAAGGCGCAGGGCGGCACATCGACCGTCCCGCCTTCGCACCGATTTCCGCAAGCTGAGAGGCAGACCATGAACGACATGAGCGAACACGTACTGAACGGCCTGCGCATCGACGGCAAGCGCCTGTGGGACTCCCTGATGGAACTGGCGCAGATCGGCGCCACGCCGAAGGGCGGCGTCAAGCGCCTGGCGCTGACGGACCTCGATCGCCAGGGCCGCGACCTCGTCGTCGGCTGGGGCAAGGCGGCCGGCATGACGGTGACCGTCGACCAGATCGGCAATATCTTCATGCGCCGCGCCGGCATCGACGACACGCTGCCGCCCGTGATGACGGGCAGCCATATCGACACGCAGCCCACCGGCGGCAAGTTCGACGGCAACTACGGCGTGCTGGCCGGCCTGGAAGTGGTGCGCACGCTGAACGATCATCAGATCGAAACCCAGGCACCCATCGAAGTGGCCATCTGGACCAACGAGGAAGGCTCGCGCTTCGTGCCGGTGATGATGGGCTCCGGTGTGTTCTGCGGCGCGTTCACGCTGGAGCATGCGTATGCGGCCAAGGATGTCGACGGCAAGACGGTCGGCGAGGAACTGGAACGCATCGGCTACAAGGGCGACCAGGTGCCCGGCAACCATCCGATCGGCGCATATTTCGAGACGCACATCGAGCAGGGCCCCGTGCTGGAAGATGCCGACAAGGTGATCGGCGTCGTGCCCGCCGTGATGGGGCTGTCGTGGTACGACTGCACCGTGACCGGCATGGAAGCGCACGCCGGGCCGACGCCGATGAACCTGCGCAAGGATGCCATGCAGGCGGCCGCGAAGATCATTCCGGAAGTGGTGGCGATCGCCAACCGCTATCCGCCTTACGGGCGCGGCACGGTGGGCATGATGCAGGTGTTCCCGAACAGCCGCAACGTGATCCCCGGCCAGGTGAAGTTCAGCATCGACCTGCGCAATGTGAACGACGAGCTGCTGAACACGATGCACGAGGAGATCACGGCCTTCGTCGCGCAAACGGCAAGGGATACCGGCCTGGCCATCGAACTGGAACGCGTGTCGTACTACCCGCCATGCCCGTTTCATCCGGATGTCGTCGGTGCCGTGCGCAATGCGACCGCGAAGCTGGGCTACTCGGTGATGGACGTGGTGTCCGGCGCCGGCCACGATGCCATCTATGCCGCGCGCCTCGCGCCGTCCGGCATGATCTTCGTGCCATGCAAGGACGGCATCAGTCACAACGAGATCGAGGATGCCCAGCCGGCGCACCTGGAAGCCGGCTGCAACGTGCTGCTGCATGCGATGCTGGAACGGGCCACGGCCGCATGAAGCTGCTGCCCGTGCCCGTGCCCGTGCTCGCGGGCGCACTGGCAATGCCCGCATTCGCGCAACAACCGTTCGATGCCGTGACGGCCGCTGTGAAGGCAGGCACTTATCAGCAGGTCACCAGCGTCGTCGTGGCCCGCCACGGCAAGCTGCTCTACGAAGAATACTTTGATGAAGGCGGCAAGGACGCGCTGCGCAATACCCGGTCCGTCACCAAGACCATCGCCGGCATGCTGGTGGGGATCGCCATCGACCAGCGCAAGCTGGTGGCGGATGCGCCCGTGCTGCCGTTCTTCCGCGACCGCGAACCGCTGGCCAATCCCGATCCGCGCAAGGCGAAGATCACGGTCGAAGACCTGATCACGATGAGCTCCCTGCTGGAGTGCGACGACGACAACCAGTTCTCGCGCGGGAACGAGGAGCGCATGTACCTGATCGAGGACTGGAGCCGCTTCTATCTGGACCTGCCGATCCGCGGTTTCGCCGACTGGGCGCCGAAGCCGGAAGCTTCGCCTTACGGCCGGTCGTTCAGCTACTGCACGGCCGGTGTCACGCTGCTCGGGCCGCTGCTGGAAATGGCGACCGGCAAGCCGGTGACGGCATTCGCCGATGAATATCTGTTCAAACCGCTGGGCATCGCCAAGGTGCACTGGCCGATGCAGCCGTTGGGCGCGGGCATGACGGGCGGCGGCATCGGCCTGCGCAGCACGGACCTGCTGAAGCTGGGCCAGTTATACCTGGACGGCGGCCGGCGCGACGGTAGGCAGGTGATCTCGGCGGACTGGGTAAAGCGCTCGATCGCACCGCATGCGAACGTGCGGCCCGGCGTCGATTACGGCTACCTGTGGTGGTTGCAGCCGTTCACCGTCGACGGCCGCAAGGTGCCGACCTATGCGATGTCCGGCATGGGCGGCAACAAGGTCTATGTGCTGCCGGAGCAGGATGCGGTGGTGGTCATCACCACGACGAACTTCCAGGTGCGCGGCGCGCATCCGCTCAGCGAAAAGCTGCTGACGACACAGATCGTGCCGGCCCTGCTGTCAGCCCGCTGACAGGATCGCCGACATCTCCGCAGCGACCTGCTGCGCGAGCTGGTGGATGTGGAAGCCGTCCACGAAGCCGTGGTGGGCCTGCACCGAGAACGGCAAGGTCAGCTTGCCGTGCGCGCCGTCGCGGAATTTTCCCCACGCGAGTGAAGGGATGTCGGGATTGGCCAGCGATGCCGCCGGGTGCTGGATCGACGTGAAGTCAAGCCACGGGATGCAGGTGATGAATACCTGATTCTTTGCTTCGCGCGGCGACATCGTCTGGTATTTGTCGTTCAGCGCCGTCATGGCCGCAGCTTCCTCGCGGGCCGCGATGCCGCGCGCGACGAACTCGCGCAGGTCGTCGGTCCACTCGAACTGGGCGAAATTGAGGTCGTTGTACTGGTTCAGCACCGTGAACGATGGCTTGACGCCGTCGATGCGGATCACTTCACCTTCGAACACGCGGTAGCGGAAGTTCTCCACTTTCAGGATGGCGCGCAGCACGGCGCACAGCAGCACGTGGAACGGCGCCAGGCCCTGGTCCTTGCAGAAGGGCCGGAAGTCCGGCAGTTCCAGGCTGAAGGTGATGTTGACGGCCGCGCTGTCCATGCGGTGAAATAGTTCGAAGCGGTCGCGCCGCCGTTCAAAGTTCTGCATGTGTTTCTCGTGCTGATGTAGGTCGGAGCGGATTGTCGCATAGCCGACCGGATCATGCGCCGGAAGCGTGGGCCTCCAGCGCATCGACCAGCTCGCGCGCATAGCCGGGCAGGTCGGCATAGCTGCGCATGCACAGCAGCAGGCGCCGTCGCGCCCATGGATCCGACAGTTTCACCACCTTCAGGTTGGCTGCATCGCGCGAACGCACGACGGCCGATTCCGGCAGCACGGCCAGCCCGGCGCCGCTGGCCACCATGCGGCAGATCGCATCGAAGCTGCGCACGCGCACCCGGTAACGCAGTCGTTTGCCCAGTTTCGTGGCATGCTCGCCCAGGTACTGCTGCAGCGCGCTGTCGCCGGCCAGGCCGATGAAATCGTGGTCCACCGTGGCGGAGAAGGGCAACGACGCATTGCGGCGCAAGCCCTTGCCGAGCGGGTGGCCGAGCGCCAATGCCAGCACGAGGCGGTCTTCGCAGAACAGCCGGGTTTCCAGGCCGCTGCTGTCCACCGAATCCGTGACGATGCCCACGTCGGCCAGCTCGTCGCGCATCGCCTGCACGATGTCGCTGCTCAGGCGTTCTTCCAGGTCGACGTTCACGTGCTGGTGGGTGGCCATGAACGCGGCCAGCGCGTCGGGCAGGAATTCGGTCAAAGCGGACGTGTTGCAGAGCAGCCGGATGTGGCCCTTCAGGCCGGACGCGTATTCGCCCAGGTCGGCGCGCATCTTTTCCATTTGCTGCGTGATCAGCCGCGCATGGTGCAGCAATGTGCGGCCGGCGGCCGTCGGTTCCACGCCGCGGCGGCTGCGCTGCAGCAGTGGCACGCCCAGTACGTCTTCCATGCCGCGGATGCGCGCACTGGCCGAAGCCAGCGCCAGGTGGGCGTGGGCGGCGCCGGCCGTGATGCTGCCGGTTTCGCTCACGCGCAGGAACAGTTTCAGATCGGTCAGGTCAAAGCGCATTATCGTCTCCTGCCTATGGATTATCCGAAGGCTGGCAAAGTATATTCCACATTTTCGCGGCGCTGTGTGGCGGCGATACTGGGGACATGGAAAACCATCTTGTCTATATCTGTCTCGTGTTCGTGCTTGCCGGCGCCGTCAAAGGCGTCACGGGCATGGGCCTGCCCACCGTTGCGATGGCTCTGCTGGGCCTCGTGATGCCGCCGATGCAGGCCGCCGCCATTCTCGTCGTGCCTTCGCTTTTGACGAATGTATGGCAGCTGCTGGCGCGGCGCCCGCTGTTTCCCCTGTGGCTGCGGCTGCGCACGATGATGTTCGGCGTGTGCGCGGGCACGCTGGCGGGTGGCCTGGTGGCCGGCCAGCTTGGCGGCAAGGCCGTGTTGGGCATTGCGTTGTTGGGGTATGCGGCGCTGGGCCTGTCGTCGTGGCGCTGGCAAGTGCGGCCGGAACAGGAGGGCTGGCTGGGGCCGGTGGTTGGCGCGGCCACGGGATTGCTGACGGCCGTCACCGGCGTGTTCGTGCTGCCGGCGGTGCCCTATCTGCAGGCGCTGAACATGGACAAGGACGAACTGGTGCAGGCGATGGGCCTGTCGTTCACGGTGTCCACGCTGGCACTGGCCGTGGTGCTGTCGGCCCACGGCGCCTGGGACATCGCCTCGGCCGGCATGTCGTTCGCCGCCCAGCTGCCAGCGCTGGCTGGCCTGCTGCTGGGCGAACGGCTGCGCAGCCGCATGCCGCCGCAGTTGTTCCGTCAGTGCTTCTTCATCACGCTGTTCCTGCTGGGCGCGCACCTGGCGCTGGCTTCGGTGTGAAGCCGGTCAGGAAGTCGAGCAGCACGGTGGCGGCGATATCGGCATCGTCCGCCGTCATCGTCTCCAGCGGGTTGTGGCTGATGCCGCCGTTGCCGCAGCGGGTGAACAGCATCGCCACGTCCGTCAGCGCCGCCATCGCCATCGCATCGTGGCCGGCGCCGGACAACAGGTCGAAACGGGGCAGCCCGCTGCGGTCGACGGCGGCGCCCAGCTGCTCCATCAGCCACGGTGCGCAAGGTGCGGCAGGCGCCTGCACGATCGGCGTCAGCGCGAACTCCACGCCGCGCCGCGCGCAAATGGCTTCGATGCCGGCGAGGACATCCTTGACGGCGTCCAGCCGCACGCCATCCTCGGCGGCGCGAATGTCCAGCGACAGCTTGCACGCGCCGGCAATCACGTTGACGGAACCGTTCGGCACCGCCAGCTGGCCGACGGTGCCGACCAGCGACGGCACGCGCCCGCAGCGCTCCTCGACCAGCAGCACGATCTCGGCGGCCGCCGCGGCGGCGTCCTTGCGCATGTCCATCGGCGTGGTACCGGCGTGGCTGGCCAGGCCGGTCAGTTCGACGAGGTAACGCGAGCTGCCGGCAATCGCCGTGACGACGCCCAGCGGCAGGCCCCGCTCCAGCAGCACCGGGCCCTGTTCGATATGCACCTCCACATAAGCCAGTACATCGTCCGGATTGCGTGCGATGTTTGAGATTGCGCCCGTGTCATGGCCGGCCGCTGCCAACGCCGCGCGCATCGTGACGCCATCGGCATCCGCGGCGTCGAGCAGGTTCATGTCGAAGCGGCCCGTCACCGCATTACTGCCCAGGAAGGTGCTGCGGAAGCGCACGCCTTCTTCCTCCGCGAAGCCGATCACGTCCAGGTGGAAGGGCAGCTTCACGCCGCGCGCATGCAGGTCATGGACGAGCGCCAGCGGCAGCAGGATGCCGAGGCGGCCGTCGTACTTGCCGCCGTTGCGCACCGTGTCGTAATGCGAACCCGTGATCAGGGCCTTCGCGCCCGGCACGTCGGACGCGTACCTTCCAACGACGTTGCCGACGGCGTCGATCGTTGCCGTCATGCCGGCCGCGCGCATCCATTCCGCCAACTGAGCAGCCGTGCGGCGGTGCGCGTCGGTCATGTAGGCGCAGGTGAGACCATCGTCATCGTCGCTCCACTGCGCCAGGTCTTCGGCCCACTGCATGATGCGCGGGCCGTAGGCGAGCTGCACGCCCAGCAGGTCGTTCAGCCGGATCTCGGCGATGCGGTGGATCTGCCGCAGGCATTCGGCCACTTCCGCGCCGCGGGCATTCTTCAGGCGGCGGGCAAAGGCGGCGATGACGGCCTGGCGCGTCAGGCCACGGCCCGTCGGCCCCTTGACGGCCAGGATGAACGGAAAGCCGAACTTCGCGTTGTAGTCGGCGTTGAGCCGCTGCAGCGTGGCGAATTCCTCCGGGCTGCACAGGTTCAGGCCGGACGCCGCCTGCTCGCTGGTCGATTCCGCCGTCAGATTGCCCGCGATGGCCGCCTTGCCGGCCAGCTCCGGGTGGGCGCGAATAAGACCCAGCTGCTCGTCCGCCGTGGCATGCGTGACGGCCGACTGCAATGCCTGCTTCAGTGCCGCCACGGTGGCGAACGGCCGCTGCGCCGCGGCCCGTTCGGGAATCCACGGCGAGTGTTCGTAGATGCCGTGCAGGGCTTGCACGAAGGCGGCGGGCGGCAGCAGGTTCAGGTCGGAGAGAGTGGTCATCGCAGCAAGGGCAGGAGAGGAGTTCCGATGATATCGCGAAGGCCGCGTGGATGGTTTGGCAACCCGATATACGTTTCATCGGGAAACGCTAATGAGTGCCGGAACAGTCCTGGCTTGTTGTTCGATAGTAAATATTTTTCAATAACCAAAAGACAATTTCTGTATGATTATTTTTTCCCCAACTAAGGAGTCATCATGGTCCGAATTGCTGTGACGGCAGCGGTATTGCTGGCGCTTCTTTGCACGCATCGAACGGCGCAGGCGCAAGCAATCCAGCAGGAGACGATCTTCGAACTGGAGAACGCAACGCTGCCGCAGCCGGGTTGGAGCGCAGTAACCGCTACAGCAACGGAACCTGGATACGCGACGGTCGCTGTAGGCCCGACAACCAGTGCGACCGATGAGACGGTTGCGCCGTTGACGCTTACTCTGAGCTCCACGCGAATGGCCACTTACCACGTCTGGCTACGTTTCATTGCGCCGAATGACGGATCGGATTCCTTCTGGGCGTCCGTCGGCGATGGGATTAAATGCCCGGAGACCGGTACCCCCTACTGCTATTTCGATTCGGGTCAGGTGTATGGCCTTGACGGTGTGTGGAAGGAGATTGGTACGGTCACACTGGACGCGGGCGGCAGCGCTCAGATCAGGTTGAAGTACAGGGAAGCCAGGCTGCGCTTCGACAAGCTCATCGTCACTGCCTTACCGAATTACAAGCCAACCGGCACAGGCGAGGTGCCAACCGTCAGCAATTCGATTCCTCCGAATCCGTCTCAATACACGCCGGACATTCTTCCTCCGATCGGGCATCCGCGGCTGTTTCTCGGTAATAGTATCGACAAGATGACCATTCTCGAATCAAAACGGCTGGCCTATCTGCCGGCAAACGAACATGTTCCCGAGCATAAGCGGCTGCGTAAAGCGTGGGAACGCCTGACGGAGGCCGCTACAGCTCCAGCGCTTGGTATTCCGACGGACGCTGCCAAGTGCGCAGACTATGCGAAGGCAATCCAGGGCAAGGCCCTGTACTCTCAGCTATACCCCGACACCACAATGGGACCGGCGGCGGTAGCGATGATGCGCACCTATATCGATGTCTGTGCTTTCGAGGAAACAAAAGAGGGGGCCAGAGTGGCGTTGACCACGCGGCCAGCCGGCGACATGATCACGTTGAGCGCCATCGTTTACGACTGGTGCAAGGAGTTCGTCAATGAGGAAGACGAAGAACTGTACCTGCGACGGTTCCTGGAAAGGGCGCCGATGGAGATCGGCTTCCCACCGGAGAAACAGGGCCACCTGGTGGGCCATGGCAGCGAACATCAGCTGATGCGCGATCAGTTGAGTTTCGCGATCGCGTTTCATGGAAAGGAGTCGCGTCTGTATGACATCGTTGGCGCGAAGTTCTTCGAGGATTTTGTACCGGCACGGAGGGACTATCTCTACAAAAGCGGTGCATTTCACCAAGGGATGTCCTACGGCCAGGCCCGTTATGTTTCGGATATGTTCGCTGCATGGCTATTCAAGCGCATGGCAGGCGTGGATGTGTTCGGGGATGCCGGCAAGGATATGCTTTATCACCCAATGCATATGCGTCGTCCGGACGGACAACTCATGCGCGATGGCGACACATTTGAAAGCACCTACACCCCGCCGGGGATGTATTGGTTCCAGCCCTTTCCGTACATGCTGGCCGCGAACTACTTTCGCGATCCGGTACTGAAGCAGGAGTATGCGCGTCAAATCGGACTGGATGACAGGCCGGAGGAGGACCTGTGGCATGTCCTGTTCAGTGACAATACCTTTGCCCTTTCGAGCCCGGTACCAGCATTGCCGTTGACGAAGTTCTACGGTGCGCCTGCCGGCTACATGGTCGCCCGCACCGGCTGGCCACAGGGCACGGTCAACAACGCTTCGTCGGAAGTGGTTGCAACCATGAAGGTCGGCCACACCAATTTCGCCAACCACCAGCACCTCGATGCGGGCCATTTCCAGCTTTACTACAAGGGCGCGCTCGCCATCGATTCCGGCATTTACGAGGGAAAAAACAATGACGAGTCCGTGTCCTATGGCAAGCCGCACGACTGGAACTACCACAAGCGGACCATTGCCCACAATGCGATGCTGGTTTTCCAGCCTGGCGAAAAATTTGGCGATGCCCAAGCGGTTTCCAACGATGGCGGCCAGCGCTTCATCACGGAGGAACCCGAATCGCTGGATATGCTCCACACCTCGCCAAACAAATACGAATACGGGGGCAACATCTGCCACAAAGCGGGTCCGGATCCGACTCAGCCGATCTACAGTTATCTGAAAGGCGACCTGCATCACGCCTATTCGGACAAAGTTGCGAACTACCAGCGCGCGTTCGTTTTCTTCAACCTGAACCGGGCCGATGTGCCCGCTGCACTGGTGGTCTTCGACCGGATACGGTCATCCAACCCGGCGTACCAGAAACGCTGGTTACTGCATAGTGTAGGTGAACCTGTCATCAACGAAGCGGCAAGGACAATCACTATCGAGCGCCGGGACCTGGGTTATAACGGCCGTCTGATCAACCGGACACTGTTACCCGAACAGGCAATCTGGACGAAACATGGTGGACCTGGCCAGGAGTATCTCGTGCCTGACACGGCTGGTACTGCGATGGTCAATTACCCGATCGAACCGGCCAATATCAACAACACGGAGGAAGGCGGCGCATGGCGAGCGGAAGTCTCGCCTTCGGCACCGCAGGAGTCAGACCTCATGCTGAACGTGATGCAGGTGATGGATGCCGATTCCACGTCGCGAGCGCTGGCCACGGAGTTGCTGCAGTCGGATCATTTCGTCGGCGTCAGGATCGCCGCTCGTTTCACTGCGCTGTTCGGCAAAGGCGAGACCAATGTCGGCGAAGGGGCCACTTTCACATTGCCCGGGTTGACCGGCACATCTGACGTCCTGGTCACCGACCTCGAACCGGGCAGTTGGACAGTGCAACGGAATGGCGCCGCGGTGAGCGGACCCCACACGGCCACGGCGGACGAGGGCACGATCTACCTGCCGGGGCTGGCCGCGGGCAGCTACACGCTGCGCTTGTCGACGGCGTCGAAATAGCCGAAGGCCAAGCGGCGGAGTCCGGCGCGGTCTGCCGCTATCATGCAGCCCTTATCGTGGAGGACGGATGAAGCGCTTACTGCTGGCGGCAATCGACATCTACCGGCGCTGGCTGTCGCCGTACAAGGGCTTTTCCTGTGCCTGGCGCGTGTACCGCGGCGGCGACAGCTGTTCGACATACGGCCGCAAGGTGATCGCGCGGTTTGGCAGCCGCCGCGGCATCGGGCTGCTGCGCCGCCGGCTGGATGCATGCGGTCACCAGTACGAGTTCCACAGCGCCCGGCTGGCCCGGCAGGGTGGCTCGATCCATCCGGGTTGCGACATCGGCGATGCGTGCGACGCGGCACAGTGCGCGTGCGACGTGGGCGACTGCTCGAAAAAGCGGGTGCGCAGTTGCTGGCGCGCCGCCCGTCAACAACGCGACGACTAGCGCATCACTCTGCGTCCGCCACCGCCGCAATCGCCTCGATCTCGATCATCGCTTCCGGTGTGTACAGCGCCGAGATTTCGACGATCGTGTCGGCGGGGTAGGGCACCGTGAACCATTTGCGGCGCAGTTCGACGATCTTGTCGAAGTGGCTCATGGATGTGAGGAAGATGGTGACCTTGATCACGTGCGACAGGTCGGAGCCGCCGGCCTGCAACGCCCGCTGCAGGTTGCGGAATGCCTGGTCGGCCTGCGCAGCGAAGTCGCCTTCCGCGCCGATGATTTTCCCGTCGTCGCCATAGCCGGCCTGGCCGGATACATAAACCAGGCCGCAGGCTCGGATGGCCTGCGACAGCAGGAATGGCGCATAGGGATCTGGCTGGGTGTGGATTTGTTCGTGTTTCATTTGGACTCTCTTTGAGTGAAATAGAATCATTCGGTAAAGGTATTATCGATACCGATAGAGGCCTTTACAAACGGCATTTCCTCACCTTAAAGATGAGTTGAATTCATCCATAACCATGTCACGCAAGCTCCCATCGCTCGGCGCACTGCGCGCCTTCGAAGCGGCCGCGCGCCGCCTCAGCTTCAAGCAGGCGGCGGACGAGCTGCACGTCACGCCCACCGCCGTCAGCCACCAGATCCGGAACCTGGAGGAAAGCCTTGGCGTGCAGCTGTTCGAGCGGACGCCGCGCAAGGTGAGGATGACCGCAGCGGGCCAGCAACTGTTCCCCGTGCTGCGCGACGGCTTCGACAATTTCGAGCAGGCCCTCGACGCGCTACGTTGCCGGCGCGATGCGCAGGTGGCCACTTTGTCGGCAACGCTGGCCTTCATGGCGCGCCGCCTGGCGCCGCATGCAGGATCGTTCCGCGACGATTACCCCGGCTGGTCGCTGCGGCTCGATGCGTCGGACCACGTGGTCGACCTGGATGGCGGCGCGGATGCGGCGATCCGCTACGGCACCGGAACGTATTCGGGCCTGGTGGCGGAGCCGCTGTTCGACGACCGCTTCGCGCCCGTTTGCAGTCCGGCGCTGAAGATCCGCACGGCGGCGCAACTGCGCAAGGCCACGCTGATCCATTTCACGTGGGGGCCGCTGCGCGACGATCCCGGCGCCTGCGTTTGGCAGGATTGGCTGGCGGCGGCGGGCATCGATGGGGTGGATGCCGATGCGGGGCTGTCGTTCACGGAGGAGATTCATGCGATCCAGGCCACCATCGCGGGGCAGGGCATCGGGCTTCTCAGTCTCGCGCTGGTCGAGGACGAGCTGAAGTCGGGCGTGCTGGTGCAGCCGTTTGCGCCCGAACTGGCGGGGTTTTCGTATGACCTGGTGTACAGCCCGCGGGCGGCCAACAGGCCGGCGACACAGGTGCTGCGCGAGTGGGTGCGCAAGCAGTTCGGCTGAAGACTTACCTGCTGCCCAGTCCCTTGGCGGCCTCGGTCACGAGATCGCGCAGCCACTTGTGCTCCGGCGCCTGGTGCACCCGCTCATGCCACAGCTGGTAAAAACGCATCGGCGGGAATTTGATCGGCACGTCGAAGGTCTTCAGCGGCAGCGATTTTTCGTAGAAGCGCACGAACTGGCGGCCGGTGGTCAGAACGAGATCCGTCTGCGTCAGCATGTAGGGGATCAGCCCGAAGTAGGCCGATTCCACCGCCACGTTGCGGCGCAGGTTCTGGCGGTCGAGGAAGGCGTCGATGACGCCGCCGTAACCCTGCACCATCTGCGACGGCGCCACGTGCGGCAGCGCGAGGTAATCCTGCAGCGTCATCGCATCGCTGGCGGTGCGCTTCGCATACGGCGTGGCCGCATGCATCGTGCAGACGATCGGGTCCTCGAACAGCTTCGAGATGTGCAGGTGCTGGGGCGGTTCGTCCCAGTTGGCGATGACCAGGTCCATGTCGCCGTCGGACAGCATGCGGATGTAGTCCACGCCGGGCCCCAGGCTGTGGATCGCGATGCGGCTCTTCGGCGAGCCGCGGCGCAGCAGCGCCACGACGTTCGGCAGGAACTGGCTGTCCAGGTAATCCGGCGCGGCGATGTTGAAGGTACGCGCTTCTTCCTGCGGCACGAACGGCGTCTTCTTGACGAACAGGTTTTCCGTTTCGTCGAGGATGCGCTTGGCCGGCTTCAGCAGGCTTTCGCCGTGCTGCGTGGGCACCATGCCGCGTGCGCCGCGCACCAGCAGCGGATCGCCCGTCAGTTCGCGCAGCTTGCGCAGCGATGCGGAGATCGAGGGCTGCGGCTGATTGAGCTTGAGCGCCACGCGCGAGACGTTTTTCTCCACCAGCAGCAGGTAGAGGATGCGGATCAGGTGGATGTCGAGGTGTTGCGGCAGGCCGGACATGGAAGGATGGGATTGTGGCTATATGGCTACGGATATGTCGAATATACGCGAGTTTTCATGTTGCGTGAATCGCAAACCGTTTATCTTGTTTAGATTGCCAATCCCCTGACCTCTCGCATGGAAGCCTTCGGCTATCTCGTCCCCTACGGCCTCGAATGGCTGAACCTCCTGGTCCGCTGGCTGCACATCATCACGGGCATCGCCTGGATCGGCGCCTCGTTTTATTTCGTCTGGCTGGACAACTCGATCCGCCCCCCCGCACCCGGTTCCGACCTGGCGAAGAAGGGCGTGATGGGCGAGCTGTGGGCCGTCCACGGCGGCGGTTTCTACAACCCGCAGAAGTACCTCGTGGCGCCCGCCGAACTGCCGAAGGAACTGCACTGGTTCAAGTGGGAGGCTTATTCCACCTGGCTGTCCGGCTTCGCGCTGCTGACCATCGCCTACTACTTCAATGCGCAGGCGATGATGATCGACCGCGCCGTCGCCGATCTCACCACGTGGCAGTCGGTCGGCATCGGCCTCGGCTTCCTCGTCGTCGGCTGGGTCGTCTACGACCTGCTGTGCCGCTCGCCGCTGGCGAAACGGGAGTTGTGGTTCGGCGTCGTCATCTTCGCGCTGCTGGTCGGCGCGGCGTATGCGCTGACGCACCTGCTGTCCGGCCGCGCCGCCTACATCCACGTGGGCGCGATGATCGGCACGATCATGGTGGCCAATGTGGCGATGCTGATCATTCCCGGCCAGCGCAAAATGGTCAATGCGATGCAGGCGGGCGGCAAGCCCGACCCGATCCACGGCATCCGCGCCAAGCAGCGCAGCGTGCACAATAACTACTTCACGCTGCCGGTGCTGTTCATCATGATCAGCAACCACTACGCGATGACGTACCGCCACGATCACGCATGGCTGGTGCTGGCCTTTATCATGGCCGCCGGCGTGTTCATCCGCCACTTCTTCAACCTGCGCCACCGTGGCCGCATCGAATGGCGCTATCCGGCCATCGGCGTGGCGCTGCTGCTGGCCGTCGCGGTGGCGATCGCGCCGCCGCGGCCCGCTGCCGTGGCAAAGCAGGCCGATCCCGCCGCGCAGTTCGCGCAGGTGAAAGCCATCATGGACCAGCGCTGCCTGGCCTGCCATTCCACGCATCCCACGCAGCCCGGCTTCGCGGCGGCGCCGGCCGGCATCGTGTTCGACACGCCGGACCAGATCCGCCAGCACGCGCTGCAGATCCACAAGCAGGTGGTGGAACTGAAGGCCATGCCGATCGGGAATCTCACCAATATGACGGACGCGGAACGCGCCCAGGTCGCCGCGTGGTTCGCGGCAGGAGCACAGTAATGACGCAGCGCGAACAGGTTCTCGCATGGATCGACAGCCACTTCGACGAAGAAGTGGCCTTCCTGCAGCAGGTGCTGCAGGTGCCCACCGACACGCCGCCGGGCAATAACGCGCCGCATGCGGAACGCGTGGCGGAACTGGTGAAGCAGTACGGCTGGGTGGCCGAGCAGCACCGCGTACCGGAAGACCGCGTGCGCGATTACGGCATGCAGAGCATCACCAACCTGATCGTCCGCCGGCCGTACGAAGCGGGCGGACCGACGGTGGCGCTGAACGCGCATGGCGACGTGGTGCCGCCCGGCGAAGGCTGGACGCATCCGCCCTACGGCGGCGTCATCGACGACGGCTATATCTACGGCCGCGCGGCCGCCGTGTCGAAATGCGATTTCGCCACCTACATTTTCGCCACGCGGGCGCTGGAAGAACTGGGCATCCGTCTGAAAGGCGGCGTCGAACTGCACTTCACGTACGACGAGGAATTCGGCGGCCTGCTGGGCCCCGGCTGGTTGCTGGAGCAGAAGCTGACCAAGCCCGATCTCGTGATCGCGGCGGGCTTCTCGTACAACATCGTCACCGCGCACAACGCCTGCCTGCAGCTGGAGATCACGGTGCACGGCAAGTCCGGCCACGGCGCGATGCCGGAGACGGGTGTCGATGCGCTGCAAGCGGCCACGAAGATCCTGAACGCGATCTACGGGCAGCTGCCGGAACTGAAGAAGATCAAGTCCAACGTGGCCGGCATCGACTCGCCGACGATGCTGGTGGGCCGCATCGATGGCGGCACGAACACGAACGTGGTGCCGGGCCAGGTGGTGATGAAGATGGACCGCCGCATGATTCCCGAGGAAGATCCGGTGGCAGTCGAAGCGCAGGTGCGCGCGCTGATCGAGGACGCGGTACGCAACGAGCCGGGCATCCGCCTCGAGATCCGCCGGCTGCTGCTGTCGCATGCGCTGCGGCCTTTGCCAGGCTCGGACAAGCTGGTGGCGGCGCTGCAGAAGAACGCGCTGGACGTCATCGGCGAACCGATTCCCGCGCAAGGCACGCCGCTGTATGCGGATGCGCGCCTGTACGGCGAACACGGCATCCCCGCGGTACTTTATGGTGCCGGGCCGCGCAGCGTGCCCGAATCGAATGCCAAGAAGGCCGACGAGCGGCTGCTGCTGGAAGACCTGCGCAAGGCGACGAAGGTCGTGGCGCTGACGCTGCTGGATCTGCTGGGCGACTGAATCGGAAACCCGGCACAATCCCGGCAACCGGTGTAAGCCTTTAATCTTTGGATGCTGTCAGTGGCAGTTAGTGCCCGGCAGCGGCAAATATAAAGAGGTAGCAGTGCTTATCGGCAGGCAGCAGGGAATCGCGGGAATTAGTAAAACGGCGTTGGCGGGCATGGGGCAGGGTGTATTCTCGCCACCGTTCGATGTGGAGCCGACATCGTCCGCGGCGCGGCCACACGCGAGATCGAAAGACGCGCTATGCTCTAACGACGATGGCAGCAGCACTGCCGGCGCAATGCACATGGACACGATCTGGAGATACCGAATGTTCGAACGCAGGATGATGGCAGGCTGGGGCGACATGGACTTCAACAGCCACATGGCCAATACCGCCTTTCTCGACAAGGCCGGCGACGTGCGCATGCTGTTCCTCACCGAGAACGGCTTCCCGATCGGCGAATTCAAGCGGCTCAACCTGGGGCCGGTGGCGATGAAGGACGAGCTGTCCTACTACAAGGAAGTGCAGCTGCTGGACCAGCTCACCGTCACGCTGGCGGTGGCCGGCCTGGCCGAAGACGGCAGCCGCTGGATGCTGCGCAGCGAGATCTTCCGCGGCGACGGCAAGCTGGCCGCCCGCGTGCACACCACCGGCGGCTGGCTGGACCTGACGGCCCGCAAGCTCGTCACGCCGCCGCCCGCGCTGCTGGGCGCGTTCCGGTCGTTGTACCAGACCGATGATTTTCAGGAGCTGCCGAGCAGCGTGAGGTAGTTTGGTAAGCCGGGGTCAGGCACTTGATGAATGAGGTATGGGGACTGTCCCCGCAGGGGCCTGTCCCCGGGGTTGCAGTCCGCGTCCACACAGGAAAAGCCAAAAGCAGCCCCGGGGACAGTCCCTTGCAGGGACAGTCCCCAGCCGCGATGTCGGTGCCTGTCCCCGGGGTGGCAGTCTGCGTCCACACAGGAAAAGCCAAAAGCAGCCCCGGGGACAGTCCCTTGCAGGGACAGTCCCCAGCCGCGATGTCGGTGCCTGTTCCCGGGGTTGCAGTCTGCGTCCACACAGGAAAAGCCAAAAGCAGCCCCGGGGACAGGCCCCTGCGGGGACAGTCCCCAGCCGCGATGTGGGTGCCTGTCCCCGGGGTTGCAGTCTGCGTCCACACAGGAAAAGCCAAAAGCAGCCCCGGGGACAGTCCCTTGCAGGGACAGTCCCCAGCCGCGATGTGGGTGCCTGTCCCCGGGGTTGCAGTCTGCGTCCATTCAAGCAAAGTCAAAAGCAACCCCGGGGACAGGCCCCTGCGGGGACAGTCCCCAGCCGCGCTTACTTCAACGTGGCTTCGAACAGCTTGAAAATCCGCCGATACTCGTCGTACCAGCTTTCCGGCTGCACGAAGCCGTGCCGCTCCAGCGGGTAGCTGGCCAGTTCCCAGTTGTCCTTCTTCAGTTCGATCAGGCGCTGCGCCATCCGCACCGAGTCCTGGTAGAACACGTTGTCGTCGACCATGCCGTGGGCGATCAGCAGGTGGCCCTGCAGCTTGTCCGCATACTCGATCGGCGACGACACTTTATACGCTTCCGGATCGATGTCCGGCGTGTTCAGGATGTTCGCGGTGTAGCCGTGGTTGTACGTGGTCCAGTCGGTGACGGGGCGCAGGGCGGCGCCGGACTTGAACAGTGCCGGTTCGCGCATCAGCGCCATGAACGTCATGAAGCCGCCGTAGCTGCCGCCGTAGATGCCCACGCGTTCGATGTCGCCCTGCTGGTTCGCGGCCAGCCATTTCGCGCCGTCGACGTAGTCTTCCAGTTCCGGATGACCCATCTGCCGGTAGATCGCCGTGCGCCAGTCGCGGCCATAGCCTTTCGACGCGCGGTAATCCATGTCCAGCACGATGTAGCCTTTTTCCACCAGCAGGTTGTGGAACATCTGCTCGCGGAAGTAAGGCGTGTAGCGCTTCGACACGTTCTGCAGGTAGCCGGCGCCGTGGACGAACATCACCACCGGATATTTCTTGCCCGGCTCGAGCTTCGCCGGCTTGTACAGCTTGGCCCACACCGGCTGGCCAGCATTGTGCGTCGACGGCACGGCCACGAACTCGGGCTGGATCCACTCGCGCGCCTTGAAGTCGGCGCTGCGCGTATCGGTCAGCCTGACGGCCGCGCCGCCGTTCGACGGCACGCTGGCCAGCTGCGGCGGCACGTACGACGACGACCAGCGCACCAGCAGCTTCTTCTGGTCCGGCGACAGCGTGAAGTCTTCCACGCCGCCGGCCAGCTGCGTCACTTCGCGCACGGCGGCTGCTTTCGCATCCACGTTGCACACCTCGTAATCGCCCGGCGTCTTGCGGTTGCACAGCAGCCAGGCGGCCGAGCCGTCGGCGTTCCACGTGACGTTGGTTGCTTCCCACTTGCCGCCGGTGAGCGCGCGCTCCTTGCCGGCCGCATCCAGCGTGTACAGGTGCGAATAGCCCGATTGCTCGGACAGGAACCACAGCGTGGCATTGTCGGGCAGCCAGCCGAATTCGTTGTAGCTGTTGTTGACCCACGCCTTGTCGGCCAGGTGGTGCAGCGGTTTCAGGCGCGCGTTCGGCAGGTCGATGGCGGCGATCCAGCGGTCCTTGTTGTCGACTGCACGGATCATCACGGCCACCTGGGCGCCGTTGCGCGTCCACGAAATGCCGTTGCCTTCGTCGTCGTCGAGGCGTGCCGCGCGGTTGCCTTTGACGGGTTCCAGCTTGCGCTCGGCGCGCATCGCGGCCAGCGGATCGGTGGCGATGCCGGGCAGCGCATCGAGCGGAATCACGCGCACCGAGTTGTCCTTCAGGTCGATCAGCCGCAGCGTCTGCGCCAGCGGCAGGTTGCGGCCCACGCGCGTGCGCTGGTCGTCGAATTCCTCGTAGCCCGATTCGGTCACGTAGCGGGGCATCTTGCCGACGCGGCCGTTCTCGTCGCTCTTCGGCGACGTGGCGACGACGAGCCAGCGGCCGTCCGGCGACAGGCCGCTGGCATCGATGACGATCTTCTCGCCCAGGTACACCGGCGCCGGCGCGCGGGTCGCATCGGCGCGGCGCTGCGCATCGTTCTGCAGACGGGTTGCGTCGCGGTCGTCGCGCTGGCGTTTCAGCGTGGCGATCAGGCGCAGCTGCATGGCGCGCAGCGCATCCTCGTCCGGCGCGGCGCCGGGATCCTTCATCGCGCGGGGCAGGGCCAGCGGCACGACGAGTTTCGCGGCGCGGTTCCAGCTGAACCAGTCGTGGCCCACGCGGAACTGCACGGCCTTGCCGTCGGCGGAGAACTGGGGATCGGCGGCGGCGGTGGTGTCGCGGCGGATCTGCGTCAGCGCGCCCGTCTTCAGGTCGCGTTCGAACAGGTCGCCGTTGCGCAGCACGACGGACAGCGTGCGCTCGCGGTTGTAGACGACTTTGTCGGTATCCAGGTTGGCCAGCTCGGCGTCCTGCACCTTGCGCGGCGTGGCGCCAGCCGCGAACGTGTCGCGCAGCGGCGAGTCGATCCGCTTCTGCTTGTAGTAGGCGGTCTTGCTGTCCCAGCCCCACCATGCCGTTTCGACGGGCGTGCCGATCCAGTCCGGATGGGCCATGGCCTGGTCGAGGGTGACGGGAGTTTGTGCCGAGGCGGTTACTGCGAAGGATGTAGCGAAGGCTGCTGCAAGCAGCGCCGGGAAGAATTGTCTGCGCATCGTGTCGGGTCGTTGAAGGAAAGAAACAACGAGACGCATTCTAACGCAGCCGGCCCGTGCCGGCGCTGCCGGATTACCGGGGATCGCGGCGCATGAAGGTGCGCACGGTATCGTTCAGCGTTTCCATGTTCACCGGCTTGGTCAGGTGATGGCTGAAGCCTGCCGCCATCGCGTTCGCACGGTCCTTGTCCTGGCCGTAGCCGGTCAGTGCGATCAGTGCCGTATCGGCCAGTTGCGGATAGCCGCGCATCTTCGCGGCCACTTCCACGCCGCTCATGTCCGGCAGGCCGATGTCGAGGAAGATCACGTCCGGCTGCAGCCGCAGGGCTGCCGCGATGGCGCCGGCGCCGTCGTGCGCCATGTGCACGTCGTGGCCGGCGAACTGCAGCAGTGCCGACACGATTTCCGCCGAGTCCAGATTGTCGTCCACCACGAGGATGCGGTGCGCATCGCCGGCCCGCGCCGGTGCCGCGCCATCGGCCGCCGCGGCGGGCGCTGTCGTGCCGGCCCGCTGCAGCAGCGGCAGGTGCACTTCGAACGTGCTGCCCTGGTCGGGACCGGCGCTGTGTACGTTGACGGTGCCGCCATGCAGGTTGACCAGCGTACGCACCAGCGACAGGCCGATGCCCAGGCCGTCCTGCACGCGGTCCGGCGCATGGCCGGCCTGGGCGAACAGGTCGAAGATCGAGGCCGCCTGTTCCGGCGGGATGCCGATGCCGTTGTCCGTCACGCGGACGACTGCCTCAGTGCCTTCCAGCGCGGCCGTCAGCACGATGCGTCCACCCGGCGGCGTGAACTTGGCCGCGTTGTTCAGCAGGTTGCCGACCACCTGGGCCAGGCGCACGCTGTCGCCGTCGACCCAGATCTCCTGGCCCGGCAGCTGCACCGCCAGCACGTGCTTGCGGGCGGCGATATTCGGTTCGGCCGTTTCGGCGGCACTGCGCAGCAGGGCGCACAGCTCCACCTCGGCGCGGCGCAGCGTGATCTTGCCCTGCGAGATGCGCGACACATCCAGCAGGTCGTCCACCAGCCGCACCATGTGGTCGGTCTGGCGCAGGATCACGCGGCGGGCATTCTCCTGCGCCGGCGACGAGTGCGGATCGAGGCTGCGCAGCAGCTCGACGGCATTGCGGATCGGCCCCAGCGGATTGCGCAGCTCGTGCGCGAGGATGGCCAGGAACTCGTCCTTGCGGCGGTCCATGTCGCGCAGCTCGCGTTCCACGCGGGCCAGGCGCAGCAGCGCGCGCACGTTGGCCACCAGTTCCTCGGGCTCGATCGGTTCGAACAGGTAGTTGTCGGCGCCGCTGTCCAGCGCGCGCACGCGGTCGGGCGAAGCCAGGTACGAAGCGGACGTCTGCAGCACCAGCACCATCGCCGTGTGCGGATCCTGCTTCAGCCGGCGGCACACGTCGAAGCCGTTAATGTCCGGCAGCTTGGTGTCGAGCAGCACCAGGTCCGGCGTGTGTTCCTGCGACAGCTGCAGCGCTTCCATGCCGCTGCCCGTCTCGATGACGCGAAAGCCGGCGCGCTTCAGGATACGTGTCTTGGCATAGCGTGCCGCGTCGGTATCGTCGACGTTCAGGATCAGGGGTTCGGACGGGGAGGCGGACATGATGCTCTCTAGTGTACATGACAGAGGGTGTTCAGCTGCGCCAGCAACTCGTCGCGTGCGACGGGCTTGCCGAAGTAGGCGTCGGCCCCCAGCGAAAAGGCCTTCTGGCGGTCGACCACCTCGGACACGATCACCACCGGCACCTGCTTGCGGCGTTCGTCGTCCTTGACCTGCGTGAGCCAGCGCCAGCTGTCGCCGCCGTTCAGGTACAGGTCGAGGATCACGGCGGCCGGCCGTTCGGCCTGCCATGCCTGTTCGGCCTCCCAGACGCTGCGCACGCAGATCAGCCGGTAGGGCGAATTGCGGAAGTAACTGCGGTACAGCAGCTGCGCGGAGCGGTCGTCCTCGACGACCAGCAGCGGGATGCCTTCGCTGTCGCCGCCGTCGGGCCGGAAGATGGCCGGTTCCGGCAGCGCGTCGTACAGCAGCGGCACGGTGGCCGAGAACGTGGAGCCGCTGCCCGGCGTGCTTTGCAGCGTCACCGAGCCGCCCAGCAGCGCGGCCAGCTTGCGGCACAGGGGCAGGCCCAGGCCGGTGCCCTTGATGCGGTGCTGCAGCCGGTTCTCCACCTGCGAGAATTCCTCGAAAATGATCTGCTGGTGCTCCGGCGCGATGCCGATGCCGGTATCGCTCACCTCGAAGCGCACCGCATCGCCTTTCGGCAGCAGCGTGGCGGTCACGCGCACGTGGCCGCTCTCGGTGAACTTCAGCGCGTTGGAAATGAAGTTGCGCAGGATCTGCGACAGCTTCGCTTCGTCCGTCATCATCGTGATCGGCTGCTCGGGTTCGTCGAACAGCAGCTCCACCGTGGCCGACACCAGCAGCGGGCGCAGCATGCCGCGCAGCGCCGAGAACATCTCGACCACTTCGAACGGCGCGGCGCGCACGTCGACCTTGCCCGCTTCGATCTTGGCCAGGTCGAGCAGGTCGTCCACCAGTTCGGTCAGCGATTCGGCGCCCTTCATGATGAAGCGCACCTGCTTTTCCTGTTCCGGCGTCAGCTCGCCGTCGACCCGCTCGATCAGCAGCCGCGACAGCGCGCGGATCGACGACAGCGGCGTGCGGAACTCGTGCGTCATGTTCGACAGGAAGCGCGTCTTCATCTCGTCGGCACGGCGCAGGTGGTCGGCCTTTTCATCGAGCTCGGCGTACAGCGCCACCACGCCGCGGTTGGTGTCTTCCAGCTCGCGGGTCAGCTGCACCAGCTCGTCCTGCCGCGTCTTCAGTTCGGCCAGCGTGGACAGCAGCTCCTTGTTCTGCTGCTGCACTTCGGACACCGTCACGTCCGGCGCCAGCGCCGTCAGCTGCATGCCCATGTCGCCGATCGTGGCCGGCGTCAGCAGCGGCGACTCGTGCGGCAGCAGTTTCTTCAGCGTGATGGTGGTGCCCTCGCCGGGCGTCGTGGCGATGTCGAACTGGTCCATCAGCCGGCGCGCGCCGAGGATGCCCATGCCCATTCCCGTCTGCGACTGGTAGCGGCCGGACAGCACCACGTCCAGGTGGGGAATGCCGGCGCCCTTGTCCTCGACGCGGATCACCAGCAGCTGCGGCGCCGTGGTGCCCTCGACGGAGAATTCGACGCGGCCCGTGCCCACATAGCTGTACACGTTGCGGGCCAGTTCCGACACGGCGGTGGCGATGCGGATCTGGTCCTGCGCGCCGAAGCCGCACAGCGCAGCGATCTGGCGGGCGCGCTGGCGCGACGCCACCACGTCCAGTTCCTGGCCGATGCCGAGGCTGAGGATGCGCAGGCTCATGTCACGCTCCCCGCCGGTCGCGCAGCACCAGCACGGTGTTGTCGTCGCGGCCGCGGCTGAAATCGCGGTACAGCACGGCGGCAATCACGGCCGGATGGCAGGAGGCCAGGCCGGGGTAGTCCTCGATATGCCAGCGGGCGGTGAGGCCGTCCGAATGCAGCACCAGCAGGGCATGGTCGCCCCATGGCACGTCGAACTCCTGCACCTTGCGCATATTGCTGCCGACGATGCCGTTGTGCGACACCAGCTGGCGCCGTTCGCCGGCCAGGAACAGGTGCGCCGAGATATTGCCGACGCCGGCGAACTTCAGCGTGTCGTGCAGCATGTCGATGCGGGCCACGGCCACGGCGGCGCCGCGCGTGGCGCGCAGCGCCGCGTGGGCATCGTGCAGCAGCTCGGCGGCCGACAGTTCCGGTGCGTCGGCGACGACCGCGGCAGCCGGCTCGGATGCCTGCGCCGCCAGCGGGCCGTGGCCCAGGCCGTCGGCCACCAGCACCGTGGCCGACGTGGCGCCATGGGCCAGCGACCAGCTGTCGCCGGCCACGTGCTCGCCATGCATCGGCAGGCAGACGACGCCCCATTCGATCGCCTGCGCGGCATGCGCGGTATCGCGCGGCCACAGGGTCATCATGATGGCGGTGCCGCGGTCCGGTGCGCTGTAGATGTCGAACACGCTGGACAGCCGGCGCATCGCCCCCAGGCCGGCGCCGTAGCTGCCGGCCGTGGACGTGCCGTCCGCCATGCTGGCGGCCAGGTTGCGGATGCCGGGGCCCTTGTCCAGCGCGAGGATCTCGATGCCATGCACGGCGCCCTGCTGCAGCGGCCGCACGACGATCTCGCCGTGGCCGGCATGTTTCAGCAGATTGGTGGCCGCCTCGGTGACGACGAGCGCCACTTCGCCGGCCGCCGTTTCGTCGAAGCCCAGGCCCGTGGCCAGGTCGACGGCGGCCCGGCGCACGGGTGCGATCTGGCTGCTGTCGGCGACGGGGTAGCTGGTTTGCCGGAACTGCGCGGCTAGAATGGTTTCCATTTGCTGATCTTTACGGTGGTGCCCTGGCCGGGGGCCGAATCCAGTTCGAATTCGTCCGCCAGCCGTTTTGCGCCGGACAGGCCGAGGCCCATGCCGCCGCCGGTCGTGTAGCCGTCGGTCAGCGCTTTCGCGATGTCGACGATGCCGGGACCGTGGTCGATGAACGTCAGGCCGATGCCCTTGCGCATGCCGTTCAATAATTTTTCAATATGGGCTTCACCGCCGCCGCCATACCGCAGCGTGTTGCGCGCCAGTTCGCTGGCAGCGGTGATCATCTTGGTCTGCTCGATCAGCGAAAAGCCGGTGGCGATCATCAGCTCGCGCACGGACTGGCGCAGCCGCACCACGTCTTCGTCGGAGCGGATCGGCATGACCACGGCATCGACATCTGTATTGCTCAAGGATCGCCTTTTGGGGTTGGGTTAACTGGCGCTCTGCTGCAGCAGCTTGATGCCTTTTTCGACATTCAGCGCCGTGCGCACGCCATGCAGCGTCAGGCCCAGCTCGACGAGCGTGATCGCCACGGCCGGCTGCATGCCGACCAGTACCGTGCGCGCATCGAGGATGCGTGCCATCGCCGCCGTGTTGCTGATCATGCGGCCGATGAACGAATCGACGATGTCCAGCGCCGAGATGTCGATCAGCACGCCCCGGGCGCGATCCTTGACGATGCGCGAGGTCAGGTCGTCCTGCAGCGTCATGGCCAGCCGGTCGTGCATGTCGACCTGGATCGTGACCAGCAGCAGTTCGCCCATTTTCAGGATGGGGATGCGTTCCATGCGCGCCTCAGGCCTGGTCGGCGCGCACGACGGCGGCGCCCACCCGTTTCAGCGCCACCAGGAAGGCATCGGCCAGCGTGGCCTTGGTGATCACGTCTTCCAGGTTCACGCCCAGGTGCACGATGGTCTGCGCGATCTGCGGGCGGATGCCGCTGATGATGCAGTCCGCGCCCATCAGGCGGGCCGCCGCCACGGTTTTCAGCAGGTGCTGGGCGACCAGCGTGTCGACGGTCGGCACGCCGGTGATGTCGATGATGGCGATCGACGCGCCCGTCTCGATGATCTTTTCCAGCAGGTTTTCCATCACCACCTGGGTGCGCGCGCTGTCCAGCGTGCCGATCAGCGGCAGCGCCAGCACGTCCTTCCACAGCTGCACGACGGGCGTGGACAGCTCCAGCAGTTCCTGCTGCTGGCGCATGATCACGCTTTCGCGGCCGCGCTGGTATTCCTCGATCGTGAACAGGCCCATGCGGTCGAACAGGTTGCCCGTGTCCGTCAGCGCGGCGGCCAGCGCCTCCGCGTCGCCGGCCAGCGACTGGCGCAGCAGCGCGAAGACGGGGTCCTTCAGCGAGAAGATAAAGGTGGCCGTTTCCGTCGGGGAGAAGCCCTGGCGCACGCGTGCGGCGGAAATCTCGCCCAGCAGCTGGCGCACCTCGGCCCAGGCCGGCGTGTCGAAATCGTAGTTCTGGCCTTTTTCGACGGCATTCGCCACCAGCGGCAGGAAGCGCGCCGCCTGCTGGCGGATTTCCGCTTCCGACGTCTTGTCGCGCCGCACCAGGCGGGACAGCATCCCGCTGAGCCAGCCCTCCAGCAAGGTCTCCTGATTCTCGTTGAGGATTTTGGCCAGGTGGCCGGTCGTTGCGATGCTCATGCGTTCTCCGGAATGTGACTATCTGAACAAACTAGTGTAGCAGTTTGCTACGGGGCGCGATGATACGTCGGGAAATATTTCCTTGCCGCACAGTACGCGCGGTTGCGGGCTGGCGCGGTTCTATAATCGAATCTGTACGCGAAAAAGGAGGCGCCATGTCCCGAACCTGTCTTGCGGTGCTGGTTGCCGCCGCGCTGCTGGTTGGCTGCGCCGCCATGCCCGGCGCTACTGAATATAGTTGCGATAATGGCAAGGCTGTGCAGGTCGCCTATGCCGAAGGCGGCACGGCGCAACTCGTGCTGGACGGCCGCCGCTACGCGCTGCGGCAGGCCATGTCGGCCTCCGGCGCGCGCTATGTCACCGACGCCGGCCCCCGGCCAGGCACGGCGCTCGAATGGTGGACGAAAGGCCCCGCCGCCATGCTGCGCGAGGGGCCGGCCGGGCAGGCCGACGATCCGGGCGCATTCCGCCAGGTGGCCGGCTGCACCAGCCGCTGACTGGTTGACACGTCGGGCACAGCGGGGATAATGCCCGCTCCGATCTCCCCAAGGCCGCCCTGATGAGCAATCCTTCCGTTCCCGCCGAAACCCGCCCGCGCCGCCGCGCCTTCATCCCCGTGCTGGCCGTCGCCGTGGCGGTGCTGGCCACCGGCGGTAGCGCGCTGCTGGGCTGGAAGCAGTGGCAGGCCCAGCCCGTATTCGTGCAGGCTTACGAGACGCAGCGCGGCCAGCAGCTCAATGCCACGCTGCCCGATGGCAGCCGGCTGCAGCTCGATTCCGCCAGCCGGGTGGATATCGCCTTCTACGAGAAGCGCCGCGAAGTGAAACTGAGCGAAGGGCAGGCTCTGTTTGCCGTGCCGGACGACCCGGCGCGGCCGTTCCAGGTGGTGGCCGGGCCGGTGCGGGTGATGGCGGGCACCGCCCGTTTCGCGGTGCGCAACACGCCGTATCTGCGCGGCGAGGATGGCCTGAACGTGGCCGTCGAACAGGGCAAGGTGGATGTCGAACCGACCAAATCCTCCGCCGGCGCGGTCGCGCTGACGGCCGGGCAGCAGGTGTCCGGCGATGCGGAAGGCAAGCTGTCCGCCCCGTCCGCCATCGCCGTGGCGGACATCGCCAGCTGGCGCACCTACCGCGTGGCGTTCCATGGCCAGCGGCTCGACAACGCGCTGTCCGAACTGTCCCGCTATGGCGACGTGCCGCTGGTGCTGCGCGACCCGGCCGTCGCCGCGCTGAAGGTCACCGGCACGTTCGATCCCCGCGACCTGCCCGCCTTCCTGCAGGCGCTGCCGGCCATCGCGCCGGTGCGGCTGCAGAAGAATGCGGCCGGTGCCACCGAGGTGGTGGCGGCGCGATAAGCGCCGGTGCCTGGCAATGAATGCCGGCTTGATCCAGGTCAAGGTATTTACATGGTGCCGCTTCCTACAATTGCGCAATCTCATCGATACGATGGGTCATTTCGGAGGATGAACATGAAACGGAAATTGATCACGCGGATCGCCACGGTCGCGATGCTGCTGGGCCAGGGCGCCGCCTGGGCGGCGCAGCCTGTCATCGACGTCTATAAAACGGCGACGTGCGGCTGCTGCAAGGCGTGGATCCAGCACCTGGAAAAGAACGGCTTCACGGTCAAGGCGCACGACGTGGCCGACACGTCCGGCTACCGCGCCAAATTCGGCATCCCGCAGCAATACGGCTCGTGCCACACGGGCACGGTTGCCGGTTACGCGCTGGAAGGCCACGTGCCGGCGGCGGACATCCACCGGCTGCTGGCGCAGAAGCCGAAGGCGGCCGGCCTGGCCGTGCCGGGCATGCCGGCTGGTTCGCCCGGCATGGAAGGCCCGCGGCAGGATCCTTACGATGTCCTGCTGGTCAAGCAGGATGGCAGCGCCACGGTGTACGGCCATCACGGCTCGAAGTAGCGCCGTTTTTCCTGGCCGAAAATCTCCGGCTTGAGATGCGACAAACCCGCGCCATAAACCTGTGGCGCCGGGTCGATAAAGCGCGAACACCCGCGCAAATGCCATGGACATGACGCCGGCAACCGCTATAGATTGGTTGCGAATTCATCCGGCATCGCCCCGATCCATGCATCGACCACCTCACGCCAGAGGGCAGGTTTCCTGTTGACGTTCCGCATGCGCAGTCATGCGCGCGGGCGACCTGCCTGGCAGATCATGAAAAAGTGAGGCAGCAGCAGGGCCGGCCGGTTGACCGTTTTCGCTCAACTGCCGGGGACTGCCATGCGACATCCTCACCCGATCTTCCCGTTCCATTTCTCCTTGCGCGCACCGCTGCTGGCTGCGGCGCTGCTGCTCCAGCTGCCGATGGCGCAGGCCTTCCAGTACGTGCAGGACATCTCCACGGCGAATGGCGCCAACGGCACCTCGCCCACCAATGCGGGCAATGGCTTCAACAACGACGGCAGGGGCGGCGACGCACCGAACAATGTGCAAAGCGCCGGCGCCTGGTACTGGTACGACCCCACTTCGTACACCGGCACCACCGGGCCGGCAGTCCAGATCACCGCAAACGGCGGCCGGGGCGGCGACGGCGGCAACGCCCATGAGGGGCTGCCCTTTTTCTACCAGAACGGCGGCTCGGCATCGAACGCCGGCAATGCCGGCCTGCTCGACCTGGCGTTCTACGGCCAGCTCACGGCATCCAACGGCCATCCGACGATCTACATCACGGCGCGGGGTGGCGACGGCGGCAACGGCGGCCAGAGCGCCACCTATGGATCGAGCGGCACGAACGGCCTGGGCGGCCTGGGCGGCAACATCACGCTGGCACCGGTCGGCAGCGTGATCAACGCAACGCCATACACCGGCACTTCGCTGGCGCCGGCCGCCGTGATGATCATCGCTTCCGGCGGCAATGGCGGCGGCGACCTGGACGATTCGTCGCGGACCTCGTCGGCGCACGCGTATGGCACGGCGGGCGGTCTGGGCGGATATGGCGGGCCGGCATCGGGCGGGTCGGCCATCACCTTCGTCACCACGCGCGACAACCAGGTGGCCACGTCGATCGTCAGCAACGGTCCCGGCGTGGTGGCGCTTTCCAGCGGCGGCAACGGCGGGCAGGGCGGCCAGGCGATCGGCGCGGGCACCGGTGCCACGGGCGGCAATGGCGGCAATGGCGGCAGCGGCGCACCGATCACGATCGACACGCTGACCACGTCGATCTCGGCGCGCGGCGTGGACCGCCATGGCACGGGCGAAACGGTCTCGCTCGACCCGGATCATCCGAACGTGCAGGGTGCGTCATCCTTTGTTTCCGGCGCGGTGATCGCGCAAAGCCTGGGCGGCAACGGCGGCCTCGGTGGCGAAGCGGACGACGCGTCGAGCGCCCATGCCGGCAGCGGCGGTTCGGCCGGCATGGGCGGCATGCTCAATGTGGCGACAGGCGGTTCGCTGACCTCGGTCGGCTATGGCGCGGCCGGCATCGTGGCGCAGAGCATCGGCGGCTCGGGCGGCAATGGCGCATCGGCCGGCGCCATCTTCAGCGTCAAGGCGGGCGGTGGCGGCGCCGCGGGCGACGGCAACCTGGTCCGTGTGACCGCCAACAGCCCGGCCAATGCTTACGCGGTGATCAGCACGACTGGCGATGACGCGGATGCCATCATTGCGCAGAGCATCGGTGGCGGTGGGGGCAATGGCGGCAGCGTGAGCATCAGCTCGGTTGCGGGGGCCGCCGTCGCCCTCGGCGGCCGCGGCGAAACCGGCGGCAACGGCAACCAGGTCATCGTGGACCTCGGCACGGTCGATCCCGATTCCGGCGTGGTCACGCCCGGCGCGATCCTGTCGACCAACGGCCTGCGCTCGGCCGGCGTGGTGGCGCAGAACATCGGCGGC
>DKJA01000214.1:61982-70678 GCA_002454505.1 Oxalobacteraceae bacterium UBA6704
ATCGGCGGCAGCGGCGGCAATGGCGGCAATGCCGGCACGCCGGGCGATGGCTACCAGTGGGTGCAGGTGGGCAATCGCGGCTTCATCCAGACCGCCGGCGAACATTCGGCCGGCGTGCTGGCCCAGGCACTCGGTGGTGGCGGCGGTTCCGGCGGCGCCGCGCACAGCCTGGATGTGGGCGTGCAGGTCACCACGGCCGCTGCAGTCGGCGGCACTGGCGGCACGGGCGGCGTGGCCGGCGGCGTCACCGTGAACAACGAGGGCACCATCGTCACGATGAACGGCGACTCGTTCGGCGTGCTGGCGCAAAGCATCGGCGGCGGTGGCGGACAGGGCGGCTCGAGCTGGGCCGAAACAGTCAATGTGTTCAACTCGCCGGACGTCCCGTCCGTCAACATGACGGCCTCGATCGGCGGCAACGGCGGCACGGGCGGCAATGCCGGCGCCGTCACCGTCAACAACAGCGGTATCGTGTTCACGCAGCAGGCCGGCTCGATTGGCGTGTACGCGCAGAGCGTGGGCGGCGGCGGGGGCACGGGCGGCATGTCCAGCGCCGCCGAAATCGCGCTGCAAAGCTCGAACGTGAACGCCTCCGTGTCGGTCGGCGGGAAGGGCCGGGCGGGCGGCGTGGGCGGCAATGTGCAGGTGACCAATGACGAGGGCGTGGTGATGACCTTCGGCGAAAACGCCATCGGCATCTGGGCGCAGAGCATCGGCGGCGGTGGCGGGTACGGCGGTGCCGCCAAGACGGATACCGCGTCCTTCCTCAGCGAGAACAAGGGCCTGACCGTGGCCGTGGCGGTTGGCGGCGGCGCCGGTGCCGGCAATGTGGGCGGCGCAGTCAACGTCGCCAACAACGGCGGGTCTGTATTGACGCTCGGTGACGGCGCTCGGGGCGTGGCGGCACAGAGCGTCGGGGGCGGCGGCGGTTACGGCGGCGGCTCGTCGGCGGGCAGCTCGGGCGGCACGGTGACCATCAATGTTGGGGTGGCCGGCAATGGCGGCTCGGGTGGCGACGGCGGTGCCATCGGCGTCACCAACAGCGGCAGCGTGGTGACCTATGGCGGCAAGGCCGACGGCATCTTCGCACACAGCATCGGCGGCGGTGGCGGCGTGGGCGGCAATGCCGCGACGGGCGGCGGCACCGATCCGGAACTGCGGCTGACCGATTTCATCCAGCAGGGCCTGGGCATCGGCGCCCAGACAACGACGCTGGCCGACAATATCTACGGCTTCGGCAAGGACGAACTGCTGGGCGACAAGGCCATCGCTGCGCTGCGGGATGCCGGCAAGAAGTACCTGGACGACAACGTGCCATCGGTGCCCGATCCGGAGAGCGCTGACACCAAATGGACCTGGTCGGTCGACGTGGGCGCCGCCGTCGGCGGCAAGGGCGGCGCCGGCGGCAACGGCAATACCGTCACGGTCGGCAATAGCGGCACGCTGGCCACCATCGGCGCCAATTCGGCCGGCATCTACGCTCAAAGCGTGGGCGGCGGCGGCGGGGTGGGCGGCGCCACCACGGCCGTCAACAATCCGCAGGGACTGGCGCAGAAGAACATCCCGGTGTCGGTGACGATCGGTGTCGGCGGCGCGGGTGGCAGCGGCGGGCATGGCGGCGACATCACGGTCACCAACACCGGTGCGATCACCACCGAAGGCGCGGCATCGGCCGGCATCTATGCGCAGAGCGTGGGCGCCGGCGGCGGCGATGGCGGCGGCACCGTCAGCAGCTGGATGCAGGTGCATTTCACGGAAATCTCACTGGGCGGCGATGGCGGCGCGACGGGCGACGGCGGCATCGTCAAGGTGGTGGCCAACGACCAGGCCGGCGGCATCACGACCAGCGGCGCGGCCTCGGCCGGCGTGCTGGCGCAAAGCATCGGCGGCGGTGGCGGCACGCTGACGCTGATGGAGGCCGCGCCATCGGCCCAGGGCGGCTCGATGTCGAGCGACATCAACTGGCTGCCGCAGCACGTCAACGCCACGCTGATCCCGCTGCGCTTTGCCGGCGCCAGCGGCTCGGCCAATTGCGGCAGCACCGGCATGCGCGCGGCCAACTGCGGCAACGGCAACCAGATCGACGTCCAGGTGGGCAAGATCACCACCAGCGGCGCGAATTCGCATGGCGTGGTCGCGCAAAGCGCCGGCGGTGGCGGCGGCATTCTGCTCGGCACGATCATGCAGAACGGCGACCTGTTCGGCGCCGCCACGTCGACGACGGTTGTCGGCAACGCCAGCAAGGTGTCGGTCACGGTCGGCGGCGGCACGGTGGGGACGACGGGCGCCGGTGCCTTTGGCGTATTGGCGCAGGCCAACGGCGGCGGCTCGCTGCTGGCCGGCGATTTTTCGTCAACCGGGCTGGCGTCGTATTCCACCGCGATACAGACGCGCAATACACATTTGAACGGGAATGGCGGCCAGCTCGCGATCACCGTCAACGAGGGGAGCGCGATCCAGACCAGCGGCGCGCTGGCACACGGCATCGTCGCGCAGAGCGTGGGCGGCGGCGGTGCGCTGATTGCCACGGCCGATGCGCTGGTGATGGGTACGGCAGGCGGCACCGGCACGTCCGGCCAGATCGACGTGACCGTCAACGGCAGCGTGACCACGTCGGGCGCTGGTGCTTCGGGCGTGGTGATCAATGCCGAAGGGGCGACGCCATCGTCGAACGCCGTCAACCTGACGGTCGGCGCGAATGGCCGGGTGGTCAGTTCCAACGCCACGACCGCGGTGGTCATTCGCAGTTCCGCCGCCAGCAACACGATCACCAATAACGGCACGATTGGCGCGCCGGGTGCGGACGCGATCCTGTCCACCGGCAGCGGCGTGGTCAATGTGGTCAACTCGGGATGGATCGTGGGTAATGTGGAGATCGGCCAGGGGACGTTGCAGATCGTCGGCCAGACCGGCGGCTGGTCGCCGGGCGCCTACAACTCGGCCAGCGTGTTCACCAATAATGTGGAAATCGACCTGAGCGGCAGCCACACTTTCGTCGGCAACCTGGTCAACAACGACCTGATCTACAGCCCCGTGAACTTCGTCAACGGCACCGGCGGCACCGCGACCGTCACCGGCACGGCGACGATGAACCCGGGCGCGCGCATCATGATCGAGCCCACCGCGCTGGCCGCCAAACCGTTCACGGTGCTCACGGCCGGCACGCTGCAGCTCAACGTCACGCCCACCGTGATCGCCCGCAACGGCGGCCAGTTCACCTACAACCTGAGCACGGACAACAACCGGCTGACGGTCACGCCCCAAGCCAACGTGGGCAACACCGTGCAGGCGGCGGCGGGCAGCGAAGGCATGGTCAACCTGGCCCGGCACCTGGACGCCGGCTTCACCGGCACGGTCGATGGCGAGATGGCCGTGCATTACGCCACGCTGGCCCGGGTGACCGATGGCGCCACGCTGCTCAACGCCGTGGCCGCGCTGGGCAATGAGAGCGTGCTGGCGGTGGGCACGTCGCACCTGGCGCGCAGCCACGGCTTCGTCGAACGGATGGGCAGTTGCCCGCAATTCGATACCAACGAGGCCCGCCTGCGCGAACGGACATGCAGCTGGGCGCGCATCGTCGGCAACAATACGAAGCGCAGCAGCGCGGTATCCGGCGCCGGCTACAAGAACGAGGACTACACGGTGCAGGTCGGCGGGCAGATACGCGTGGCCGAGGGCTGGTTCGTCGGCGGCGCGCTGTCCGCCGACGACAGCCGCGCGCGTGCCAGCGACGGCAACACGTCCGTCGACGGGCGCGGCTTCACGGTGGGCGCCATCGTCAAGCGCGAAGTCGGCGACTGGCTGTTCTCGGGCGCGGTCGATGCCGGCGTGGGCGACTACGATTCGCGGCGCAATGTGCGGCTGGGTAGTGTGGAACGCCGCGCGTTGGCGTCATTCGACGGGCGCCATTTCGGCATCCACGCGCAAGTGGCGCGGCAAAGCGTGTTCGGCACCTGGAGCGTGAGGCCGTACATGGACTTCCACGCCACCCATCTGCGCACCGATGGCTACACCGAGAATGGCGCGGGCATGCTGGACCTGCGCGTCTCGGACGCGAGCGACACCATGCTGGCCGTCTCGCCAATGATCGAAATCGGCCGCCGGGTGGATCTGTCGAACGGCATGAAGCTGCATGCCTATGCCAGTGCCGGCATGACGATTCATGACGACAACCGGTGGAAGTCGGATGCGCAGCTGCTCGGCATCGCTGCCGATGCGGGGACCTTTACCAGCGTGTCATCCGCGCCTGACCGGCGGGGGCGGCTGCATCTGGGGGCCAAGCTGTTCACGGCCGGGAAGTTCGATTTCAGGGTGGAGTATGCGGGGGAGTTTGCGCGGGATTTCCGGTCGCATTCGGGGTGGGTGAAGGTGAATTATCGGTATTGAGGGCAGCACGCGGGGCCAGCAAGCCGGGCAGAGACCTTGCTGGCCGCGAGAGGAAATTCTGGTCGGGGTGAGAGGATTCGAACCTCCGGCCTCTACGTCCCGAACGTAGCGCTCTACCGGGCTAAGCTACACCCCGACGGGTAGGTGGAATTATTATAAACAGGTTTTTAGCGGTGAGGCAACTAATGGTAGCTCTTCCGCGCGGCGCCATGGTTTCGGTTACCATCCCGCCATCTCGCAACCTCGAAAATACCACCATGGCCATCACGATTTACCACAACAATGCATGCAGCAATTCGCGCGGCGCGCTGGCGCTGATCCGCGAGGCGGGCGTGGAGCCCGTCGTCATCGACTACATCAAGACCCCGCCTACGCGTGCCGAACTGGCGGACATGATCGCCCGCGCCGGCCTGACCGTGCGCGGCGCGATGCGCGACAAGGGCGACGTGTACGATGAACTGAACCTCAAGAATCCCGCGCTGACGGACGACCAGCTGCTCGACGCGATGACCGCGCATCCGGCGCTGATCAACCGGCCGTTCGTCGTCACGGACAAGGGCGTGCGGCTGGCCCGTCCGCCCGCGCTGGTCCACGAGATACTCTAAGACTCAAGGCGCGCTGCGCGTAACGGTCAACGACAGCCCATAGCCCTCATCGACTTTCACGCCGGCCGTTTCGCCCAGCCGCACGCGCAGCCGCGGCTCGCCCATCGGCTGCGTGCCTTGGTGCAGCGCGAGCTTCATGTCGGCGACGCCGTCCGCTTCATCGACAGCCAGCACCGAGGCGGCGCTCCAGCGGGCATCGCCTTCGCCGATCGCCACCGCGAACGGCTCGCCGGCCTTGACGCGCAGCTTCGGCGTGGCCGTTTCGTCGCCCACCTTCAATGTCAGCGCAATGTCGTACGTCTGCGACGGCGGCGATTGCACGGCCCACGCGGCGAAAGCGATACCGACTGCAAAGACGGTCAGCAGCAGTTGCGCCGCACGGCGCGGCAGCAGGGGACGTCGCTTCAATTGCATGATTCTCTCCTTGAGTGGGTGGTGGGATTGCCACTGGCAGGCCAGCGGGGAAGCATGTGAGCCGGCATGCGCATCGAGCAGCAGGTGGCCGTAACGCTGCCGGCTGCCAGGGAAGCGGCGCAGCACCGCGTCGTCGCAGGCCAGTTCCTGGTCGCGCCGCAGGCGGTTCGCCGCGAGATGCAGCAGCGGATGAAACCAGAACACACACTGCAGCATCGCCAGCAGCAGGTTGACGACGATGTCGCCGCGCCGCAGGTGCACGCGTTCATGCGCGACCAGCAGCCGTCGTTCGCGCGCGCCGTAGCGCTGCGTGAAATCGGCCGGGACGACGATGCGGGGATGGTGCCAGCCGATCACCATCGGACCGGCGCCAGATGTTCGCGTGCGCAGAAGCCCGCGTTGCAGGCGCAGCGCGCCCAGAGAACGCATGAATGCCGTATGTCGTGTTCGCAGCATCAGCGCATACAGCAGCATGCCGCCAACCCACAGAATCACGACGATGCCGGCCATTCCACGAACGACAGGCACCACCGACGGCACAGGCGCCAGCGCAGGCATGTCTTGCCAGGCCACGTGGATCGACAATGGTGACGATGTCGCCGCGGGCAGCAGGGCCGCAACGATGATCACAGGCGGCAGCAGCCATGCGGCGTAAGTGATGCCTGGACCGAGCAAGCGGCGCAGCGGCACGCGCAGCAGCAGAGGCGGCAGCAGCGCAATCGCGAGCCATGCGCTGGCGTGCAGCAGCCACGCGGCCAGTGCGTTACTTGTCATCGCCGATCTCGTCGATCAGCTTGCGCAGGGCGGCAAGGTCCTTCTTCTTCAACTGGCGGTGCTTGCCGAAATGGGCGACGAGCGGCGTGATGTTCCCGCCGAACAGCCGGTCCAGCAGGCCGCGGCTTTCCGCCAGAACCCAGTCTTCGCGGGCCAGCACGGGGAAGTACAGGTAGCGCCGGCCATCCTTTTCGGCGCGCAGCGCGCCCTTGTTCAGCAGGCGGTTCAGCAGCGTTTTCACTGTCGCCGGTTGCCACGCGCGTGCTTCGAGGGCTGTGGCGATGTCGTCCGCCGTTTGCGGGCTTGCCTGCCACAGCACTTCCATGACAGCCGATTCGGCTTCGCTGATGGGGATGTCGTTCATGATGTCGATTACAGATGTAATTGTTGAAGATTACATCTGTAATCGATCGGCGTCAACAAAAGGGGCCACGCGGGCCCCGCTGCTGCGATCAGAACTTGTAACGCAGCCCTAACAGATACTCGCGTCCCGTCACGTTGTTGACCACCACGCTGTCCCGCGCGCGGCTCACGAACTGGTCGTTTTCCTGGTTGGTCAGGTTGACGCCTTCCAGCGTCAGCTCCAGCTTGTCGTTGACCTTGTACGACAGCGACAGGTCCACGTTCAGCGTCTTGTTCTTGCCCTCGACGTCGTTGTTGTTCTGGCCCGGTACGCGGGTCAGGAAGCCGTCGCGCTGCGAGGCGGACACGCGGGCGCTGAACTTGCCGTCGTCGTAGTACAGCGTGGCGTTCCACGATTTCGGCGACAGGTTCAGCAGGTCGTCGGTGATCGTCGCATCGCTGGTCGGCGAGACCACGTATTCCACCGTCGATTTCACGTAGGTGTAGTTCAGCAGCGTGCCGAAGTTCTTGCCCCACGATGGCAGGAACGTGAACGGCTGCTGGTAGTTGATCTCCAGGCCGCGCAGCCGGCCGCCGTCCGTGTTGATCGGCGCCGTCAGCTGGAACACCTCTTCGCCCGTGAAGTTCGCTGGCAGCAGTGCCATCGGCAGGCCCGTCTCGCGGTACGGCACGTTGGTGCGCAGGCTCTGGATATACGTGTCGATATTTTTCTGGAACAGGCCCAGGCCCAGGAAGGCATTCTTCTGGAAGTACCATTCGAAGCTGCTGTCGAAGGTCTTCGCGCGGAACGGTTTGAGTTGCGGATTGCCGGTGGTGATGGCCAGCGTGCCGGTGGTGGCGATGGTGCCGCCCGGGGACAGGTTGCCCAGCTGCGGGCGCGTCATCACCTTCGCCGCGCCGAAGCGGACGATGAAGTCCGGCCGCAGCGTGGCGGCGATGTTCAGCGCCGGCAGCGTGTCCGAATAGCCGTGATCGACGGTAACGGCCGTGCCGCCGCCGGCCGCCTGGTAGCCGGTGGACGTCAGGTCCGTCTTCACGTAGCGCACGCCCAGGTTGCCGCGCAGCGGAATGCCGGCGATCTCCTCCTTGAACTCGCCCATCAGGTAGAAGCCGCGGTCCTCTTCGCGGACAAAACGGTTGTTGCCGCGGGCATTGCCGTTCGTCGTGGACGACAGCGTGAAGTCGCCCGGCCCGCCGGCCTGGCCGCTTTTCAGGCAGTTGCAGTAGATGTCGTAGGCCTGCGCGATCGCCGCCAGGTTCGGGATCACCCAGCTGGTCGGCGTCCCGGCGGGCAGGTTCTGGCCGCTGCCGAATCCCGTCAACGTGGTGGTCAGGCCATCCATGCTCGAAGGCGCGAAGATCGTGTCGTTCTGGTTCACGCGGCGCGATTCGTAGGAATCGAAGGTGTATTTCTTGAAGCTGGCGCCGGCTTTTAAATTCAGGCGGTCGGGCAGCGCGTCCCATGCCAGGTTCAGGTCCGCCACGTCGTTGCGGTTCGTGGCGCCTTGCGGGCGGATGCGGATTTCGCTGGTCGTCGTGTTCGCCACGGACGTCGGCTGCGTGCCCGACGTCACCATCGGCACGCCGACGATCGTCAGCGCACCATTGGCCTGCGTGGGATCGAACGGGTAGCCGATGGTCGGCAGCCGGTCGTTGTTGCGGAAGTCGATCGTGTAGCCGCTGACGTTCAGCGCATCGAGCGTGGTGGTGGTCTGCACCGGGTTGCGGAACTTCGATGTGGCGCGGCCCACCTTTGCGCTGAGGCGCAGCGTGTCGGTCAGGTCCTGCTCCCACGTCAGCGTCGGTTGCGTGAAGGTCGTCGTCAGTTCGTCGTAGCGCGATTCGGCGCGGATGTCCACGCCGTTGTACTTCCCGTACAGCAGGGCGCCGTTCGGCGCGTACTGCGCTTCGACGACGCTGGTCTGCGGCTTGCCGCCCTGGCTCGCGGTGCGCGAGAACGAGATCGCTTCCAGGTAGTCTTCCTGGCGCGTCGCATCGAGCTTCGCGTACAGCATGTCGAACGTCAGCAGCGAACCGCGCATCGGCCGCCACTGGATGGAGCCGGTCAGGCCCAGGCGGTCCTGGTCGTGTGTCTGGCGGCCGTAGCGGGGCAGGCGCGGGTGGTAATTGTCCGCGCTGCTGGCGGCAGATCGG
>DKJA01000213.1 GCA_002454505.1 Oxalobacteraceae bacterium UBA6704
TGCTGATCGGCGGCCTGATCAAGAGCAGCCGCAATGTGCGCCGCCAGGGCGTGCCCTACCTGTCCGACATTCCGGTGCTCGGCCGCGCGTTTTCCAGCAGCGACGAAGGCGGCAGCTCGACCGAAACCATCGTCGTCATCACGCCGCGCATCGTGCCGGCGCGGGGCGCCGCGATCGACGATGCCAGCGAACGCAAGCTGCAGGATGCCGAACGGCGGCTCGACCTGAAGGCCGAGGCGATCGAACGGAAGGTCGAACGGATCGATCCGTCCGGCGTCAGGCGCTAGCTGCGCCGCCAGGCAGGATCACCGTGAAACGGCTGCCCCAGCCCTGCCCCGCGCTGTAGGCATGCACGGTGCCGCCATGCAGTTCGACGATGTTCTTGACCAGCGCCAGGCCGATGCCCAGGCCGCCCTGGGTCCGGTCCGGCGTACGGTGTGCCTGGGCAAACAGGCCGAAAGCGGCCACCTGCAGCGCCGGCGACATGCCGATGCCGGAATCGCTCACTTCCAGCACCACCTTGCCGGCGCGCGCGGCCAGGCTGACCGTGATGTCGCCCGCTTCCGGCGTGTATTTGGCGGCGTTGCTCAGCAGGTTGGCCAGCACCTGCACGAGACGTTTCTTGTCGCCCGATACCATGACCGGCGTGGCCGGCACCTGCACGTCGAGCCGGTGGCCGCGTGAACTCACCAGCGCATGCAGCTGTTCGAGGGCATCATGCACCACTTCCAGCATGTCGGTGGGCAGGCGGTCGATCGTCACCAGCCCGCGGCTGACGCGCGACACGTCCAGCAGGTCGTTGACCAGGCCCGTCATGTGCGCCACCTGGCGGCGGATGATCGCGGCGGCTTTCTGCAGGTGCCCCTGATCGAGCCTGCCCAGCGCCAGCAGGTCGGCGGCCGCGCCGATCGGTGCCAGCGGATTGCGCAGCTCGTGCGCCAGCATGGCCAGGAACTCGTCCTTGTTGCGCGCTTCCTGCCGCAGCGTCTGCTCGACGAAATGGTGGGCCCGGTATCGCTCGGTCACGTCCGTGCCTTCCACGAAGATGCCCTCGACGGCGCCCGCCGCATCGAACAGGGGTTGGTAGATGAAATCGATGAAGCACTCCGTCAGCGTCTCGTCCGGGCCGCGCCGGAACTGCACGGCCCGGCCATGAGCCACCACCGGCTTGCCCGTCCGGTACACCTCGTCGAGCAGCGACACGAAGCCTTGCGCCCCGATCTCCGGCACCACTTCCCGCACCGGGTGCCCGAGATAGTCGCGCACGCCCATCAGTTCGGTGATGGCGTCGTTGACGAGCTCGTACACATGGTCCGGGCCGCGCAGGATGGCCATGAAGCTGGGCGCCCGCTGGAACATGGACTGCAGGCGGTCGAGGCTGGCCAGCAGCGTCAGGTTGGTTTCATAGACGTGCTGCGCGCGCGTGAAGATGCCGGTCTGCTCGGGCACCAGCGCCAGCGGCCTGCCGGTGTCGCGCGCCGCGTCGCGCAGGCGCTCCAGCTCCGTCACGTCGATCGGATGCTGCAGCACGAAGGCCACCTCGCCCGCCTCGTCGAACACGGGACTGTGCGTGATGCTCCAGTAGCGCGTCCGGAAAGCGCCCTCGCCCGCCGGGTCGGGAATATCGAAGCGCAGCAGCGCCATCGTATCCACCTGGCCCGTCTCGATCACCCGTTCGAACGACGCAATCGCCTGCTTCACCGTGGCCGGATCGGCGGGAAACGCATCCCACGCCCAGCGCCCGACGATGTCGGCCAGTTCGCGGCTGGTCGATGCCAGGTAGGCGCGGTTGGCCGTGGCGATGTGCAGCCTGCGGTCGAGCACCAGATAGGGATTGGGCGACGCGTCGAACAGCGCGCGATAGGCGGGCGCGGACACCAGCTCCCGGAGGGTCGGCTGGATCATCCGGTTCGCTCCCGATGGCGGGGGCCGGCAATGCGATGAGCAGGTTGTGGCGGCATGACGGCCCTGTGCGGCGCGTGTTCGAATGCCGATCTTGGCATATGGGCGCGGGCGCACCGTGCGCGCACTAACGTTCGTGCCGCGGAACCAGCCAGTCAGGGTGCGGCGCGGCGCGCCACTTCGCCGGCCGACCTGGCGGAATTGTCGAGCAGGCCCGGCAGGTCGACGCCTTCCAGCCGGCCATCCCGCTTGACGATGCGGCCATCGACGAGCACCGTGCGCACATTGTCCGGCCGGGCCGAATAGACCAGCAGCGCCGCCGGATCGCCGCCGCCGAAGCCGGCGAGATTGAGCGCATCGAGTGCGACGATCTGCAGGTCGGCACGCTTGCCGGGTGTCAACGTGCCGGTTTCCGCAGCGAGTCCCAGCGCCTCGGCGCCGCCGCGCGTGGCCTTGTCCAGCAGCGCCCGCGGATCGGGCAGGCGCTCGTCGCGCGTGGCGCCGCTCCACGTCAGCGCGGCCAGCCGCAGCGTGGCGAACATGTCGGCGCTGCCCGCCAGCGCGTTGCCGTCCAGGCCCAGTCCCTGCCGGCGCACCGCCGCGAACTGGTCGATCCGGGTCAGTCCATAGCCGACCCGGTGCTCGCTGACCGGCGTCAGCGCGAGGCTGCCGCCAGCGCGCTCCAGCGCCTGCAGTTGCGCCGGCGCGGCATCGGTGGCGTGCACCACCGTCAGGCCGGGATACAGGTACTTCCGCTCGATCAGCGCATCGAACATGGGTCCCGCTTCGCCGCTGACGTGTACCTGGATCGGCAGGCCGAGGCTGCGCGCCGCATCGTATTCCTGCTGGCGCATGGCCCAGTTGGCGGCGTCCGTCCGGTCGCGCGGCAGGCGCCAGGCGAGCCCGATCCGCACGCGCGCATCGTTGGCCTGCCCGCCAGCCAGCTCGCGCAGCTGGGCCAGGTCGATCGGCTGTTTCGTCGTCTTGTCGGGCCCGCCGTAATACAGCACCGCACGGATGCCCGCATCCTGCAGCGCGCGCAGGCCCGCCTCGCCATGCCGCGGAGTGAGCACGTTATCGAAAAAATCGCCGGTCGTGGTGACGCCGCCGTACAGCAGCTCGACTGCACCGAGATGCATCGCGGCGTAGGTATCGTCCGGCGTCATGACCGCCGCCAGCCTGGAACTGACGGGAAAGAACTGGCCGGCGCCGTTGCGGAACTGGCCGCGCATCGTGGTCACGTAGAGATGCGTGTGCGCGTCAACGAAACCAGGCAGCACGATCTGGCCGCGGGCATCGATGCGGCGGGCATCGCCGGCAGCGAGATTGCGTCCCACGGCCACGATGCGCCCGGCGCGGATGAGGATCTCGCCGTTGTCGATGTCCCCCAGCGCCGGGTCCATCGTCATGATGCGCCCGCCATGGATCAGCAGCGCATCGGCGGGCGTGGCTGCCCTGGCGTGACACCAGAAGCAGGAAACGGCGAGGGACAAGACGGCGACGGTCAGTTTCAATGCGGTGCTCCTTCCGGACAGGATCGGTGACCGCACATTTTATGCAACCTGAACGGCTGACCGGCGCAGCGTACGTTCAGGGCGCTCGCAGCACGGTACGAAAGCCGATGTGGCTGGCCCCCAGGTCCGCCTCCTGCGACTCGCGCGCGGCGGCCCGGTAGCGCACGCAATAGTCCGGCGAACACAGGAAGGAGCCGCCCTTGATCACCATCGGCGCGTCCGGCCGGCGCGCACCGGCCGCATCGGCCACCGCCGCCGTGTCGCCGTTATTGTGCGGCTGGCGCGGGCCGCTGTATGGGTCCTTCGTCCATTCCCACGCGTTGCCGATCATGTCGTGCAGGCCGAACGCATTGGCGGCATAACAGCCCACCGGCGCCAGGCCGGCATGGCCGTCGCGCGCCAAGTCCTGCAATGGAAAGGAACCCTGGTAGTAATTGGCTGCCGGGCGGCCGGCGCCATCCACCGGCGCGCTGTCGAGGCCCGCGTCATTGCGGCCGGCCTTGGCCGCGTACTCCCATTCCGCCTCGGTGGGCAGGTCGCGGCCCAGCCAGCGCGCGTAAGCCAGCGCGTCGGCCTGCGTGATCATGGTCACCGGCTGGTTCGGCGGCGGCGCCTTGTCGCTGCCGCCGCGGTTGCGCCAATCCGCACCGCGCACGTAACGCCACCAGGCGTATGGGCGCTGGCGCAGCTCTTCTTCGTCCGGCGTGTGGAACACCACCGCGGCGCCCTCCTTCTCCGCCTGCGTCACGTAACCCGCGGCACGCACGAAGCGTTCGAACTGGGCGTTGGTCACTTCCGTGCGGTCGATCCAGAAGGCCGGCACGCGCACCTTGCCGGCTTCTGCCGGCCGCTCGTCCTCGTAGCCTTGCGTGCTGCCGAAGACGAATTGGCCGCCCGGCACGCGGACCATGCCGGCCCGCGCATCGCTGCCCCAGCCGGCCGGCAGGCCGCTGCCGGCCGCGCACAGCGCCTCGTTGCCGAGTACTGCCGGTGCGGCGGCGCCGGCCTGCGTGCGGAACGCCAGCGCGGCGCAGGCCACCAGCGCAGGCAGCAGCACCGCGGCCAGCGGCTTGATCACGTTCGTGCGCATGCCGCCTCCGTCAGTAAAAGCCCGCCGGCCGCAGCGGCTCGACGCCGCCCACCTTCTTCATGTACGCGTGCCATTGCTGCACCAGCTGCGTCACCACTTCCGGATGCTGGCCCGACACGTCGTGATTCTCGGCGCGGTCGGTGCGCAGGTCGTACAGCTGCCAGTGGCCATCGACCGGGCCTTGCGGCGGTTCGGTCCATACCGCCTTCCAGCGGCCATCCGCGCTGAAGTAATACGCACGGCCGTAGGATTCGTCGGCAAACGGCAGGCCCCGCGCGGCGACCGGCCTGTCGCGCAACAGCGGCAGCAGCGACGTGCCCGTGACCGGATACACATAACGGCCCTGGTACACCACCTTGCCCGCATTGCGGTCGCGCCCCGTGGCCGGGTCGATGTCGGCCGGCGCGGGCTGCGTCGGCGGCGCCACGCCGGCCAGCGCCAGGAACGTGGCGGTATTGTCGGTGACATAGGTCTGCTCGCGCAGGATCGGTTGCTGGCGGTTCTGCTCGTTCTTCTGCCCCGGCAGCTTGACGATCAGAGGCGTCGACACGCCGCCCTCGTTCGACGAACCCTTGACGTTGCGGAACGGCGCCGCGCTGACCTCGGCCCAGCGCAGGCCGTACTGGATGCGCTGCAGCTGGTCCGTGCCGAGTTTCGCATACGCTTCCGGCTGGGCGTTCGCTTCGTCGGTTGCCTTCGGGTCCGCACCGCCGTCGACAGGCCAGCCTTCCGCGCCGTTATCGGACTGGAACATGATGTAGGTGTTGTCGTACTCGCCGATATCCTTCAGGTGCTGGATCAGCAGGCCGATATTGTGATCGAGGTTGTCGACCATGCCCGCATAGATTTCCATGTAGCGCGCCTGGGCCTTCTTCTCCAGCGGCGACAGGCTGTCCCACCGCTTCACCACGCGGCCCGGCCCGTGATCGACGTAGCCTTGCGGCGCGCCGTTGATGGCGTTGACGTAGCGCGCTTCCGGCTTGCCGCTGTTCGGCGTGGCCGGCGAGCGGGTCAGCGTTTCGGGCAGGCCCGCATACGGCGTGAAGTCGGCCGGGATGATGCCCAGCTTTTTCATGCGTTCGATGCGCGCCAGCCGGATCGCGTCGTAGCCCTGGTCGTAGCGGCCCTTGTATTTGCTCAGGTAGGGTTCCGGCACCTGCAGCGGCCAGTGCGGCGACGTGTAGGCCGCGTAGGCGAAGAACGGCTTGCCGTCGGCGCGCTGCGCGTCGATATAGCCGATCAACTTCTTCGTGTAGAAGTCGGTCGAGTAGAACTGTTCGGGCGAGACGCCCGGCACGCTCGAATGGCCGGGCTGGACGAACTTGCCGTCCTCCGCATAGTTCTTCGCGCCTTCCGGCTCGCCGCCGAAGTGGTTGCGCGCGGCACCCGGCAGCAGCGCGTAACTGCGCTCGAAGCCCCACTGGTCCGGCGTCTTGCCGCTGTCGGGGCGGCCGCCGCCCAGGTGCCATTTGCCCGCCATGTAGGTGTGATAGCCGCCGTCGCGCAGCAGCTGCGCCACGGACAGCGAACTGTCGTTCAGATAGCCCTCGTAGCCGGGCAGGCCGCGGCGCTCGTCGCGCGGCGCGCCCATCGTGCCCTCGCCCACCAGGTGGTGGTCGGTGCCGGAGATCAGCATGGCGCGGGTGATCGCGCACACGGTGCCCGTGTGGTGATTGGTCAGCAGCCGGCCGGCGCCGGCCAGCGCATCGAGATTGGGCGTTTCGATTTCACCGCCGAACGCGCCGATGTCCGAGTAACCGAGGTCGTCGGCCATGATGTAGAGGATGTTCGGGCGCTTGGCCGGTGCCGCGGCGACCTGCGCAGGCGGCGCCTGCACCGCGCTGCACGCGGTCAAGGCGAGGGCCACGCCGGCCAATGCCAGACGTTGTCGTGATGGTCGTTTCATGAAGGATTCCTTGAATGGTTACAGGTCGAAGCGCACGTTGAGCGACAGCTGGCGCGGTGCGCCGATCTGCAGCGAATTGGACGAGGCGGCATACCAGTACTGGCGGTCGGCCAGGTTGTTGACCTGCAGCCGGTACGTGACGTAATGGCCGTCGATGCGGCTGCGGTAGGCGGCGCCCGCATTGAGCAGCGTGACCGCCGGCACCTGCCAGCTGGCCGTGTTGGCGCTGTTGGCGGCCTGGTTGCCGACGTAGCTGGCGTCCGCCTGCAGCGACAGGCCGGCGACCTGCGGCACTTTCGCATCGACGCCCAGCACGGCCTGGAAGCGCGGCGTGCCTTCGATGCGGTTGCCGACCAGCGCGGGCGTGGTGGCGCGGTACTTCGCATCGAGCCAGGTGGCGCCGGCATTGATGGTCAGCCAGCGCTGCAGGTCCGCATGGCCCTGCACCTCCAGGCCCTGGTAGCGCAGCTCGCCGGCCTGCACGTAGATGCCCTGCGGGTTGCTGCTGTAGTCGGCATACGCGGCGCCCCGCTTGACGCGGAACAGCGCGGCCGATGCGCCCCAGTTGCTGCGGTCCGTCTTCACGCCCAGTTCCGCCTGGCGGCTGGTCAATGGCGCCAGCGCTTCGTTGGCGTTGGCGTAGGTGGTGGAGACGGTGCCGCCGTCTTCCAGCGCTTCCACGTAACTGGTGTACACGGTGGTGTTGGCGGACGGCCGGTACAGCAGCGCCAGCGTCGGCGTGGTCGGCTTCTTGTTGTAGGCGGACGTGCGGGTGCCGGCGCTGGCGTAGTTCAGGTTTTCGTAGTCGACGTAGCGCAGGCCGGCCAGCACGGACCAGTGCTGGTCGAACTCGATGGTATCGCTGGCGAACACGGATTTCTGCGTGTACGTCGAGATGGTGTAGCGGCGGCGGTCGATGGTCGACGTGTCCACCAGCACCGGCGGCGGCTGGTACAGGTTGCCCACCGTGGCCGGGCTGTAAAGACTCAGCGACGACTGGTAGTTGAGCGTGCGGCTCAGGCCCTGGCGGCCGGCGCCCAGCACCACATGGTGCTTGACCGGACCGGTGGTGAAATTGCCTTCCAGCGTGGCCTGCAGCGCGTTGTACGTCAGCTCCGGGTGGTAGTAGGGATTGAAGCGGTTGCTGTATGCGCCGTCCTGGCTGGTCAGATAGACCGTTTCGATCGAGCTGTCGATGCGCTTGAAGCTGTGGCCATACGTGAGGTTGGCCTTCCAGTCGTCGTCGAGGCGCCAGTCCAGCGCGGTCGTCGCCATCCACATCGTCGAATCGTAGTAGGTATCCGCATAGGCGCCCAGGTCCGTTTCGCCGTCGATGGTCTGCGGCAGGCCGGCGGCGGCAGGATAGCTTTGCAGCGAGACGGTCGGCACGCCGCCTTTCAGGTCGCGCTGCTGGTACAGCGCGCTGCCGCTCAGCGTCAGGTCGCTGGTGAGCCGCGCGTCCAGCGCCAGCGCGGCGGCATTGCGGTTCAGGCTCGCGCCGTTATAGGTTTCGCCTTCTTCGTGCGACACATTGGCGCGATAGCCGTAGCGGCTGTTCTTGCCGAAGCGCCCGCCCACGTCGATGTGTTCGCGCCACAGGCCGCTGTCCGTGTAGCCGATGTCGCCGCTGACCAGTCTTTCGTCGGTCGGCTTCTTGGTCACGTAGTTGATGATGCCGCCAGGCGCCGCGAAACCGTACAGGAAGCCGGTGGCGCCTTTCAGCAGTTGCACCGATTCGAAGGCTTCCAGCGGCAGTTCGACGCCGTACATCTGGAACGGCTGGCCGTCGATCTTGTAGCCGTTGGTGAAGTCCAGCGTCAGGCCGCGCACGCTGATGGCATAGGCGCTCTGCGTGTAGGTGCCGCCTTTCGAGCTGACGGAAGGATCGTCGACGAACACTTGTGCGAGGCTGCTGACCTGCCGGTCCTCGATCTGCGCACTGGTGACGGTGGCGGTGGCGAACGGCGTTTCGAGATCGGAGCGTTCGCCCAGTGCGCCGCGGGAGCGGGCCTTCTTGCTTTCGGTTTCGCGCTCGCCGGCGACGGTTACCGTTTGCAGCGGCGCGGCCGCGGCGGCATCGGCGCCGTCCACCGGCGTTGCCGACGGGCCCTGTGCAAAGGCCTGCGGTGCCGCGACAAAGAGACCTGCAACGAGCAGGCTGATACGCCGGCGCGCGGCGCCGGAATAGGAAATGTACATCGTATGTCCTGATATTTTTGTTGGGAACGAAAGTGCAGGACGCACCCGGGGCATCCAGCGGCAAGGCGGCCCGTTGCTGGTGGGTGCCAGCAGACCGGACCAGCCACCACGCCCGGTGCGGGTAGCGGGAGTGGCTTGACGACAACGCATCATAAAGTTGCACAAAACGTTGAACAACGATTAAATCCGACTATCGATATACAAGGTGTGCGGCGTGGCACCGGTCGAGGAGCGACACCCCGGTTGCCTCGAGATGATCCGCCATGCCTCGCCGGCAGCGCCAGCGGCCTTGCTGCGCAAGGTCTGCTGCCACACTCTGTGGAAGATCGCAGCGTCGACGTTTGTTGCAAGTTGCTTCGTGCCAGGGAACACGTTTTCGGCCACGGCGAGGAAGTGCATGCTCCGGCGAAGACCCGGTCCGACCAGGCACCGGCCGGCGCCAGCGCCCGGTGTGCCGACGGCGCGTTCAGCTTCAGCCGCAGCCGGCGGGGAACGTGCTCGCGGCATGGCGGCGTGGCGAGCTGGCTGTAGCGGAAGTTCCCGTGGTTCGCGGCGAGAAAGTCCAGCCCGCTTCAACCAGCCCGCCCGACAGAGCTATATCAAAAGCACATAAATAGTTAGCGAAATTTCATTGGTCGCCGTCCCGACTGACTCGCAGAATCATCACCAGCATCGCCCGAGCGGTCTGCTGGCGATGACGATAAAAATCACAAGTCAGGAGACGACATGCAAGCGACGACGATCGGCGTGCTGCTACGCTCGCTGTTCCTGCTGCCAGCCGTGCCGGCAGCGTTTGCCCAGCAGGCCGACGTGCCGGGCACGGCCGGCGGCGACACCGCGATCCAGCAGGTGACGGTGGCCGGCATCCGCGCCTCGGTGCGCAGCGCGCTGGCCGTCAAGGAAAATTCCAACAGCATCGTCGAAGTGGTTGCGTCGGAAGACATCGGCAAGCTGCCCGACACCACCATCGCCGAATCGCTGGCCCGCCTGCCCGGCCTGGCCGCCGGCCTGGACCGCGGCAATGCCAGCCAGATCGTCGCGCGCGGGCTGGGCGAACGCTTCATCGGTGCCACGCTGAACGGCCGCGAGCTGGCCTCGTCGGAACCGAACCGCGCCGTGCGCTTCGAGCAGTTTCCCGCCGAGTCGCTGAGCGGCGCGGTGGTCTACAAGACGCAGAATGCCGACCTGGTGGAAGGCGGCGTGGCCACCACCATCGACCTGCAGACCGTGCAGCCGCTGAAATACCAGGGCCGGCAGGCATCCGTCAAGGCCGACGCCCTGTACTACCCGCTGGCCGGCGACGTGGATGCGAAGAGCGTCCGCCCGCGGCTGGGCGGCATCTATCTCGACCAGTTCGCGAACCGCACGGTCGGCGTCGCGCTGGCCGCCAGCTACCAGAAGCAGCCGTCGATCGAGAAGCGCAAGAACCACTGGGGCTTCAACGAGACCAACTCGGTGGATCTGGACGGCGACGGCAACGTCGACAAGACACCGTGGGGTTTCGAGGACGAGATCAAGAAAGGCACCAACGAGCGCGCCAGTGTGCTGGGCAAGGTGGAGTGGCAGGCCGGCGCCGATGCGCTGATCACCGCCGACATCTACTACGCCAAAAACCGCATCCGCGAACCGAGCGTGCAGCACTGGACGGGCGACCTGGGCAACTGGGATGGCTACCAGAGCGGCAATTACTCGGACCTCGACATCCGCGACGGCTACGTGGCCGGCGCCACCGTCCGCGACGTGACGGTGTCCACGCACAGCACGCGCTGGACGCAGGACATGGACAATGTCACGGGCGGCCTGAACGGCAAGTTCAATGCCGGCGAGTGGAAGCTGGAGGCCGACATCGCCACGTCGCGCGCCAACCGCGACAGCCAATGGGCGGACGTGCGCCAGACGTCGGCGCCGGGTACGCTGTCGTGGTCGTTCACCGGCGGCGAGCGGCAGTCGTACAGCTTCAGCCAGGATACCGGCAATGCGGCCATCTTCGGCACGCCGGCCCTGTACATCGATGCCGATGGCCATGTCGACGACCGCCTGAACTCCGCCCAGCTGACGGCCGCGCGGCCGCTGGAACTGGGCGTCGTCAGCCGCATCAAGTTCGGCGCGCGCTTTGCCGACCGCGAAAAATCGTTCCACCAGACCACCTGGAATATCTCGCCGGCGGACGCCACGATTCCCGCCGCGGCCTTCGACACGCTGCGCGTCGGCAGCTACTTCCCGGCGCTGATGCTGCGCGACTTCGCCGGCACGGTGGCGGCCGTGTACGGCGCCGGCGCCCTGTCGCCGGACGGGCGCCCGCCGACCGATACCGATCTGCTGGCCGGCTGGATGGTCAAGGAGCGCACCAGCGCCGTCTACGCCCAGGCCGACCTGGACGGCGAGCTGCTCGGCCTGAAGTTCCGCGGCAATGCCGGCGTGCGCGTGGTGCACACCAGGCAGACCGGCACCGGCATGGAGTCGGTCAATGGCGCCGCGCCGACCGATATCGAAGGCGGTGCTTCGTACACGCGGGTACTGCCAAGCACCAACCTGATCTTCAACCTGGACGCAGCGCAGAAGCACCAGCTGCGCTTCAGCGTGGCCCGCGCGATGGCGCGCGCGCCGATGGACGAGATGCGCGCCTCCCGCTCCCTGTCGGTCGACACGACGCCCGGCTCGAACCAGCCGCTGACGGGCAGCACCGGCAATCCGGGCCTGCTGCCGATGATGGCGAACCAGGCCGACCTGTCCTACCAGTGGTATTTCGCGCAGGGTTCGCTGCTGTCCGGCGGCCTGTTCTACAAGAAGATCGGCAGCTACATCGGCATCACCACCGACACCACCACGATCGACGGGCGCCAGGCGGTGGTCACCCGTTCGATCAACGGCGACGGCGGCTACGTGCGCGGCGTGGAACTGGTGTACCAGCACGCCTTCACCCGCCTGCCGGCACCGTTCGACGGCCTGGGCGTGGCGGCGAACTATTCGTACAACGACAGCGACCTGCGCGAATACACCAGCGACCTGCCGATGGAAGGCATGATGAAGCACAACGGCGGCTTCACGCTGTGGTACGAGATGAACGGCTGCGAAGCGCGCCTGTCGGCAAACCATCACAGCCCGTTCGTGCTCATGCCGCGGTGGACCGCCGGCTACCTGGTCGAGAACGACGAGGAGACATACGTCACCGCCAGCTTCTCGTACTACCTGACACCGCAGGTGCAGTTGCGGGTGGGCCTGGACAACATCACCAACCAGAAGGTGATCCACACCCAGGCCGCCAACCGCTACATGCAGAACGTGATGGAATACGGCCGCCGCTACAACGCGGGCGTGACCTACAAGTTCTGACCGGCTGCCGCGCCGCGGCAGTCCCCCCACACGACAGAGCACTCATGACACCACCAACCAGACTGCGCACGACCCTGACCCTGGCCGCGCTGGCCTTCTGCCATGCCGCCCATGCCGGCCATGACGAACAGCTGCTGGCCATCGATGCCACCGCGCCCGCCGCCGCGCCTGTCGCCGGCCATGTCAGGCTGGGCACGGCCGCCGCACCGGGCGGCCATACGCTGGGCATCAACAACCAGTACCTGACCCGCGACGGCCAGCCGTGGCTGCCCGTGATGGGCGAGTTCCATTATTCGCGCAGCCCGGCCGCCAGCTGGGACGCCGAACTGGCCAAGATGAAATCGGCCGGCATCGACGTGGTGGCCACCTACATCATCTGGAATCACCACGAAATCGCCGAGGGCCGCTTCGACTGGCGCGGCAACCGCGACCTGCGCCGCTTCGTGCAGCTGGCGCGCGGGCACGGGCTCGACGTGGTGGTGCGCATCGGGCCGTGGTCGCATGCCGAGGTGCGCTACGGCGGCATCCCGGACTGGATCGTCGATGCCATGCCCACCCGCGGCAACGATCCGCAATACCTGCGCTTCGTCGAACGCTTCTACCGCGAGATCGGCCGCCAGGTCGATGGCCTGCTGTGGAAACAGGGCGGCCCCGTGATCGGCGTGCAGATCGAGAACGAATACAACCTGGCCGGCCCGGGCCGCGGCGCGGCACATATCGCCACGCTGAAGGCGCTGGCCGTCAAGGCCGGCTTCGACGTGCCCTACTACACCGTGACGGGCTGGGACCAGACGCTGTACCCGTCCGGCGATGTCACGCCCGTGTTCGGCGGCTACCCCGACGAGCCATGGGCCGCGTCGACCACCGAGCTGCCGCCCAAGGAAACCTACGCCTTCCGCTTCGACACGCGGGTCAGCGGCGACCTGGGCGCGCAGACCCGCGCGACGCAGCAGGGCACCGCCGAAACGGACGCCGCGCTGACGCCCTTCCTCGGCGCCGAGTATGGCGCCGGCCTGCCGGCCATGTACCGCCGCCGCACGCTGGTCTCGGCGGACGACATCGCAGCGATGCTGCCCGTGCAGCTGGGCTCGGGCGTCAATTTGATGGGCTACTACATGTTTCACGGCGGCCGCAATCCGCTCGCCAGCCCGTCGCTCGAAGAAAGCACGAAGAGCGGCGGCTACAACGATACGCCGGCCATCAACTACGATTTCAATGCGCCGCTGGGGCCGGACGGCCAGCAGCGGCCCGTGCTGGCGTGGCTGCGGCCGTTCCACTACTTCATGAACGATTTCGGTACGCGCCTGGCGCCAATGACCGTGCGCAAGCCGGCCGTGGTACCGGCCGGTCCGGCCGACCTGGCCACCCCGCGCCTGTCGGTGCGTGCCCATGGCGAGCAGGCCTTCGTGTTCTACAACGGCCATGTGCGCCAGTACCCCACGCCGGCCCGGCGGCAGGTGCGCTTCGCCGTGCAGCTGCCCGGCGGCACCGTGACGCTGCCACGCCGGCCTGTCGACCTGCCGGCCGGCAGCTATTTCGTCTGGCCGGTCAACTTCGACCTGGACGGCCACCGCCTCGCCTACGCCACCGCCCAGCCGGTCGCGCGGCTGGACCAGGGCAGCGCGGGCAGCACCTATGTGTTCGCGGCGCAGGCTGGCATCCCGGTGGAATTCGCCTTTGCGGCCGGTACGCGCGGCTGCATCGCCGCGCCGCGCGCGCATGTCGAGGAAGCTGCCGGGCAGGTCGTCGTCGACCGCATCGAGCCCGGCCTCGATGCCGCCGTGACGCTGCGCTGCGCAGGCAAGCGCAACGTGACCGTGCTGGTGCTGCCGCAGGAACGCGCGCGCCAGCTGGCCATCGGCCAGCTGCAGGGCCAGCGCCGCCTGGTGCTCAGCGACAGCCAGGCCTATTTCGACAAGGGCCGGCTGGTACTGCGTGGCGCCGGCCAGGCTGCGCTGCGCGCGGCGATCTATCCGGCCTTGCCGGCACCCGTGCAAGCCAGTGCCGCGCTGGGCGCGGCCGGCCACGACGGCCTGTTCCAGGTCCTCGAAGCCCGGCTGCCCGAGCAGGTCATTCCGGTAACCGTGCGCGAAGTGCGCGCGGCCGGGACCATGCCGCCCGTCCGCATCGGCGGCAAGGCCAACGCGGCGCTGCTGCCCGACCCGGAAACGTTCGGCGTGTCGGCCGCGTGGGAACTGCAGCTCGGTACGGTGCCGCCGCAAGGCATCGACGGCGCGCTGCTGGACATCGACTTCGTCGGCGACGTGGCGCGCCTGTTCCAGGGCACGCGCATGCTCGACGACTGGTACTACAACGGCCAGCGCTGGCAGTACGGGCTGCACAACCTGCCGGCCGCCGGCACCGGCCCGCTGACGCTGACCGTGCTGCCGCTGCGCGCCGATGCGCCGGTCTACCTGCCGAAGGAACACCGGCCGGACTTCGCGGGCCAGCCGCAGGCAGCCGCGCTGCGCGCCGTGAAAGTGGTGCCGGTATATCGCCTGGAGATCGGCCGCCAGATGGACGACGGGATCCGGCACGCCCGAAGGTTCGGCCGCCTCGTCAGCGCCGCGCCTGCACCGTCTCGCGCAGCGCAGCGAGCAGCGCCTGCGCGGCCGGCGACAGTTCGTGCTGGCGGCGCGTGATGAAGCCATACACGTCCATCCGCATGTTCAGGTCGAACGGGAGCACGGCCAGCTGGCCGCTGGCCAGCTGCGGCTGCACCAGTTCCAGCGACACGGGCGCGATCATGTCGCTGGCCAGCAGCAGCGAGACGACCACCGGCAGCGATGCCGTCGCCACGGTTTCCACCGGCTGGCCGTAACCGCCGGACAGGAACAGCGACGTGATGCGGTCGCGCACCATGCTGCCCTCGGGGGGCACGATCCACGTGCGGCTGGCCAGTTCGTCCATGCCGAGCGCGCTGCGGCCCAGCAGCGGATGGCCGGCGCGCACGACGAGGCTGTGCGGCTCGTCGCTGATCGGTTCGAACTGCAGCTCCCGCGCGGCGGACGCGTCGTGGATACGGCCGATGACGATGTCCAGCGCGCCGGCACGCAGCCGCTCGACCAGGTGCTTGCTGTTGTCCACGTCGATCGACACGTTGATGCGCGCGTGGCGCGACTTGAGCAGCGTGACCGCGGCCGGCACGAGCGTCGTCGACGGCGTCAGGATCGCACCGATCGCGGCCTCGCCGCGGCAGCCCGACACCAGCTCCATGACCTCCTGGTGCGCAGCGTCCATCTCGGCCAGCGCCGCGCCGGCACGCCGCATCAGCACCTTGCCGTACCAGGTGGGCTCGACGCCGCGCGGCAGGCGTTCGAACAGCGGCACGCCGAGGGCATGTTCGAGTTCGGCAAGCAGTTTCGATGCACCGGACTGCGTCAGGTTGGCCGCCTGCGCGGCGTGCACGATCGAGCCGTGCCGGCCCAGTTCCACCAGCAGCACCAGGTGGCGGGTCTTCAGATAGGAGCGGACGAAACGGTTGGCGCTGGAATCGGTCATCGGGAATTCGGTGGGATTGCAGGGAGCTGCGACAGGTAGCGAGTATAGCGTCCGGCTGGACAGCCATGCCGCGGCCAGGCCGGCCGGGCTTACCTATATCGAAACCGCATACCAATCCGCGCAGCCGATATTGGTGCTTTCGACAGCATGGCGCTAAGCTTGCAGGACCCGGCTTGCAGTCCGCCGCACCAGACAAGGAAACCATGTTCGACCCTTCGCAAGATCCCCACCGCCGCCACAACCCGCTGACGGGCGAATGGGTGCTCGTGTCGCCGCATCGCGCCCGCCGGCCCTGGCAGGGCCAGCAGGAAGCGCCCGACCGCACTGCCCGGCCGGCCCACGATCCCGGCTGCTATCTGTGCGCCGGCAACACGCGCGTCAATGGCGAACACAATCCGGACTACCGGGGCACCTTCGTGTTCCCCAACGATTTCGCCGCGCTGATGCCCGACACACCCGACGCCGCGCCCGCCGCGGATCCGCTGTTCCAGGCCATGAGCGTGCGCGGCACCAGCCGCGTGATCTGCTTCTCGCCCGACCACGGCAAGTCGCTGCCGGAACTGGACCTGCCCGCCATCGGCCAGGTCATCGACACGTGGTGCGCGCAGGCGGCCGAACTGGGCGCCACGTATCCGTGGGTGCAGGTATTCGAGAACAAGGGCGCCGTGATGGGCTGCTCGAATCCCCATCCGCATGGCCAGGTGTGGGCGGCCAGCTACCTGCCCAACCTGCCGGTCGCCGAGGACCGCCAGCAGCGCGCCTACCACGCCGGCCATGGCCGGGCGCTGCTGCTCGATTACGCCGAACGCGAGGCGGCAGCTGCCGAACGCGTAGTGGTCAGCACCGCATGCTGGCTGGCCGTGGTGCCCTACTGGGCCGGCTGGCCGTTCGAAACGCTGCTGCTGCCGCGTTTTCCCGTCCAGCGGCTGGACGACCTGACGCCTGCGCAGCGCGCCGACCTGGCGCGCGTGCTGAAGGAACTGACGACCAGCTACGACAACCTGTTCCAGTGCTCCTTCCCGTATTCGATGGGCTGGCACGGTGCACCGTATGCACCCGGCGATGCCACCCCGTGGCAGCTGCACGCCCACTTCTATCCGCCGCTGCTGCGCTCCGCTTCGGTGCGCAAGTTCATGGTCGGCTTCGAGATGCTGGCGGAAGCCCAGCGCGACCTGACGCCGGAGCAGGCCGCAGCCCGGCTGCGCGCGGCCGCCGGTCCCCATTACCTGGCCAACGCCACCTTCGAGAGCAAAGGCCCGACAGCATGAGCACCTCCCTGCAGGCCCGCGCGGCCGACGTCTTCGCTGCCGCCTTCGGCCACAGCGCCACCCGCTTCGTGCAGGCGCCGGGCCGGGTCAACCTGATCGGCGAACATACCGACTACAACGACGGCCTGGTGCTGCCCTGCGCGATCGATTACCGCACCGTGATCGCGGCCCGCCCGCGCGCCGACCGCGTGGTGCGCGTGGTGGCCGCCGATTATGACGATGCCGTCGACGAATACGACCTCGCCGCGCCCGTGACGCGGCTGGCGGCGCCCATGTGGGCCAACTACGTGCGCGGCGTGGTGCGCGAGCTGCTGCTGCTCAACCCGCAGCTGCGCGGCATGGACATGGTCATCGCGGGCGATATCCCGCAAGGCGCCGGCCTGTCGTCGTCGGCATCGCTGTCGGTTGCCGTGTGCAGCCTGTTCGCCGGCCTGCCCGGCTGCGCCGCCATGACGCCGATCGCGACGGCGCTGCTGGCGCAACGTGCGGAGAATGATTTCGTCGGCTGCCGGTGCGGCAATATGGACCAGATCAGTTCGGCCTGCGGCGTGGCGGACCACGCGCTGCTGATCGACTGCCGCTCGCTGGCGGTGCAACCCGTGCCGATCCCGGCCGGCGCCATCATGATCTTCGATTCGCACGTGTCGCGCGGCCTGGTGGACAGCGCCTACAACGAACGACGCCGCCAGTGCGAGGAAGCGGCCCGTCACTTCGGCGTGCCGGCGCTGCGCGACGTCGATGCGGCCATGCTGGCGGCGCGCGGTGCGGAACTCGACCCTGTCGTGTTACGGCGCGCCCGCCACGTGGTCACCGAGAACGAGCGCGTCGCCGCTGCAGCGCAGGCGCTGGCTGCCGGCGACCTGGCACGGATGGGCGAACTGATGACAGCCTCCCATGCGTCGATGCGCGACGATTTCGAAATCACGGTACCGGCCATCGACCAGCTGGTCGGGATCGTGAAGGAAGCGATCGGCACGGCTGGCGGCGTGCGCATGACCGGCGGGGGCTTCGGCGGCTGCGTCGTGGCGCTGGTGCCGGATGGGCTCGTCGAGACGGCCCGGCAGGCGGTCGAGCGCGCTTATCGCGGGCCGCGCGGGGAAGGCGCGACGGTCTATGTTTGTCGGGCGGCAGCGGGAGCTGGCGGGATGGCAGGTTGAGGGGATTGCGCGGGACGACGCGGTCTTCGAACGCGGCCGCCGGCAGGCGGCCTGGAGCCCTGACTGTCTTTTCATTGCCAGCACATGCTTTTTTTCACGCCCGGCAAAGTAATCCGCCAGACGTTCCCCGACGTGGAAAGCGAACCACGTCGAAAGAACTTCAAGGCCCACGCACGCTTCAGGCGTTGCGGCATCGTCTGGCTGAGCCCATTGCTCCAGCGCCGGCAACCACGTGGCAGGATTTTTAGCAGCCTGTGAGCCAGGAAACCATAGACGACCATGCGTTGGCAAGCTCACGGTGGGAGGTGAAGCCGCGAGCAAATTATTGTTCGTAGCCTTGCGCAATATCGAGAAAGACTGGAAGATGCCACCGATCGTCTGGAAGCAAGCCGCCGATCAGTTTTCCGTCATGTTCGGCGAGCGCTTCACGACCCGCACACAGAATTTCTGACAGGCCCAATTCGGCTGCGACAGCCGTCTGCGTTGCAGCCTCCTTCCCGCCACCACGACTTATGACCAGCCGACCATCCCCCGAACAACGACGCGAGCTGGGCACTTTCCTCAGCAGCCGGCGCGCCCGCCTGCAGCCTGAGGAATACGGCCTGCAAAGAGGCGCGCGCCGGACGCCCGGACTGCGCCGCGAGGAAGTGGCCTTGCTGGCGGGCGTCAGCGTCAGCTGGTACACGTGGCTGGAACAGGGGCGCGAGATCCAGCCCTCCGCCGATGCGCTGGGCCGCATCGCGAAAGTGCTCAAGCTCGATCAGGTCGAAGCGAGCCATCTGTTCGCGCTGTCGTCGCGCGAGGCGCCGGCCGTGGCGACCGGCGGGCAACTCAGCGATGGCCTGGCACTGCTGGTGCGCGCCATCCCGGTACCGGCCTATGTGCGCAATACCCGCCTCGACATCCTCGCGTGGAACGATCCGATCGCCGACCTGTTCGTCGACTATGGCATGCTGCAGCCGCACGAGCGCAACACGCTGCGCCTGCTGTTCCTGTACCCGCCCTACCGTACCCAGATCCTCGATTGGGAACAGATGACACGCGGCATGATCTCGGCATTTCGTGCGGCGCGCGCGCAGGCCCGCGACAAGGGGCCGTTCGACAGCCTGATCGCTGAGCTGAACGAGGCGAGCCCGGAGTTCCGGGCATGGTGGCAGGATACCGATGTGAAGGGGTTCGACGAGGGCGCGAAACACATGCTGCTGCCGTCGGGAAAGGTCACCGCATTTACCTATGTGGCCTTGACGCCAGTCGGCCGGCCGGACCTGTCCCTGGTGACGTACATCCCCACGCCGCCTGCCAGGGACTGCGGGTCATAGGATCACGACACGCCTTCCTGGGGTCGCCACGATTGCTTACAGTGACTGCACTGTCATGTCACGGAGGTAATCCATGTCGCAAGCCAATATCAATCCAGCTGCCAACGCAGTCTCCCGCAATCCAGCGAACGGCGAACTGATCGCTACGTACGCATTCCAGACGCCTGCCGAGGTGGAACGCCTGCTCGACAACAATGCTGCCGCCAGCAGCCTGTGGCGCGCCACGCCGATGGTTCAGCGCGTCGCCGCTTACCGCCGCCTGGCCGCTGTCCTGCGACAGAATTCGGAAGACCTGGCGGCCCTGATTACCGCCGAAATGGGCAAGACCATCGGCGCCGCCCGCGCGGAAGTCGAGAAATGTGCCGCCACCATCGAGTGGCTTGCGGACAACGGACCGGCCGTTCTTGCCGACGAACCGGTGGCGGTGGACGGCGGCGACCAGGTGCATGTGTCCTATCTACCCCTCGGCAGCATCCTGGCGGTGATGCCGTGGAACTTCCCGCTGTGGCAGGTGATCCGCGCCGCGGGGCCGGTCATGTTGTCCGGGAACGGCTTCATCCTGAAGCACGCGCCCAATGTGATGGGCTCGGCCTACGCGCTGCAGCGCATGTACGAACTCGCCGGCTTCCCGGCAGGCCTGTTCGTCAACCTGAACGGGGACAACGCAACGGCCGCCCACGCGATCGAGGATCCGCGCGTGGCGGCGGTCACGCTGACCGGCAGCGTACGCGCCGGCGCCGCGGTTGCCGCGCTGGCCGGCAAGGCACTCAAGAAGAGCCTGCTGGAACTGGGCGGCGTGGACGCCTTCATCGTGCTGGCCGACGCCAACCTCGACCTGGCCGTGCAGGCCGGCATCGAGGCGCGCTTCCAGAACGCCGGCCAGGTCTGCCTGGCGGCCAAGCGCTTCATCCTCGAGAAAAGCATCGCCGCCGAATTCACCCGCAAATTCGTCGCGGCCGCCAGCGAACTGCAAGCCGGCGACCCGCTCGATCCGGCAACCACGCTGGGCCCGATGGCGCGCAGCGACCTGCGCGACGAACTGCACGACCAGGTGCAGCGCACGCTGGCTGCCGGCGCCACGCTGCTGCTGGGCGGCCACAAGATCGACGGACCCGGCAATTTCTACGCGCCGACGGTGCTGGCCGACGTCAAACCCGGCATGGCATCGTTTGACGAAGAAACCTTCGGCCCGGTCGCCTCCATCGTGGTCGCGGAAGATGCGGAACACGCCATCGAGCTGGCCAATACCAGCGAGTACGGCCTGGGCGGCAGCCTGTGGACCGCCGATGTGGCCCGCGCCCAGCGCATCGCCCGCCGGCTGGAAACCGGCGGCGTGTTCATCAACGGCTTTGCCGCATCCAATGCACGGATTCCAGTGGGCGGCGTCAAGAAAAGCGGCTATGGCCGGGAGCTGTCGCATTTCGGGCTGCGGGAATTCACCAACGTCCAGGCGGTGTGGGCCAAAGCTGTATAAAATAAAAACCTCTAGACGACTGGTCTAATCCTTGTTACAGTGGCGTCCATGAACACCACTGCACATGCCGAGCCGGGCGACGTCCGCGACAACATCCTTGCCACGGGCCAGCGCCTGATGGCCGGCAAGGGTTATTCTGCAGTGGGGCTGAACGAGATCCTCAGTGCGGCCGGCGTGCCGAAGGGTTCCTTCTACCACTACTTCGGTTCGAAGGACGCGTTCGGCGAGGCACTGCTCGACAGCTATTTCGTCGACTACCTGGCGGATATCGACGCCACACTGGCCCAACCCGGCATGACCATGGCGCAGCGTCTGCTCAGCTATTTCGAGACGTGGCAAAGGACGCAGTCGTTCTACGATTGCCAGGGCAAATGCCTGGCGGTGAAAATGGCGGCGGAAGTGGCCGACCTGTCGGAGGCAATGCGCCTGTCGATCAAGCGCGGCATCGACGGCATCGTCAGCCGGCTGGCCGGGGCGATCGACGCCGGCGTGGCCGAAGGTTCGCTGACGATTGTCGGCGACGCCAATACCGCCGCGAGCAGCCTGTACCAGTTATGGCTGGGCGCCAGCCTGGTGGTCAAGACGCAGCGCAGCACGGCCCCGTTCGACATGGCCATGACCACCACGCGCCAGATCCTGCACCTCTCCCCGGCCTGAGGGAGCGACACTACCGCATCTCGGTTGAGATGCATTTTTTTAATCGAATA
>DKJA01000182.1 GCA_002454505.1 Oxalobacteraceae bacterium UBA6704
ATCGGCCAGCAGCGGCAGCAATGCCTGCAGCAGGAAGAATGGTCCCTTCAGGTTGGTGTCCATCAGCCGGTCGTAAGCCGCTTCATCCCATGCCTCCATCGGCCGGTGTGTCACGTCGCCCGCGTTCAGGAAGGCGATGTCCAGCCGCGGCCATTGCGCGGCCAGCCGGCTCGCCAGGTCGCGCTGGTCGTTCAATCGAGCGGCGTCGCTGCGGATCGCCAGCACGCCGCCGCCCAGTTCCTGCGCCGCCTGCGCCAGGCCAGCCGCGTTGCGGCCGGTGATCGCCACCTTCGCGCCTTCCGCCAGAAACTGCCGCGCCGTCTCGTAGCCGATGCCGGTGGTGCCGCCGGTGACCAGCGCGTACTTGCCTTGCAAGCGTCCCATGAAGATTCTCCTGTGCGATGAAAGGCGCCAGTGTGCACAGGATCGTATCGGATGTATAGTAGGTACCATTTGGATACTAAAGGTGCGGAGGAATAGCAATGGGCAGTGGTAACGATATCGTGGCGGACGACAAATGCCCGATGGTGCAGTTCGTCGACATCGTGGCGGGCAAGTGGGCGATTCCCATCCTGTACCGCCTGATCGTGACGGACGGCCCGGTGCGCTTCGGCGTATTGCAGCGGGCCGTCGCGCCGATCACGCAGAAGGAGCTGACGAAGCACCTGCGCCAGTTCGAGCAGCGCGGCCTGGTGGTGCGGACGATGTACATGGAGATGCCGCCGCGCGTCGAATACCACGTGACGCCGCTGGGCCGCTCGCTGCGCCCGCCGCTCGATGCGCTGGCAGGGTGGATGCGCGCGCATGCCGGAGAGCTGGCGCAGGCAACCGGCTGACCGGCGACAGCAACAGAAAAACGGTGACAGGCACCTATTCCGCTTGCGGAAACAGGTGCCTGTCACCGTTTTTCTGGACGAGCAAATGGCCAGCCGATTCAGGCCAACTGCCAGCAGAGTCCCGCGACGCCGAGGGCCGCGGCCAGCAGCATGCTGCCGGCAGCATGAGCAGGGCGGTACGCCAGCACCAGTGCCAGCAGCACGGCGCCGACGCCGAGCAGCCCGCACCACGCGGCCGAACCGATGCTGGCGCCGAAGGCCAGCGCGCACGGCAGCCATGCCAGTGCCAGCAGCAGCGTGCCGGTGGCGCGTCCGCGCAATGCGTGCGACCCGATAACCTCCCGATGCCGGTCCATCATGCCGGCCAGCGCCGCCATCCCGGCATAGCAAAACGCGGCCGACGCCAGCACGGCAACAGCCGCCGTCATGACTTCACCGCGCTGCGCCAGGCCATGCCGCCGAGCAGGCAGCCAACCAGCAGCAGGCCCGCATCGGCGGCCGCCACCACGCCGCTGCCGCCCCGCAGCAGGGCCGCCGTGGCGCCCGTCTGCAGATTGAGCACGGGCAGTGTCGCGAACAGCGCAGCACCCAGCGCGAGCTGCGCGGTCCACATGCGGCGCACGGGCCACAGCAGCGCGGCAGCCGCCAATACGCCCCAGCCGATGAAGAAGCCGTCGATCTCCGCAATCGCACGCGAGGTGGTCGCAACCGGCAGCAGCCGGTTCAGCCAGAAGTACAGCGCCATCGCGGCCGGCAGGGACGCCACGGTGGCGATGTTCAGCCCCACGCCGATGCGCAGCCCGGCCGGCGGCACCTTGCGCTGGCCGGCCTTGACGGTCCACAGCAGCAGGCCGGTGGCCATCATCGCGCACGTGCCGAGGCCCAGCACGAACAGCAGCGCGCGCAGCCACGGCGTGGCGAAATGGCCGACGTGCAGGCCGATCAGCGTGCTGCGCGTGTGCGCCGCGGGTGCGTCGTCGCCAACGACCGACGATTGCAGCGTGCCGTCCACGCCATTGAAGTACAGGCTGTGGCGCCCGTTCGACAGCCGGCCGCCCTCATGGCGCTGGACGATGTAGTGGGCCGCCGCATCGTTGGGACGCTGCACCGTCAGCCGCGCGGCCTGGGCGCCGTCCCACCGCTGCGCAGCTTCGACGATCACGGCGCCCGCATCGGCCAGCGGCGCGGCCACGCCCAGCGCCGGCAGCAGCCGCGGCGCCTGCGGCAGGGCGGCGGCGAAGAAGGCATTCTTCCCTTCCGGGTAAAGGCTCTCGACTGCCCACGGCATCGTCAGGAACATCAAGGTCACCAGGCCGCTGTAGCAGATCATCGCGTGGTAGGGCAGTACCAGCACGCCAAGCGCGTTGTGCGCATCGAGCCATGAGCGCTGCCCCTTGCCGGGCCGGAAGGTGAAGAAGTCGCTGAAGATGCGCCGATGCGTGATCACGCCGCTGACCAGCGCCACCAGCATGACCATCGTGGCGATGCTGACAATCCAGCGCCCCCACCGCACCGGCACGTAGCGCAGCGTGAAGTGGAACACGGCGAAGAAGCCGCCGCCGTCCGTATCGCGTGCGGCCGGCAGCAGATTGCCGGCGCCATCCAGCGCCGCGCTCATGAACGTGCCGTCCGGCCGGCCCGCGCCGGGCGTCGGCCGCGCACCGGCGGCACTGGTCCAGCTGATGTTCGTGACGGGGCTGCGCTGTCGCGGCAGGTCGATGATCCAGCTGTCCGCCTGCGGCGCGATACGCTGCAGCTGCGCGACTGCCGTGCGCGCGGCCAGCATCTGCGACGGTGCGTCGAGCTCGCCCCCGTGCCATTCCGGCTGCATCCACAGCGTGAGCTCGTCGCGGTAATACGAGGCCGTGCCGGTGATGCACACAACCAACAGCAGCCAGCCGGCCAGCAGGCCGCCCCACGTGTGCAGCCACGCCATCGACTTGCGCAGGCTGCCGTGCATTACAGGTCCGTGCTGACCGACAGGCGCACGCTGCGCGGCGCACCCAGCACCAGCACGCCGCGCGACGCGGACGACCAGTAATCGCGGTTGGCGAGATTGTCCACATTGGCGCGGAAGACGACGTCCCTGCCGCTGATCTTCGTGGCATAGCGCGCGCCCATGTCGTAGCGGGTCCAGGACGGCGCCGTGCGGGCCGCCGTGTTGGTCGTGTCGATGAACGAGCTGCCCGTATAGACGCCGCGCAGCGTGACCGTCAGGCCGGCCAGTTGCGGCACGTCCCATTCGGCGCCCAGGTTCAGGTTCTTCTTCGGCACGCCGCGGGCGCGGCGGCCGTCCGTCAGGCCACCTTGCGTGTGCAGCAGCCGCGCATCGATCAGCGACAGGCCGCCCAGCAGCCGCAAGCCGGGTGCGGCTTCGCCGAAGGTGTTCAGCTCGAAGCCGCGGTTGCGCTGCTCGCCGTTCAGGGCCAGCGTGGGCAGCGGATTGCCCGGCGTGTCCACCTCGGTGGTGCTTTGCAGCGTGATCTGGTAGACGCTGGCCGTGACGGTCAGCTTGTCGTGCTCGTACTTGACGCCCGATTCGTACTGCTTGCTGGGGTAGGGCGGGTACACGATATTGCCGTTGGCGTAATAGACCGCCGACGGCGTGGGGCCGGGGATCAGCGACTCGATGTAGTTGCCGTACACGGACACGTGCGGATCGAGTTTGACGACGATGCCGGCGGCCGGCGTGACCTTGTCGGCGTCGTAGCGGAAGCTCTCGCGCAGCTCGCCCGATGCGGCGTTGCGGGCGTACTGGCGGTTGTCCATCGACTGCTTGCGGGCGCCGACCATCAGGTAGACGGTGCCGTCCAGCATGGCCAAGGTGTCGGTGACAGCCACCGACGAACGGCCATAGCGGCTCAGCATGTCGACATCGGTGGACAGGCCCTCGGCATCCCGATACGGCTGCAGCACTGGCGCATACAGGTTGAATGGCGCGACGGCGCCGATCGTCGCGACCGACTGGCCGCGGCGCGAGGCGGAATGGTTGGTCGCCACCACCAGGCTGTGCTTCACCGACCCGGTGGTGAATTTACCGCGCAGCGACAGGTCGGTGCTGCGGTTGGTGCTGCGGCCGGGGATGAACTGCAGCCAGCCCGTGACGTCGCCATTGGCATTGCCGATGGTGTGGATCGTTTGGAAATACGTTTCGTTGGACAGGCTTTGCCCGTGGCTGGCCGCCAGCAGCCAGCCCGGTGCCAGGTCGTATTCGGCGCCGATGGTCAGGTAACGGCTGTCCGATTCGAAGGTTTCCCATGGCTGCTTGAAGTTGGTCGACGCATCCGGCGGGCGCGGGATCGGGCTCGAGGAGGCGATGCGCGATGCGGCCAGGCCGCCTTCGATGCGCTTTTCCTGGTAGCTGCCATCGACCGTCACGCGCAGCCGGTCGCCCCGGTAGTCGAGGGCGACCGCGCCCAGGCTGGTGCGGTTGGCCGTGTTGTCGATGGCGCCATCGCCCTTGCGCTGCGACAGGTTGACGCGCGCACCGAAGCGCTTGCCGTCGCCGAAGCGGCGGCCCACGTCCAGGTGGCCGCCCAGCTGCGACTTCGAATAATAGCTGGCGGTGAAGCGGGTGATGGGATCGTCCTCGGCGCGCTTTGGCACATAGTTGATCGAGCCGCCCGTCGAGGCGCCCCATGGGCTGACGCTGTTCAGCAGCGCGCTGGGGCCCTTCAGCACTTCGACGCGCTCCACTGCTTCGAGCGCGGTGCCGCGGTTGTCGGCCAGGCCACCCATGCCGTTGATCGTCACCTCGCGGCCCCACAGCTCGAAGCCGCGCACCATGACGATGTCGCCCTCGCTGTCGATCGGCGAGCTGGAACGCACGGAGGGATCGTTTTCCAGCACGTCCATCAGGCCGCGCGCCTGCTGGTTCTCGATCAGCTGCGACGTGTAGCTGGTGACGTTGAACGGCGTGTCCATCACGTCCACATTGCCCAGTATGCCGAGCCGCGCGCCGCGGGCCACCTGGCCGCCCGGTGCCGCCGGCGACAGGCGGTCCGCCGCCGCCATCACTTCGATCTCGTGCAGGCGGGCGTCGCCGGCCTGGCTTTCGCTTTTGCGGCGCAGCGAATAGCTGCCGTTCGGCTGGCGTACCGCTTCCAGGCCGCTGCCGGCCAGCAGTTGCGCGAAGCCGCCATCGACCGTGTGGCTGCCTTGCAGGCCGGTGCTGCGCAGGTTCGCGGTGAGGTCCGGCGCGAACGACAGCGTGATGCCGGCGGCCCGGCCGAAGCGGTTCAACGCATCTTCCAGCGAACCGGCGGCCACGCTGAAGTTGCGGGTGTCGGCGGCCTGTGCGTAGGCGGTTGCTGGCAGCACCGCTGCCGCGGCAAATGCGGACACGGCAAGCGCGATGATCGATGGGCGCAGGTGCGCGGCGGGGAAACTCATGGTCGGGCCTTTCGGGACGGATGGAGTGGGATGCTTTCCTCCTATGTCACGCGAAAAACGCAAACGGACCAGGTTCTTGAAAAATATTTTCAGGCGTGCGGTACCAGGCTGATGCCCGTGCGGTAGCGGCCGAAGAAGCGCGTGGCCGTTTCGATGTCCAGGTCGAGCGTGACGGCCACCGTTTCCAGCACGCGCTGCACATCGTCGAGCCGGTAACTGCCGGAGACTTTCAGGCCCGCGACGGCGGGCGCGCAACCGAGCGCGACGTCGCTGTGCCGTCCCAGCTCCGCGAGAAAATCGCGCAGGCGCAGGCTCTTGGCGATCAGGTAGCCGTCGGTCCACGCCACGCTGTCTTCGTCCGCGGCCTGTGGCGGCATGATGGTTTCGCTGCCGAAGAAAGCCTGCTGGCCGGCGCGCAGCACGCGCGGCCCGTTGCCGTTGCGGGGCCGCAGTTCCACCGCGCCTTCGAACACGCTCACCTGCGTGACGCGTTCGTACAGCCGCACGGCAAAGCGGGTGCCCAGCGCCTGTAGCGAACCTTGCGCGGTATCGACGAAGAAGGGCCGCCTGCCGCCGTCTCGCGCCGTGGCCACGAGAATCTCGCCGGCCTGCAGCCGCAGCCTGCGTTCGCCGGCACTGTAATGCACGTCGAACGCGCTGCGGGTATTGAGTGCCACCCGCGTGCCGTCGGCCAGCGCCATCGCACGGCGCACGCCGGTGGCGGTGCGCTCGTCCGCGCGCCATTCGCGCCACGGCACTTCGTCTTCCATCAGCCACGCCAGGCCGCCGGCGAAGAACGCCACGGCCAGTGCCTTGACGGCCTGCCGGCGCTGGCCGGAACCGCGCGGCGTCAGCAGGGCGGCGGTGGCGGGATGCGGTGCGCCCAAGGTCCGCAGCCTGCCGTTGACGGCTTCGATGCGCTGCCAGGCGCGCTCGTGATCGGGATGGCTGCTGCGCCACTGGGCCCAGTCGCGCAGCAGCTTGTCCGGCAGCGGATCCGATTGCAGCTCCACCATCCATTCGACGGCACGGCGCGCCACGTTGTCGGGAATTGCGGCCGTCACGGCAGCACTCCATGCGCGCCGAAATAGCATTGCGTGCCGGCCTTGACCAGATAGCGTTTGACGGTGGTGACGGAGATTTCCAGCGCGTTGGCGATGTCGGCGTGGCTCATGTCTTCCAGTTGGCTCATGAGGAAAGCGCGTTTCACCGGCAGCGGCAGGCCATCGAGCATGCGGTCCACCGCCAGCAGCGTCTCGAACACGATCGCGCGCTCCTCGGGCGACACGGCCACCGCTTCCGGTTGCAGCGCCAGCGCCTCGAGGTAGGCGCGTTCGATCTGCTGGCGGCGCCAGTGATTGGCCAGCACGCGCTGCGCCACCGTCGTCAGGAAGGCGCGCGGCTCGCGGGCGGCCACCGGCTCGTCGCGCGTCAGCAGCTGGATGAACGTGTCGTGCGCCAGGTCCGCCGCCTGGTGCGCATCGCCGAGGCGCTTGCGCAGCCAGCCGCGCAACCAGCCGTGGTGGTCGCTGTAGAGCGCAGTGATTTCGCGCTGCAGGGCGCTGTCGTTGGCGGACATGAATGTGGTTGCAATATGCGAAGATGAGAATGGTTCTCATTCAATTATACGCAGGGCCCGCGCGGCTGGCAATCAGCGTCGTCGCGACGGGGGCTGCAGAGTGGACCGGGATGCGGCACAATCGCGGAGAACGATCAACCACGAGAATGGGGAGACCATGCAGGAACGAAAATTCGGCAGCGATGCGCTGTCGGTACCGGAAATCGGCCTGGGTTGCTGGCAGTTGGGCGGCGGCTGGGGCGCCAGCTGGGACAACGCCATCGCGCAGCAGACATTGAACGCCGCACTGGCGGCGGGCGTCAGATTCATCGATACGGCCGACGTGTATGGCGACGGCGCCAGCGAACGGTCGATCGGCGAGTTTTTATCCGGCCAGCGCGATGCGGGACTGACCGTCGCCACGAAGCTGGGCCGCGCCGGCATCTACCCGGACGGCTACACGCGCGAATCCCTGCGCGAAGCGACGCTGCGCTCGATCGACCGTCTCGGCGTCGAAGCGCTCGACCTGACGCAGCTGCACTGCGTGCCGACCGACGTGCTGCGCGCCGGCCACGTGTTCGAATGGCTGCGCGAACTGCAGCAGGAAGGCCTGATCCGCCGCTGGGGTGCCAGCGTGGAATCGGTGGAGGAGGGCCTGCTGTGCGTCGGCCAGCCGGGGCTGGCGTCGCTGCAGGTGATCTTCAATCTCTTCCGCCAGAAGCCGGCCGACGAACTGCTGCCGCGCGCTGCGGATGCCGGCGTGGCCATCATCGTCCGCCTGCCGCTGGCCAGCGGCCTGCTGACCGGGAAGATCACCCGCGCCACGACCTTCGGCGCGGACGACCACCGCAACTTCAACCGCGACGGCCAGTACTTCAACGTGGGCGAAACCTTCGCCGGCCTGGAACTGGACAAGGGCATCGCCGCCGCCGAATCCGTCGCCGCGCTGGTGCCGCCGGGGATGACGATGGCGCAGATGGCGCTGCGCTGGATCCTCGATCATCCGGCCGTGACCGTGGTCATCCCCGGCGCCAGCTCGCCGGGGCAGGTCGCCGCCAACGTGGCCGCCGCGTCGCTACCCGCGCTGCCGCGCGAGCTGCACGAGGCGCTGGCGCGCATTTATCGCGAACAGGTGCGCGACAATATTCGCGGGCCTTACTGATCTAATGCTCAGTTCGTGTCCAACCATGGGGTCAACCCTGTTTTTGGACACGAGCTCAGCCATGGTTGGAAATAGGTGCCTGTCACCGTTTTTGTATTCGCTACACCCGCGGCACCACTTCCTCTCCGAGTTCTCGCAGCACATCGCTCACCGGCCGTTCGCTTGCCACGAGATTGAACAGCACGTGCGCCACGCCGAGCTCCCGCATCCGCTGCAGATAAGCGACGAGCGCATGCCGGCCCGTGCGCAGACCAAGCTCCAAAGGTGAAGAAGGCGCATCCGGATCGGCCAGCAAATCCAGCTGCACGGACTGGATGAACGGCTTGCCGCTGCCCGGCGCCTTCTGTTCCAGCGCCTGGTGCCACAGGTCGATACGTCCTTGCTGCCGTGCTTCCTCGCGGTGATACGTCGCCCACGCGTCCGCGTTGGATGCGATCCATTGCAGCGATTGCCGTGCGGTGCCGATGGCCAGCATCGGAATACGCGCCGCGGGTGGGGTCATCAGGTCAAAGCCGCCTGTCGCTTCCAGCAGCGCTGCACGTTCTTCCGCCACGGGCGACAGAGCCGCCCGCAACAGTGCCCAGCGGCTGCGGAAAGTGTCGCCGCGCTTTTCCAGGTCTTCACCGAACGAGGCGAATTCCGCCGGCCGGTCGCCCGAGCCCAGGCCGAGGATGAAGCGGCCGTGGCTGATGCGGTCCAGCGTCAGCGCGGCCTTGGCCACGTGCAGCGGATGCCGCAGCGGCAGCACGATGGCGGCCGCGCCCAGTGCGATCCGGCGCGTCGACGCGGCGAGGGCGGCCAGCCACAGGAAGGGATCGTCCAGTGCGCTGGCCGTATTGTCCGACCCCTGCGGCACCATCAGCGGCACGTCGCGCGTCCACAGCGCGGCAAAGCCCAGTGCATCGGCCTGCGCCGCCAGTGCCAGCGTGTCATCGATATCGGCCAGGCGGCCGGCGGCGGCGGAGAACGGCGTCATCACGCCCAGCGTCAGCCGGCCGGGCACGAAGACCGTTGCATAGGCATCGTTGAAGCGGGACATGCGGTACTCCTCGTCATCCATGAACGGACCACTATACCAAGCCGCATCATTCCCCGCTGAAGGCCAGTTCGCTGTCCTTGATATCGGCGATCGGGCCAAGGATCGTGCCATCGAACGGGCGCGGTTCGGCCTGCGCGGCGAACACCTGCGGCATGTCCGGATTGGCCAGCGCACCGCGGCCCAGCGCGACGATGTCCGCACCGTCTGCCAGCGCAGCTGCCGCACGTTCGGCCGTGTGCAGGCCGCCATTGGCGATGATCGTCACGCCCGGAGCGTAACGGCGCGCCAATGCGATCAAGGTATCCGTATCACCTTCGAAGGCAGGCTGCCATGCTTCGAACTCGGTCACGTGGATGAAGTCCGCCCCCGCCGCTGCCAGCGCGCCGAAGATCGCCCGCGCATCCGCCTCGCGCCCCGGCCACTTGTTCGTGAAATCGTTCACCTTGCCCTGCGAGATGCGGATGCCGACCGGTACCTGCGTGCCCACCGCAGCCTTGACGGCTTTCAGCACCTCGACCAGCAGCGCCACGCGGCCATGCACATCGCCGCCCCAGCGGTCCGTGCGCAGGTTCGTGTGCGCGGTGAGGAACTGGTCCAGCAGGTAGCCGTTCGCGCCATGGATCTCGATCGCATCGAAACCGGCCGTGCGCACCGCGCGCTTTGCCGCCTCCACGAAGCCTTCGATGACTTCCGCGATCTGTGCTTCGGTGATCTGCGCCGGCACCGGATAGTCGCCCGCACCGTAATAGAACACCATCTGCTTGCCCTTTGGCTGCACTGCCGACGGCGCCACGGTATGCGCGCGGTACGGATTCCCCTGGCTCAGCGCCCCCGCATGCATCAGCTGTGCGACGACGCGGCCACCGTGCGCATGGATGCGCGCCGTGATACCGGCCCAGGCGCTTGCCTGTTCATCGTCCGCCAGGCCGGGCTGGAAGCGGTAGCCCTGGGCGAACGCCTTGTCCGTGTAGATGCCTTCGGTGATCACGAGGCCGAAGCCGCCGCGGGCGAAGCGTTCGTAGTAGTCGCGCATCGCATCGGTGGGCACGCCTGCCTCGCTCGCGGTCACGCGGGTCATCGGTGCAACGGCCAGGCGATTGCGCAGGGTGGTGCCGTGCATATCGTATGCGGATAGAATCTGGTTGGTCATGGCTGGCTCCTTTCGGTGATGGATGGCTCATGATAGGCACAGGGCTTCGATCAACCAAGCCGTTGCTGAGTGAAGCCGCTTTAACACAAAAGGTTATAAATGCAGACATCCGACGTACGCATCTTCCTGGCCGTTGCCGCCGCCGGCAGCCTGTCCGCCGCGGCCCGCCAGCTGGACGTGGTGCCGATGCAGGTCTCGCGCCGCATCGCCGCGCTGGAAGAGGAACTGGGCGTGCGGCTGTTCCACCGCACCACGCGTGCCGTGTCGCTGACGGCCGAAGGCGAAGCATTCCAGCCGCATGCGGCCGCGATGGTGGAAGCGGAGGAGAGCGCCCGCGCTGAGCTGAGTCCATCGCCGGCACTTGCTTCCGGCGTGCTGCGCATGACGGCGCCCAGCGTGTTCGGCCAGTCCATCGTGCTGCCGCTGCTGCCTGCGCTGCTGGCGCGACATCCGGAGCTGCGCATCGATCTGGACGTGTCGGACCGCGTGGTGGACATCGTCGGCCATGGCCTCGATCTCGCCTTGCGCGTTGCCACGCTGGGCGACTCGGAGCTTGTCGCGCGTCGGATCGCGTCAAATCCCCGCGTGATCGTGGCTTCGCCTTCCTATCTGGCGCGGCATGGCAAGCCTTCGGTGCTGGCCGATCTGGACGATCATGAATGCGTGGTGCTGCAGGCGGTGGGGCGCTGGCCATTGGTCGTGGGCGGCAAGGTGCAGCGCCGGCGCGTGAGCGGCCGCGTGACAACCAGCAGCGTGGATGCCGCGCGCACGGCGGCTATGCAGGGGCTCGGACTGACGATGCTCACTTACTGGGATGTGCATCGGCAGCTTGCCGAGGGTTCGCTGGTGCGGGTTGGGTTGCGGGATGCCGAGATGGAGGATCTGGCGGTTTGGGCGGTGATGCCGACGCGGCGGCATGTGCCGGTGCGCGTCACTGCTTTTCTGGATGCACTGGCTAATGAACTTAACAAGCTGCTACGTGCGAGGGGTGTGGCTAAGGAGCAACTTTAGGCATCTAATTAAGGTCACTTATTGTGCCTGTAAATTCGTACTCCCTTTCAACATTGTCCTGCAAACCTAAATGATACACATAGGGCGTAGACAGCAAAAATAATTTGGATATTGCTTTTCTTCGTGGCACCATGCTAATTTGTGTAGATGGATTCGTATCGCTGCAAGTCATAGCTATCGGGGCTAATTAATTTATTGGAAAACATGGAAAACGACACTGTTGTGAAAAATATTGAAACTGCAGCGCTCAGGCCATCTGTGGTAAAGCACTTCAGTATCGAAGGGTTATTTGGTTATCGCACTATTACTTTGGAGTCTAAGTATGCTGCAACTGTCCTGATAGCAAAGAACGGGTCCGGCAAAACTACACTGCTTGGTGCGTTGGATGCATTTTTGCGAGGCCAATTTACAAGGCTTGCGAATTTAGATTTCCGTTCTATTACTTGTTCTATTGAAGGCATTCCGGAATTAATGGAGGTTTCAAAGGCTCAAATAGACGAGTTTATGGAGATATGCTCGGATAGCCAGTTTGTTGCAAGAGCAAAGGCTTGGGAATTGGAGCCTTACACGTTGTTGGAGTTATTGGAGGCGGATTTTGATAGAATGACAAATTCGGAGGTTTTAGATCATCCTATATTCTCTGCAATGTACACTAAAATTAGTTATGATACTAGTGAAGCAAGGAGTCGTTGTAAGAGGCTGGCTGAGTCTATTCGGGGAAAAACTCCGCACCTTAATAAAATTCGAGGTTATTTAAGCACGGTTTTCTCAGAGTTCGAAATTGTCTATCTTCCGACATATCGACGCATTGAACTTTCCATTCCCAGCGTAGAAAGTAGAAGTGGCCGTCGTAAGAAGTCAATTCTCGCTCGCCTAGGTGTGACGCAGCGAGGCCTTCATACCGGTGATATCAATTTTGGGTTGAGTGACATATCGGATCGATTAGGAGTTTTGTACCGCGATATTCAATTTCAGTCGAATCAAGGCTACGGTAAAATTAGCGCTAATATTATTAATGATCTTGTTACTGGTGTTTTTGATCAAAGCGTGCCCGAACTAAATGCTCGCCCAACTAAGGACGCTCTTCAGATATTTTTTGAAAGAATTAAAGATGTAGATCGAGAATATCGCTATGGGCCATATAGTAGCGTTCGAATTCCTGATATCGACGCTATTTACAGTGATTCTGTACCATCAGATTCAAAGAAATTTCTTAATTATTTTCTTGGCCAACTGAATTCTGTTATACAAAAAACTCAAGGTATTGAAAGTACTGTTGAGCAATTTATCGCTAATTGTAATAATTATTTATCAGGTGAAGATTCTTCAACCAGCACTGGAAAGTCGAGGGAGGTTTTTTCGGATGATGATAAGATTTTGACTTTCAATAAGCGAAATTTACGAGTAACTGTTTCAAGTAGGCGTACCAATAGGAAAATTCCACTAGATGCCTTATCGTCAGGTGAAAAGCAGATGATTTCGCTTTTTGCTCAGCTTTACCTTTATCCTAAGAAGAAACTGGTATTGATCGACGAGCCAGAGCTGTCGCTATCCTTAGATTGGCAGAGGAAGATATTGCCAGATATTTTATCCTCGGCAACCTGTCAGCAAGTTATAGCGATTACGCACTCCCCATTCATCTTTGACAACGAACTTGAACCTTTTGCGGCTTCATTGGGACTTAGTTTTTCTACCGAAAATGTCGATGACCTTTTTTCGCGATTAGAGTCTGAAGATGGAATTGATAACTTGGGAGATGTTATAGATGACCACTGAAATGCCTATGAGATCCGACTCCTATTTGCAGAGGTTAAAAAGTAGTCTTTCTGCATCGGCTGTTCTCAAAGCGGAGTTGGGCGTGGCGAAATCATCTTCCGCAGGTATTAAGATTTTTGCATATGAAGGTGTTGATGATAAATTAATTTATTCTCATTGGTTATCTAAATTTCAGCCTGATATTTTGTATGAACCATTCATCTGTAGGAACAAAAATCAGCTACTTCAGCTTTGGTCATCATTAAAATCTGATCTGTCGGGTATGGGTAAAAACGTCTATTTTTTTACTGACAGAGATTTTGATGATTTAAAAGGCAACGAACTCGATGATTCTATTTTCATGACTGAAAAATATTCAGTGGAAAATTATTTGGTTGAAACGGAAATTTTAGAAGAAATTCTCAAGATTGAGTTTCACTGCCATGGCAGTTCATCGATAAGGGCGGAAATAGGTGAATTATTTAAATCTGATTATGATTCTTTTTTGGATGTAACATCAGATATAAATTTCAGGATTTATCTGGCAAGGAAATGCAAGATTCGGCAGCTCCGGGAATTAAGTGTTCGTATTGATGAGCTTGCTGAAATAAAAATTAGTGATGTAAAAAAAGGAAATGGCAAAATTGAGGATATGGTTTGTTTGGAGCGAGAGCCTTCTGGATCGGAGGTTGACGAGCATAGAGTAAAGTTTATGGAACTTGAGAAAAGAAGCCGATATCGTGGTAAGTTTGCATTGATGTTTTTCAGGAAGTGGTTGGCGTTACTTCTTGTAGAGAGGAATTCTAATAACACAGGGTTATTTGGTCAATTGCCGCAGCATGAATTTATTGCAAAGGGAGGCTTTTCATTTGATCAGCTTGCGGCCAAGTCTAAGGCTCCCCTAGCTTTTAAAATATTTATAAAAAATATAGGATCTCGGACGCAGGAAGAAATCGCAGTTTTTTAATTTGATATGGCAATTCATCTGCTCATGTGCCCTGTGACGGCGCGTGAGCAGGATGTGATTAAGAAATGCTCGCTAAAAAGAATTCCTTAATGGGTTTTTCAAGACCTAAATTGTAGAATTTGATGAGATTTTCGAATTTCGCCTCATTGAGCGGCGGCACTGTCCCACAACCTGGATCACGGCCAGCAAAGTAATATCCTGGACTGTGCCGATGCGTATCGCACAAAGTAATATCGCCAAAGGCGATTAACCTCCTCGTCGGTCCATAATTCGGCAAGATTGCGATCGGCAGTCTCATCCTGGATATAGCTGATGGTAATCGGCGAACAGTTCCAGCCTGCGGTGTGTCATTGGCTCCCCGGTAATAGTTAGACCTGCTCATCAATCGACGAATGGTGACAGCTGCCCGACAAAGCATGACAGACCTGCGCCGCAGGCGGGCGCAAGATAGCGGCCTCATCCGGTTTGACTGAAGGCGCAGTGTACCGCCGCGGCGCTTGTCCATCCTGGATTTCAACGCCGATTCAAATGACGGAGGTAGTAAAGTGAAACTGCTGGCCATGATGATGTTTGCAGGCTTCGCGCTGACCGGTTGCAAGGTCATGCCGGACCTGTCCGATACCACGAATCCGACGATGCGCTTTCGCATCCACTACGAGACGCCGGGCCTCGGCACGCCGATGGTGGAAATCGCCACGACTGTATCGACTGCTGCAAACCGCTGCGTCTATGTCAACGAGCCGTTTGGCATCGTCGCCAATGTGGCCGATCCGGGCGGCATTCGCTCGATCGTCATCGGGCCCTCCGGGGCGCCGTTCGATGGCGTCAAGGCTCGCACCGGCCCCGGCGACACGGTCGCGATTCCCGCGCCGGCGGAGAAGACACAGGTCGTCTCCGGTGCAACCGTTGCCAACCCCGGCGTGCCGGGTGCGGGCGCGGTCGTACAGGTCCTCTACAGCACAGTGAAGTCGTTCGACACCGTAACGCTGCTGAGCGTCTACGAGTTCAATGGCGTCACCCGTGCGGCGATGCGGGGCACCGCGCGCAATTGGGGATCGACCACCGGTCCGGCGGAAGTCTTCCACTTCCATGTCGAAAAAGCGCAGCCTGGGGATCCCGCGCGCCAGGCGGGTATGCCTTGCAAGCTGCCGTGAACGCTGTCAGATCACCGGCCGCACCTGCACCGGCTGCCGTCGCGCCAGCAACTGCGAGAGCCGTTGCAGCCCCGCCTGCAGCCGCTTCCGGCTCTGGATACTCCCCAGCGAAATCCGGATGGCATCCGGCGTCGGCGTGGCATCGCAAAACACGCTGGCTGGCGTGACGGCGAGACCTTCGCGCAAGGCCACCTGCGATAAATCGGAAGACGACCAATAAGCCGGCAACGTCAGCCAGACATGCAGGCCATCGAGCGTTGCGCCATCGCGCCCACTCAGCACCAGGCGCGCCATCTGCTGGCGGGCGCGCGCTTCGGCAGCCACGCCATGCATCAACTCCGTGGCCGATCCATCGTGTATCCATTGCGTGGCCAACGCTGCGGTGAGCGGCGCTGCCATCAATGCGAAGGAACGCAACGCCGCCAGGAACCGCTCCTGTAAAGCTGGATCGCGCACCAGCACGAACGCGATGCGCAAGCCTGGCGTGAGGCACTTCGACAGCGTCGAGATGTAGCACGCGTGCGCAGGTGCGAACGTCGCCAGCGGTGGTGGTGGCGCATCGGCCAGCAGCCAGTACGGATCGTCCTCGATGATGCGCAGGTCGAGCCGCCGTGCGACAGCCGCCAGGTCGCGGCGGCGTCCGGCCGGCATCGTGGCCGTCGTCGGGTTCTGCAGCGTGGGGTTCAGGTAGACGAGCCGCGCGCCATGCACGCGGCACGCTTCTTCCAGCGCGTCGGGGCGCATGCCATCGCCATCGGTGGCGACGGTGACGATGCGCCGGCCGAATTCGGCGGCCACGCTGCGGATGCCCGGGTAGATCGTCGGCTCGGCCAGGATCGTGTCGCCGGGCTGCGTGAGCGCCAGCAGCAGCGCCGCCAGCGCGGCCTGCGCACCAGGGCAGACCAGCACGTCGGCCTGATCGACCTTGCCGAACATCGGCGCCAGCCAGGTTGCACCAGCCTGTCGGTCGGCCGGGCTGCCGCCGCCCAGGTGGTAAGTCATCAGCAGCTCGTTATCGGCCCGCATCAGCACCTGGGAGAGGCCTCGCTTCAGCAGGTCGCCAAACGCCACGCCTTCCGGCGGCGGGGGCGTGTTCATGCTGAGGTCCAGCACCGGCGCCAGTTCCACTTTCGGCGCGGCGACGTACGTGCCGCGCGCGCCGCGGCCTTCGAGCAGGTGGCGGCGCTTGGCTTCATCGTAGGCGCGCGTGACGGTGGTCAGGTCCACGCCCAGCTGCTGCGCTAGTTGCCGCTGCGGCGGCAGGCGCGTGCCGGGTTGCAGGTCGCCGCTCAGCATCGCGTGTTCCAGCGCGTCCGCGATTTGCAGGTAGCGGGGGCCGGCGGCGGGGGAGAGTTCGAGGGTCAGGAGAGTGGTGTCTTGTATGGATATATTGTGTGGCATTTGGCTTGATGTATGGACGAGTTTTAGCGCTAGTATGCATCAAGATGGAAATGGAATCCATGCAAGCTGCCGGTCAAGGGGGGGCGCCGCTGGATGAAGAAACGCCCGCAGGACGCGGGCGCAGAGAGAAAGCAGAAGAGGGGACAGTCCCCTGTGGGGACAGTCCCCGAACAGCGTTACAGCGACTTCATGAACGCCAGCAGCGCTTCGCGATCGGCTGCCGACAGCTTCTCGAAACGCTGACGTGCGCGTTCCGCTTCGCCGCCGTGCCACATCACCGCTTCCGTCAGCGTGCGGGCGCGGCCGTCGTGCAGGTAGCCCGGCTTGTTGGTGCCTTTGCCCATCACCTTGTCGGCGTAGCCGATGCCCCACAGCGGCGCGGTGCGCCACATGCTGCCCTTGGCCTGGCCCTCGGTGAATTTATCCGCCAGCGCCGGACCCATATCATGCAGCAGCAGGTCGGAGTAAGGACGGATCGTCTGGTTGCGCAGTTCCGCGAACAGGTGGCCCGAGCCGGTTTTCATTTCCACCGTGTGGCATGCCGAGCAGCGCATCGCCGCGAACACCTTCGAACCGGCGGAGATCTTCGCCGGATCGACATTGTGTTCTTCCAGCGGCGCCACGCCTTTCGGATAGCCGCTCGTCAGGTTGCGCTGGGCCGGTACCGCCACCAGGGCCAGGTAGTTCGAGATCGACTGCAGGTCCGCTTCCGTGATGCCTTTCTGCGGCGCCGCCGCACCGCAGCCGGCCGGATCGGTCACGCAGGTGCGGCTGCGGTAGACGGGCGACGTCACCGCCATGTCCTGCAGCAGCGCATCGGCAGCCTGCTGGCGCAGCGACGCTTTCGATGCCTTCCAGCCGAAGCGGCCCAGGCGCACGGCGCCCGTTTCAGGATCGAACACGTAGTTGGCCACGCCTTTGACGCCGTCTTCGTCTGCCGTGGTGCGCACGCGCGCCAGGATGTCATTCTCCGGGCCCGCTTCGAGCAGGCCGGTGCCGATCAACGGCTGCGCCTGGCGCAGCGAGAACGTGTCCGGTACCGGGCCTTCGAAGCCGAGCACCGGCTTGCGCAGTTCCACGGTGGTGCCGTCCGCCAGTTTCGCGGTGGTGGTCTCGAAGCTCGCCACGTACACGCCGGTGCCCCAGTTCTGCGGCGCGCCGCTGCTGGAGATCGCGTTCATCTGCACCACGGTGCCGTACTGCGGATGCGGCAACTGGCCGGCGGCTGTGGTGGTGGCGACGCGCACCGACATCGTGTCCAGGCGCTGGCCCGTCGCCAGCGGCGCCGGGCTGCGGCCGTTGTTGACGTGGCAGCCGATACAGGCCGACTGGTTGAAGCGCTGGCCCTGCAGGCCCACGCCCGGCGTATAGCGGTCGTTGCCGCCTTCATTGTGGTCGCCCGTGGTGAAGTTAGTGTGCACCAGGCGGCGGCCTTCGACGAAGCGCTGCATGTTCTGCATGCCCACATTGTTCTGCGGCTGCTGGAACACGAACAATGCGTTGTCCGCATAGTCGTAGGACACCGAACCGAGACCGCCGGTCAGCGACGACTCGGGCAGCGGCACGGAGTTCAGCCGCGGCTGCACGCCATACCATGGCCGCAGGCCGGTGCCGACGACATACGTCCATTCGCCCGAGTAGTAGCGGATGCCGCCGTTGTCGCCCTTGGCCTGCATCGCCGCCGTGGTCGAGAACATCGACGGCGCCACCTCGATGATGTCGCCCTGGACCAGCGGCCGCGCCGGCACGTTCTGGCCGTTCGGGAAGCCGTCGGCATTGAGCGCAGCGTGGCCCGGATAGTCCCTGATGCGCAGCGTGCAGCCGCTGTTGACGCCGTCCGCGCTGGCCAGCTTGCCGGCGGCCGGGTAGGCGGACGGTTTGCAGATGGCGACGGTGTTGTCCGCCAGCTCGCCCGGGTTCATCCAGCCGTAGCCCGTCACGCCCGGCCGGTCGAAGCCGCGGAAGAACGCGATCTGGCCTGGCAGGAAGTCGACCTGGGTGTACTGGTTGATGGTCAGCGTCGGCTTCGTCACGCCGGCCACGCGGCTGTTGTCGATGATCTCGAAGCCCCACGTGCGGTTCTGGAAGTACTGCGGCACGAAGGTCAGGAAATTGCCCGGACCCTTATCGACCGGATTGCCGTTGGCATCCACCGTTTCGTTCGGGCCGTAGCCGATCTCGTTCCAGTCCTCGCCGCGCTCGCGGCCGTGGCGGGCCAGGCCGCGTGCGCCGAAGCGCGTCACCAGCGTGCCGTCGGCCAGCGTGAACTGCAGCGTTTCCAGCGGCTGCGCGTAGGACGGCAGCGGCGTCCAGCCGTTGCCGCTGGCCGGGAAACGGTGCGGCGACGTGGCGGCCACCGGCAGCGTGTTGTCGCTGCCCGGCGACTTGAATTCCACTTCGAACAGCGAATAACCGTACTGCGTGGCGCGGGTCTTGCCCTGCATGCGCACGAAGCGGGCGTTGATGCCCAGGTTGAAGAATTCCTCGGTGCCGCCCCTGCCGTTGTTGACGGTGCGGACCGTCGTCCAGTTGTCGCCGTCGTCCGACGTGCGCAGCATGTACTCCTTGCCGTACGCGTTTTCCCAGACGAGCTTCAGGTAGCCCACCTGCGTCTTGGCGCCGAAGTCGAACTGGATATACGCATTGTTGTCCGGCGTGCTGGACCAGCGCGTATTGGGCTTGCCGTCGATCGCCATCGACGCCGCGTTCGCGCCGTTTTCCACGGGCGACGAGGTGGCCAGCGACGGCTTCACCGTCACGCCTGGCTGCGTCGGATCGACCGGCACCGGCGTCGGATCCGGCTCGGGTTCCGGCACCACCGGCGTGCCGGAGAAGGCTTTGATCTCGAAGATCGAGTAGCCGTACTGGCCGGCGCGCTTGACGCCCTGCATGCGCAGGTAGCGGCCCTGGCCGTTCAGGCCCGTCCAGTCCTCGATGCCGCCCTGGCTGTCGTCCACCGTCTTGATGGTCGTCCAGTTGTTCTTGTCGTCCGATACCTGCAGCAGGTAGCGGCTGGCGTGCGCGTTTTCCCAGTCGATGCGCACGCGCGTGATCGTTTCGGACTTGCCGAAATCGAGCGTCAGCGCCTGGTCATCGGTAAACGTGCTGCCCCAGCGCGTGTTGAGGTCGCCGTCGATCGCCGCGGCGCCGGACAGGTCGCCCCGCTCCGCCGACGTGGCAACCGCTTCGACCGGCGTCAGCGCCACTTCCTCGGCCGCGCCGGCGGCCATCGATTTCATTGCCGCGGCGGTTTTCTGCGCCGCCGGGTTGGCGCTGTCGCTGCCGCCGCCGCAGGCGGCCAGCAAGGCCGCCAGCACGAGTGGGGCCGCTTGCGTGGTAGCGCGCTGCAGCCGCCGTGACTTCAAGGGATGCCGCAATGGCATTTGGTTCATGGGTTTCTCCGTTTGCTTGGGTTGTGCTACCAGGACTGCCTGTGCTACGAGAACTGAGGAACATGCCGCTGCCAGCGAGCGGGCGGGACTCACTGGCAAGGTGCTTGTAACTTGCCGTAATGCAATATTTGCGACAAGATATAGTGGATAGATAGGCATGTCAACAGTGCATCAGCAGCTACGTAGAAGTCGTTGCGCCGGATTAATTTATTACCGCTGGTTACAAATTTTTTGGCGCGTTGCACTGGCGATATTTGAGTTGTCGCGAGGGTAAGGATGAGGGGGATTGGTACCAGGTGTTAAAACAGCTTGCCCAGCTGGTCGCGCACGTGCGGCAGCCAGTAGGCGGACGCGAACAGCCACGTCACCACGGCCAGCAGCACGGCACAGGCGATGCCCGCGGAGCCGGCGAAGCGTCCCGGGGGCACCGCGCGGCGGCGGATGAAATATTCGGCGACCAGCAGGTGCGGCACGTAGAAAAAATTCATGACGAGATCGAACGGTCCGTCGAACGTGCCGGATACGTGGCCCGGCCAGTCCAGCGCCTTCAGCCACAGCCCGTATTCCATCCGGTATAACCATGAGCCGAGGCCCAGCGTGAACAGGCGGATCGCCCAGGCGCGGTGGTCGGCCAGCTGGCGCGCCAGCGCATGACGCAACGTCTGCGCCGATGCCAGCAGCATCAGCACGCCATACACACCGAAGCCGAGCGTCATCATCGGGCCGCCCACGGTGCCCTGCAGCGCGAGATAAACGAGGCCGCCCACGCCGGCCAGCGCCGAGCAGGTCAGATAGATGCGGCCATTCCACCGGTGCACGGCCGGCCAGCGGGTGCGCACGCCGGCCAGGAACTGCAAGGGACCGAGTATCAGCACCACCGCGCCGGCAATGAAGTGCATGCCGATCATGATGTTGGCCGGCGTGGCCGCCTGTTCGTAAAGACGGGGCAGCACTTCGTTCCAGTCCTGCGCCATCGTGCCCAGCACGGCGGCGCCGCCGTAGAAGATCACGATGTACAGGCTGAAGATGCCGGCACTGAGCCAGCTGACCAGCAGCAGCGCGCGCGCCGGCCAGCGCATCGGGGAGCCTTGCACGGCGCGAGTGACAGCGGGCGACATCCTGGTCATGGCGGGCCTCCAAGCGGTTGCAAACGGCACTCGGCTCGCAGCGCAAATGACGGCGATGAAGCCGTCTTTGTGCTGCTGCTGAGTAAAAAAACCTGCTCAGCAATGGAAAAATGTGTCATGCAACACCAGGTTGTGACACCTTATCTGCCACTTCGGTGCGTTGTTTAACGGACCGGGCCCCTCGCATGCATGGAGCATAGAGCTACCACATCACGGCACACGCCGCAGGGAGACCAAGATGGCATCACAACACGACACCCGACAACCTTCCGGACAAGATTCGGCCGCCCACACCCAGCACCGCCTGCTCGACGCCGTCGCGCAGCAACTGGGGGCGAAGAACGATGCAGCGTTATCGCGCTTGCTCGGCGTCGCACCGCCGCAGCTCAGCAAGATCCGCCGCGGCCGACTGCCGGTCGGCGCCACGATGCTGCTGCGCCTGCATGAAATGACCGACATGAGCATCCGCGAACTGCGCGCGCTGATGGATGACGCGGCGCCGGAAGCCGGCGGCATCGCCACATCGGCGGGCGCCCGGCCGCAACAGCAGGACAGCGCCGAGCGCCGCGCTCACCGCTGAGGTGCCAGCGCTTCCTTGGTGATCGACACCGCGATCGGATCGCTGGACGGGAAGGATTCCTCCAGCGCCTCGTCCAGCGCTTCTTCCTCGTGTTCGGCCGCTTCTTCGCTATCGGCTTGGGTTGGCTTCGGTTCGCTCATGATCGTTTCGCCTGCGGGGAATGGTTCGGACTTCCGATACTACGCCTGTCGGGGCGGATGCGCGACTGCCTGAAGTAGGGGGCGCGCGCCGCTCGCACGATCAATCGCTCAACTTGTTGACGAGTCGGCGCCCGATTCGTGCGGCAAAAGGTCTTATGATCGCGGTGACCCAACTTGCCCGATCAGGACTCATGCCGCCCACCCAGCCTCCTTCGCGTCATTCGCGTCTTTTCAAACTGGGCGTCCTTGGCGCTGCCGGCATGGCACTGGTCGGCAGCGTGATGGCGCAGGAGCTGGGGATTCCCCAAGCCTCCGATACCTCGCGCAAGAGTGCTTTATCGCAGGCTGTCGCGGGCGAGCACACATTGCTGATGGCCGGCGTGCCGCTGGGTGCGGAGAACTGGCTCAGTCTCTTCACGTCCACCGATGGCGTCACGTTTGCCACGCTTGCGTCGGAAGCCTACGCCCCGCGGGGCGGCCTGCGCGATCCTGCGATTGTCCGCCAGCCTGACGGCATTTATTACGTCGCGTATGCGTCGAACGCCGGCATCGCGCTGGCCCGCTCGCGCGACCTGAAGCGTTGGGACTTCGTACGCACCATCCGCGGCACTGCGGGTGCCACGGCCCCGGCATGGCTCCGTGGCAGCGACGGCGCATGGCAGCTGACCGTCGCCACCGGTGCCGGGCCGGTGCTGCTGGGTGGGGACCAGGCTCCCAAGGCGCTGCAAGGCCTCGAAGGCCATGCCGCTAACGTCGTCGCAGCCACGGACGGCGGCTATACGGCACTGGCACGCAACCGCAAGACAGGCTTCCTCGAGCTGGCCACGGCGCCTGCATTGACCGGCCCCTGGCAGGTGCGGCAACAGGGCGACTGGGCCGGTTGGGGAACGTCTTCCGGCGGGCAGTCGCTCGTGCAGTTGCCCGGCGAGCGCTGGCGCGCCTATTTCGCCACGGGAGATGGCGCGGCCCGCCGTTACTGGTATTCCGACAGCACCGATGGCCTGCGCACGTGGACGGCCAAAGCGCCGCTGGGTGGAGTGTCCGGTGCGGTGGGCATGGCATCGGTGATCGCCGAAGACGCCAAGGCGCTGGCCGCAGCCACCAAGCCGGCCGGCAAACCAAAAAAGATCGCATGGGACGAGCATTCGCTGCAGGTGGACGGCAAGCGCGTGGTCGTCTGGTCGGGCGAGATCCATCCGTTCCGGCTGCCCAATCCATCGCTGTGGCGCGACGTGATCCAGAAGATGAAGGCCGTGGGCTTCAATGGCGTGGCCTTCTACTTCGACTGGGGCTATCACTCGCCGGCACCCGGCGTGTACGATTTCTCCGGCGTGCGCAACGTGGAGCGCGCGCTGGAGATTGCCGAAGAAGAGGGTATGTACATCATCGCCCGCACCGGCCCCTACGTGAACGCGGAGCTGACGGGCGGCGGCTACCCCGGCTGGATGTTCCGCAACCGCGCCGAAGCACGCACCGACGATCCGGCCTATCTGGCCGCCGTGGACGAGTGGATGACGCAGATTAACGCGATCATCGGCCGCCACCAGGCCACCACGGGCGGCGGCAACGTGATCGCCTACCAGCTGGAGAACGAACTGGGCAAGGTGGAGCCGAAGCACGTGCGGCAGATGGAGCACCTGGCGAAGAAGGCCCGCGCGGACGGCATCACGGTACCGTTCTTCCACAATGCGGCCGGCCGGCTGGCCGACTGGACGCCGAAGGATTCGACGGCGCCGTGGGCCAATCCGGGGCCGACGGACATGTATGCCTTCGACGGCTACCCGGGCGGCAGCTGCGACGTGCATGCCAGCGCCGCCAATCCGAACAAGGCGCCCGACTGGGGCATCTACGCGAAGGCCGGGCCGAAGCCGGGTGCGCTGTCGTCGCCCGGCACGCCCGGCTTCGCGGCGGAACTGGGCGGCGGCTGGTTCGACTACTGGGGCTCGAATGGCACCTACGAATGCACGGCGGAGCGGCAGGGCAAGGGCTATCAGCGCGTCTTCTATGGCACGAACCTGATCAACCGCATCACGATCCACAATGTGTACATGACGTTCGGCGGCACGTCGTGGGGCTGGCTGGGCGGGCCGGTGGTGTACACGTCCTATGACTACGGCGCACCGATTGCCGAGGACCGCGCGTTGCGGCCGAAGGCCTACGCGCTGAAGCAGCAGGGCATGTTCGTGCAGGCCGCTGAACCGGTGCTAGCGCAGATGGACAAGGGGCCGGAGATCCCCACCTCGTCCGACCGGGCGAAGGTCTATCACAACGTCAATCCGAAGCTGGGCACGCACGTGCTGTTCGCCGTGCACAATCCGTCCGACCTGACGACCGACGACAGCTTCACGTTCGAACTCGATACGGCCGACGGCCGCTACACGGTGCCGTCGCGGCTGAACGGCCAGGATGCCAGGATGCTGCTGGCTTCCTATGCGCTGGAACGCCATCATCTGGTTTATTCGACTTCCGAAGTGCAGACGCATTTCAACAACGGCGACCGCGATATCGCATTGCTGCATGGCCGCGATGGCGAGGCCGGCGAGACGGTGCTGCGGTTTGCCAGCGAGCCGAAAGTGGACGTGCTCGCGGGCCGCGTAACGTCTCGCTTCGATGCGCGCACCGGCGATCTGCGGCTGGAATATGTGCACGAAGGCGTGGCGCGTGTGCGCATCTCGGGCGGGGGCCGCACGCCGTTGTTGCTGCTGCTGGCGGACGAAAAGAACAGCGTGAACTTCTGGACGCAGCGGACGGCCGGCGGCCAGATATTGCAACTAACCGAAGCGCTGGTGCGCGGCGCCGATCTGGCCGGTGGCGCGCTGCGCCTCTTCGGCGACACGTCGGCCGACAGCGGCATCGAGATCTGGGGGCCGGCCTTTGCATCGGCCACGTTCAACGGCGAGGAGCTGGCGTTGACGCCGCAGCCCGATGGCAGCGTGAAGACGTCCCCGGTGCCGGGGCCGGTGGCCGTAAAACTGCCGGACCTGGCGGTGCGGCCGTGGTTGCGGCGCATGGACAGCCCGGAAGCGCAGCCCGCGTTCGACGATGCCGGCTGGGTGCAGGCGGACAGCCGCGCTTCCGCCGCGCAGACGTGGACGATGCCGGAGCGTGGCCAGCCCACGCTGGCGATGAGCGACTACGGCTTCCACCATGGCGACGTGTGGTACCGCGGCCACGTGACCATCGCCGAGCCGAAAACGAACCAGCTGGAGCTGTTCTACGGTGCGGGCGGCGCGGGCATGATCCAGGTGTGGATCGACGGCCGCTTCGTCGGCCAGCACGAACTGGACACGGGCCGCTCGTTCCCCGAGACGACGGACAGCGTGAAGCTGGCGCTGGGCGACAAGCTCGCGCCGGGCAGGCACGTGATTGCCGTGATGGTGCGGAACAATTCGCATAACTGGAACCTGATGGCGGACGATTACCACCGCGAAGCGCGCGGCCTGATCTCGGCATCGCTGACATCGAAGGGCGGGCGGCGCTTCGCGGTGCCGATCGCCTGGCGCATCCAGGGCAATCTGGGCGGCGAACAGATTGCCGACGCGATGCGCGGACCGATGAACAACGGCGGCCTGTACGGCGAGCGGGAAGGGTGGCACCTGCCATCGTCCTCCACGGCGGGCTGGCGCGATGCCAAAGCCACGGCAGCGCCGCCGGCGCCAGGCACCTACTGGCTGAAGACGGCGTTCGACCTGGACCTGCCGAAAGAGCACGATGTGCAGCTGGGCCTCGCGTTCGGCGACACGACGCAGCCGCGCTCGAACCGCGAAAACCGCGCGCTGATCTTCGTGAACGGCTGGAACATGGGCCAGTTCATCGCCCACGTGGGCCCGCAGCGCACCTTCGTGATCCCGCCCGGCATCCTGAATCCGAACGGCCGGAACACGATCGCGCTGGCCGTGACCACCGACGGCAAGGCGGCCAATGCGCTGGAGCCGGTGAAGCTCGTCAATCTGCGCACCGTACGGGGCGGAGTGGCGCTGGAGGTGATGCGGTAGGTTCGCGGACGGAGATCGAGCCGCCACCGCACGATGGCTTGCCGTGATGGGAAAAAAAACCGGTGACAGGCACCATTTTCCGGGAAATATTGCCCGGAAAATGGTGCCTGTCACC